>NZ_BAABKC010000049.1:85357-267548 GCF_039543625.1 Streptomyces similanensis | reverse complement strand
GCGCGCGGTCTGCTCCGCAGACACGACGCGCCGCCGCTACGCGGCGGACAAACGCCGCGCTCCGCGCAGCGTAGCCGGCGACTCCGTCACCGGCGTGGCCAACTCCGTTGCCCACGGTCCGAATTGCGGAGCAATTCGGACTGCAGAAATTCGCTCCGCGAATTCCTGTGGCTGGCTATGGAAGGGGGCCGGAAATCCGTTGTCGTGTGGAGGACTTCGGTTCTTCCGGGCCCTCCCCCTCCCGAGCCTGCTCCGCAGTCCCGTACGGGACGTTGGCGGGCGCTCCGCGCACGCCAACTGCCATCAGAAATCAGCGGCGACCTTCAGTGCGGGAGAGCGAATCCGATTTACTCATGACAGTCTGTTCGTTCTTTTTTGAGGTGATTCACTGACAGGAAATTCAGCAGAAAGACAAAAGCCTGTCGCCCATACATTCCACGTCTTAGCATTCGGGTCCATCAGGGCCATTGCGCACGCACCGAGTTCAGCGACAGCAGCCGCTGCGAACGCCCATCTGAAGCACTGTAGTCTCTTCACCATACAATCAGGTACTGACTTCGGCTCGTCAGGGTGACTATGGATCGTCGAGGGTCAGGCCGGTGCGGGCTATGAAGCCGTCGAGGGGCCGGTACTGAAGGCGCTTGAGCCTGTTGCGTACGAGGGGTCTCGAGTCGGTCGACGGCGAGGTTGGCCAGGCTGTGTTTGACGTGTGCCCATACCCACTCGATGGGGCTGAGGTCGGTTGAGTACGCGTGCAGCAGGAACACCGTGACCCATTCACGCCCGGAGATCAGCTCGCGCATGGCGTGGGAGATGTGGGTGTTCAGCCGGTCCCACACCAGCACGATCGGCACCTTGACGAGCTGGTGGACGCCGTCGATCAGCGCGACGAAGTCCCGCTCGCCCATGCTGCGGTGCGTGCTTTTGCCCGCTATGTGGGTGCGCAGGCGGTGGCACAGCCGGGTCCGGGAGCCGGGCCGCATGGCGATCAGCCCGGCCACCGACAGGCGTCCCGAACGTCGCCCGCTGACCGTCACAACCGGGGTGCGGCCGCGCCGACCCCAGGTTCGTCCTTTGGGCGGCCGGCGGGTGAACCCGGCTTCGTCTTCGAAGCAGACGTAGCCCCCGCAGGCCGCCCGGGCTCTTTTACCTCCGCCCAGGTCGCCTCCTTCCATGCGGTCACGACCCGCTCGTCGCGTTCGGCGACCCGCCGCGCGGCCACCTGCGGGCTGAAGCCGAGCCGGTGCATCAGCCTCGTCGCACTCGAGATGCTGTAGGAGACGTGGAACTTCCGGCCGATCAGCGTGACCACCCTCGACGCGGTCCACACCTGGTCCTCCACCCAGCCGTGCGCGGCCGGACCCTGCTCCAGATACGCGGCCAACTTCTCCAGACAGCGCGGGGACAGACGGCACCGCGACCCGCCCGGACCACGGGAGGCCAGAGCCTCACGACCGCCGTCCCGCCACACTTGACGCCACCGGTAGGCCGATTTCAGACTCACCCGCAGGCGTCTTGCGACCTCCGGCATCTTGATCTCCCGCTCGAACAGCTCGGCCGCCCGCATCCCTACCATCTCCCGGCGTTGCCGCCCCGCAGCGATCAGCCCCACTCCCATCCCCCACACCTGTCCGGCCCGTGTTCCCCAACCTCGCGGCGCTGCTCCTCCCGGGCGACCACCCGGAACCAAGAACCGCCATCCCGCACCCCGCTACGACGCCGGCAAGACCGTCAAACGGCCCGAGACTCTCAAGGCCATCGGCAGAGCTGGCCGATCTTGGCAGATGAAGAACAAGCTGAACTCCGCCGCCGCGTGACCCCCGTCGACCGGGGTCTTCTCGGAAAACCAGGTCAGTCCGGGTCCCCGGTGGCCTGGAGGCGGCGCAGGGCCAGGATCAGATTGCCGCTGCCGAACGTCGCGAGCGCGGCGACGCCCCACAGGGTCGCCGCGACACCGGCCCGGTCCAGCACGGCGCCCGCGGCCAGGAAGCCCAGCGGCCCGGCCAGGGTGCTGATCGTGACCACGGCCTGCAACACCTTGGGCCCGAAGCCATCCGGCAGCCGGACGGAGAGCAGGCCCATCAGCGGCGCGTTCGCCAGGGGCGCGGCGGCCGATGACAGGCCGACGGCGACGACGAGCACGCCGGCCGGCACGGGCACCAGGAGCGTCCACAGGGGCAGAGCGACGCAGACCAGGGCCGTACAGGCGAGTCGTACGGGGGCGACCCGTGCCGCCAGCACATAGGCGGCCACCGAGCCCACCAGGCCACCGGCGCCATCGGCGGCGAACAGCAGGCCGCCGACCCTGGCGTCCCCCTCGAACCGGGCGAACGCCAGCACCGGCAGGGTGATCATCAGGGTTCGCAGCATCAGCCCGAACACCACGGTGGACAGCATCGCCCGGCGCAGGAACCAGTCACCGCGCA
The DNA here is from genome assembly GCF_039543625.1 of Streptomyces similanensis. Lineage (NCBI taxonomy): Bacteria > Bacillati > Actinomycetota > Actinomycetes > Kitasatosporales > Streptomycetaceae > Streptomyces > Streptomyces similanensis. Next base: position 265,122 of record NZ_BAABKC010000049.1, on the reverse strand, counting down.
GATGCCGTACCCCCGCCCACAGGCCGCGGGGTCCGGCCGCGGACCCTCCGGCCCCGCCACTCCCTGCCGGGACGCGGCGCAGCAGCAGCAGCCCGGAGAAGGCGAACGTGGCCGCGTCCAGCCACACCACCGATGTGGTCCCCACCAGCGGGATCAGCGCGCCCGCGAGCGCCGGTCCGGCGAACGCCGAGCCGTTCTGCACACCTGCCAGCGCGCTGTTGGCGCGGGCCAGGGAGCGGGCGTGCGGGCTCAGCAGTTCCATCGCCAGCACCCGCTGTGCCGCGTGGTAGGGAACGGCCAGCGCCCCGAGCGCCGCGACGATCGCCAGGAGGACGGCCAGATTGAGCGCGCCCAGGGTCTGCAGCAGCGGGATCAGCGCCACCACCGGAGCGCGGGCGAGATCGGAGACGACCATGGTCCGGCGGGCGCCCAGGCGCTGGATGGCCTCTCCGCCCGCGAAGCCGAGCAGCGCCATGGGCAGCACCTGGGCCGCGAGGACCAGGCCCGCCCGGGTGGCCGAGCCGGTGGTCTCCAGCACCAGCCAGGGCAGCGCGAGCATGGTCATCTGGGTGCCCAACGCCGTCACCGCGCCCGCGACATAGACCGCCGTCAGCGCACGGCTCGGCCTGCCACCCGGTGTGCCGTTCGGCGCTCCGCCGGGTGGGACGGGGGCTGCGCCGGGCCGGGTCGCCGCGATCGTCATCGGGTCGCCTCTTTCTCCTCGGTGGGTCCGGGCCATGTGGTCGCCCCCCGCACCCTGTCGCCCGCCCACCGTCCGGTGCCAGGGAAGGACCGGCGGTCGCTCACTGTCGGTGCCGCTGCGCTTTCTTCCCTGCCACGCGGCCGGCCCGTCCGGCAGTGTGATGGCCGTCGGAGCCCACCACAGCCAAGGCCACCGGCGGCGGAAGCGGACACCAGCGGAGAAAGGGGCGGTGATGAGCGGCGGTATCGGAACGGCGGTGCACGTCCCGTCCTTCGCCGCCCGCGACGGACGGCGAGCGGTCGAGACCCGGTATGTGGACGGTCTCCCGCAGATCGTGGCCTGGGATCTGTCGACGGGTCAGCGCCGGCAGGTGACCGCCGCACCGCTGGGTGTGGAGACCGCCGCCATCGAGCCGGACGGCCACGGCCTGTGGTGGTTCGACGCCGCTCCCGGCGGTCAAGGCCGCTGGCTGCGCGGGCCGTTCGAGGGCGGGCACCCGCGCCCGGCGCTCGACGGCGTACCCGCCGGGCGGATGCACGGCCTGGCCTTCGACCCCCGCAGCGGCCTCGCCGCCGTCGGTGTCGGGGTCGCGGACCGCTCGCGGTACTACCTCGGCCGACCGGGCGAGCGCGCCCGCCTGGTGGCCGAGGAGCCCGGCTATGCGGCAGTGGTGGGCCTGGCCCCCGGCGGCCGGCTGCTGGCCACCGCGGGGTGCCCGGCCGGGCCGGCCGCGGTCCGGCTGTGGTCACCGGCCTCCGGCGTCCTCGTGGACGCGATCCCCGGCGCAGCCGGGGACGGCGACGGCGGCGCGGTGTGGGCGCTGGGCTTTTGCCCGGACCTCACCACCGCACGGCCGGAACTGCTGCTCGTCCTCGAACGCGCGGGCCGCTACACCCTGGCCTTGTGGCGGCAGGGCGAGGGGATCCGTACGCACGGTCCCGGCTCCGCCCTCGACTTCGATACGGAGATCACCGCCTGCTGGTACGGGCCCGGCCGCACGGCGCTGGTCCAGCAGGACCGGGCGGGACGCAGCCGCCTGGTCCGCGCCGACCTCGACCGCGGTACGACGACGGTGCTTCCCACGCCCGAGGGCACGATCATCGACTTCTCCTGCGCACCCGACCGCACGGTCCACTGCCTGTGGAGCCGCGACGGCGAACCGCCCCGGCCACTGATCTGCCACCCGGAAAGCCCGGACAGCCTGGAAAGACAGGAAAGTGCGGAGCCCGCGGAATCCCCGGAACGTTCCGGCCGCTCCGCGACGGCGTCACGTGGCACGGCGCCCGGTGGAACGACCGGGTCCAGGCGCCGCGAGCTGTGGACACGTCGGCCGTACGGGCGGATCCACAGCTTTGTGGCCACCCCGCCCGGCCGCAGGGCGGGCCACCGCCCCTGGCCGACGGTCTTCCTCGTCCACGGCGGGCCCCACACCCACGACCGGGACGCCTATGACGCCCGCACCGAGGCCCTGGTCCGGGCCGGATTCGCCGTGGTGCGCACCAACTACCGCGGCTCGACGGGCTACGGCCCCCGCTGGCGGGACGACTTCGGCCACCGGGTCGGCCTCGCCCAGCTCGAAGACCTCGCCGCGGTGCGCGGCCACCTCATCGACGCGGGAGTCTCGGAGCCGGGCCGTACCGGCCTGTGCGGCTACTCCTGGGGCGGCTATCTGACGCTGCTGGCGATGGGCGTCCAGCCCCGGCTGTGGGACGTGGGGCTGGCCGTCGCCCCGGTGGCCGACTACACGGCGGCGTACCGGGCGACGACGCCGGCGCTGCGGGAGGTCGACGAGCGCCTCTTCGGCGGCACCCCCGAGCAGGTGCCACACCGCTATCGCGCGGCCTGCCCGATGACCTATGTGGGCCGCGTACGCGGCCCGCTCTTCCTCGCCGCCTCGGTGGACGACGAGAAGTGCCCTGCGGAACAGATCGAGCGTTATCTCGCCGCGCTGCGGCGCCGCGACGTCCCCCATCGCGTCCGGTGGCTCGGCGGCGGACACGACGTGGGCCGTGACCCAGCCGGACACGCCGCCGCCTGGGACGCCATGGTGCGCTACGCCGACGACACGCTGCGCGCCTCCCCCAGAACCGCCGACCGCCGCGACAGCGGGCGGACCGGCTCGCACCACCCCGTCCACCACACCGAGGAAAGGTCAACCCCATGAAGCGTCACGGACTGCGCGTCGACCCCATCAGCGCCACCGAGCGGGAGCGCGGGATCATCATTCCGCCGCACACCCAGGCCGCCTTGGACAAGGCGGTCCCGGTCCGGCCGAACGGCCCGGCGCGGACCTGCACCACCCGCACGAAGAAGAACACGGAGGACAAGTCGCCTCTGCAGTGAGCCCGAGCAGCGCCGTAGCGGGGTGCCACGCCCGGCACCCCGCCGCGGCGCCGGCCGTACCGGTGAGGACAGGAAAACATCATGACCACAGCCACGGCAGCGACGGCAGCACCCCGGACGAACAGTCCCCGCCCGGACAAGCACCGGCCGGAGCAGCCCGAGACGACGCAACCGCGCCAGAACCCGCCGGCGTTCCTCAGCGACCCGTACCCGACCCTGGCCAGGATGCGGCAATCGGCCCCGGTCTCCGTGCTGCACAGCGACGGCGGCCTGCGGCTGTGGATCATCCCGCGCTACGCCGATGTCCGGGCCGCGCTCTTCGACCGCCGCTTCGCGCAGGATGCGCGGCGCGCCCAGGCCCTGGCCGACAGCCGGGTCGAGGGCGTCAACCTGGGCACCGAGATCACCCATATGCTCAGCAGCGATCCGCCCGACCACACCCGCCTGCGCCGCGTGGTCCAGGCGGCGTTCAGCCGCAAGCGGGTCGAGGCGATGCGGCCGATGGTCGAGCGCATCACCCTCGAACTCCTCGACGGGCTGGACGCGGCAGCCGCGCTCCGCACGACCCGCGCCACCACCGCCACGGTGGACCTGATACGTGACTTCGCCTTCCCGCTGCCGATCCTCGTCGTCTGCGAACTGCTCGGCTTCCCGCCCGAGGACCGCGACCTCTACCGCAAGTGGTCGACCGCCATCGTCACCCAGGAGGGCGACCACGCGGCGTTCCGGCGAGCCGTCCAGGAGATGGGCGCCTACGTCCTGGCCCTCGCCGACCGGCGTATCCGCCGCAATGACCGTCCCGCCGATCTGCTCACCGAACTGCTGGCGGCCCGCGAGCGCGGGGAACTGACGGATGACGAGATCGTGGGCATGGTCGCCCTGCTGCTGATCGGCGGGCACGAGACCACCGTGAACCTGCTGGGCACCTCCTGCCTCGCGCTGCTGCGCGATCCCGGCCAGGCCGCCTGGCTGCGCGCCGATCCCACCCGGATGCCCGGGGCCGTCGAGGAGTTCCTGCGCTACGACTCCCCCATCTGTATGGCCACCACCCGCTTCACCACCGAGCCGGTGGACGTCGGCGGGGTCAGGATCCCGCAGGACGAGTTCGTGCTGCTGTCCCTCGGCGCGGCCAACCGCGACCCGGCGCGCTTCCAGGACCCCGACCGCCTCAACCTCGACCGCCCAGACGCCGGCCATCTCGCCTTCGGCGGTGGCATCCACCGCTGCCTCGGCGCCCTGCTCGGCAAACTGGAGACCGAGATCGCGCTCACCGCGCTCCTCGCCCGCTTCCCCGGAACAACCCTGGCCTGCCAGGAACGCGACCTGCGCTGGCGCAACACGATGATGCTGCGCGGCCTGGAAGCACTGCCCCTCACCCTGCACCACTGACCCCCACCCCCACCCCGCCGCCCCCACCGCCCCCCACACCGTCACCGCCTGAGCCGGGCCGGGCCGGGTCAGGTCGGGCCGGGTCAGGTCGGGTCGGGTCGGGTCGGCCCGGGTCGGGTCGGATCGGGTCGGATCGGGTCGGGTCGGATCGGGTCGGTCAAGGAAAACGGGACACGGGGTGCGCAAGGCGGAACTGTGGAAGCGAGTCGACCCGGGTGCACAGCTCTTACCTGCGGTTTCCCGCGGGCGTGCCGAGCGGGGGACGTCTGGTGGTCCTGCAGCTAGCGAGTTCGGCGGTTCTTCTGTCCGCGGTCTTCGTGTGCTCGGCAGCCGTTCGCTGAGCAGTTGCCCGGGTTGACCCGGCGGCACAGCAGGTGGACGGAGCGGTTGCGGTCGACTCTCGCCGCGGTGGGGCTCGCCCTCGCCGCCCGGGCCGGCACCCGGATGGCACGGGACTTCGGGGTGTCCATCAGCCGCAGCGCACTCTTACGGCTGCTCGGTGCCTTGCCCGAACCCGAAGTCCCGGCCCCGCGGGCAGTCGGTGTCGATGAGTGCGTCACTGGCAAGGGACGGGTCTACGGCACGGTGCTCGTCGACGTCGAGACCCGTCGGCCGGTGGATCTACTGCCTGACCGAGAGGCGTCCAGCCTGGCCGTATGGCTGGCGAAACGACCCGGGATCGAGATCGTCTGCCAGGACCGCGCGCCGTTCTTCGCGGAAGGCGCCACAGCCGGGGCCCCCAGGCGACGCAGGTCGCCGATCGCTGGCATTTGTGGCACAACCTCGGGGAGGCTGCTGAGCGTTCTGTCGCCCGCCACCGCCAGTGCCTTCGCGTCCTGGTCCCCGATCCTGAGCGGAAGGCCGACGAACCTGCGCCGCCCGAAGAGAAGACGGACTCGCCATGGCGGAGCGAGCGATTCGCCAACCCCGTCCGAGCCAGGCACGCCACGGTCCACACGCTGCTAGAAGCCGGCCACAGCCGCTGTTCCATCGGGCGCCAACTGAACATGACCCACCCCACCGTCAAGAGTCCCGCCGACGCAGCGAAGCCGGAAGACCTCTTTCGCGGCCAGTGGCAGCACAACAAGACCCCCCGTCCTCGACGAGTACAAGCCCTACCTGGACGAACACTGGGACGAGAGCTGCACCAACGCCAGGAAGCTCTGGGAGGAGATCGTTCCCTTGAGCCATCAAGGAAGCTACGGCCGGGCCAGCGCCTAGCTGCGAGAGAAGCACACCTCGCCACGGCCGGTCACCGCGCAACCGCCGGCACCCCGCGTGATGACGAAATGGATCCTCAGCCGACCCAAGACCCTGACCCAGATCCATCAACTCCGGCTCAAGACCGTCCTGGCCAATTGCCCCGAACTCGACGCCCTGAGCGGTCACGTTCGATTCTTCGCCCAGATGCTCACCGAGCGCCAGAGCAAACGACTCCCGCAGTGGCCCGACGCCGTCCGCCAGGACGACCTGCCCGGCCTCCACACTCTCGCGGCCGGCATCGACCGAGACCGCGACGCGGTCATCGCGGGCCCTACCCTGCCCTGCAGCTCCGGCGTCGTCGAAGGACACGCCAACCGGATCATTCTGTCGAATCAGCGATGTCAAGCCGTGTGCTTGTGCATCACGTCGAGGTACTGCCGATCACGGTGCGGCACGTGGTTGTTCCGCCCGGGCAGGCTGAAGACCGCGCAGACGTCAGCGGGCTGGGTGAGGAGGCTCGACTGCTCGGCGAGGGTGAGAGTGCTATTGACCACATGCCGGCAGCCGGCGCCGTCGAGAGCGGCGACCAACTCCTCGCGGACGACGGTGGCCTCGAACGACTCGGAATCAGGAAGGACAAGCGGGGGTAGTTTGGCGGTCGAACCGGGCCAGAGGTTGATCCAGATTCCACTGACGGCCCGCTGAGTGACCACCAGCTGCAGCCCACCCCAGGAATAGGGGTAGCCGTCGATACCGGGCCCCTTCATGATGTGGGCAGGGTGCGGGCGCCCCGGGCCGAGAAGGTCCTCAGCCTCAGCCAAGGACATTCCGCAGCTCAGGGGCCCGATCCGGCCGGCTCGGGCGAAGTCGACGAGCACATTCATCAAAGTCACGGCAGTGACTGTGACACTCTCCCGGGCCTGCGCGCACTCCGATATCAGCGCGGTGCGGAGCCCGTCTGGCTCTGTCGACCGTCGACGACCGGCAGAAGGGGGGCCGTCGCCGGGATGTCCAGTTCCGTGGTGTCGGGCCGGCCGGAATGGGTGTGTCGGCGAGGCGGTCGAGTAGCCGGTCCAGAGCTGCCTGGCCGTCCTCGACGGCCGCCTGCTCGTCGTCGGTCAGCGGGATGGAGACGGCCATCTATTGCAAGTTGCTTTTGACTTGGAGGAGTTGGGATCGCGTGGATTCCTTAGCCTCGATCTTGCATGACGGTCCGCCGACGGAGTCGGTGGACCGTTTCGCTTTCGGTGGCTGATGGCGGGCATTCCGATGGCCCGAGTGTCGCCTCGGGTGGGCGCCGGGTTCCACTGCTCCGGGCTGGGTCCTCTTTTCGTAGAGACGGGCGAACCCGCTGGTCAGCCGGGGTTGGGTAGGAGCGCGAGCCGTTCAAAGGCACCGGTGATCTCATAGGTCCAGGGCCAGTGGCGGGCGAGGCGGAGGATGCGGCGCCGACCGGTGGTGACGAGCTGGGCGACCGCGGAGAACAGGCGGAATCGCAGCCGGCGGGGCTCGAAGAGCCGGGCCTGGCCGGTCAGGGCGAGCATGGGCATCCAGGCCAGCAGGTCGAGCGCGATCTGGACGATCTCCAGCCAGACCTTGTTCTGGGCGGTGTGGTGCAGGGGCAGGTCGCGCAGTCCGGTCGCGCGGGCGGCCCGGATACGGTCCTCGGCCCGGGCCCGCAGGCGGTGGCGGAGCTCGAGCTCGGCGATCGGCCGGTCAGGGGTGTCGGTGGCGAAGCAGGTGATCCGTATGCCGTCCGCGTCGGTGATCCTCAACTGGGCACCGGGATACGGCCGTTCCTTGCGGACGATCAGCCGCATGCCCCTCGGCCGGCCCGCGAGCAGGTCGCCGGTGAGTTCGGCGACCCAGGCGCCGTCGCGGACCTCGCCGTCCGTTTCGACGGCCGGGGCCCAGGCCGATACCGGGATCCTGAGGACGTGGCTGTGGATGGCCTCGGTGATCACCATGCCGACCGAGCAGGACAGCCAGCGTCCTCGCTTCGCGAGCCAGGCCACGAAGTTGTGGGTGCCGCCGGCGGAATCCGTGCGGATCCGCGTCTGCCGCCCGCACCGGTACTTCTTCGGCGGCCGGGCCAGGGCGAGCTGGGCGGTGGTGACATGGTCGGCGGCCGTGTTCGAGCCCGCGTTCCCCGAACGGAGGAGGGCCGCGACGGGTTCTCCGGTGCCGCCCGGGCCGTGGTCGACGAAGGCCGTCAGCGGGTGACGGCCGTAGGTCTTCTTCCCGGTCGCGGCCGCGGCCTCCTTGTCGGAGTGGGCGATCACCAGGACGCCGTCGAGGTCGACCGTGACCTGTCCGTCGGCGTCCGGGGCGTTCTCCCCGGCCAGCACCCAGACACGCTGCCGGGCTTCGGACCGTGCGGCCCGGATGGCCTGCAAAGGTGCCTCGCCGGAGGCCGCGAGGGTGTCGATGAAGCGGGAGACGGTCGGGTCGGAGGCGACCGGGCAGAAGAGGGCCGGCTCGCACCGCAGCATCGCGACGTCTGCGAGGCAGTCCCCGCCCAGCGCGACCGCCAGGGCAACATCCAGCAGGATCTTGCCCGGATCACACACCGCCCGAGCCTTCCGCCACGGCGTCAGTGCCGCGGAAATCGCGGTATCCAAGCCGGCCTTGCGGACGGCCCCCACCAGCAGCACGCCCCCGGCCTGCGAGACCACCGCCCGGCCACCGCCCTCGATGCGGACACGCGGGTACGACCCGATACGCTTCTTCACCTGGAGAGTGCTTCTCTCCGTGCAGCCAACAGGACCCTAACGAGCTCGTGCACGGTAGGCGGTGAGGCGTCGAGGACTGCGGCGGGACTCAGTGTTCACATCTGCCGTGCGGAGGTCAGGTCCGCAGTTTGCTGGTGGGACAGCAGGCCGGCAATGGCTTGGACCGTGTCGCTGATGTGCTCGCGGCGGCCGAGGTGGCGGGCCAGTGCCCGCCAGTTCTTCAGGTGGGCGATGCCGTGCTCGACGCGAATGCGGCGTGAGGAGTGCGCCTTGCGCTGGCGCTCGTGCATCTCCTCGTACCAGTTCGGGGCGTTCTTCTTGAACTTGCGGTGCGGTGGCGTCACCACGCGCCCGCCGGTCTGGGCGCCCAGACCCTGGTAACCGGCATCCGCGAGGATCTCCAGTGCGGGCCCGCCGTCCAAGGGCCTGACCAGCCCTAATTGGCGGGCGTGGGTGATGTCTGCGCAGCTGCCGTGCTGAGCCGGACTGCAGTAGAGGACGCGTCCGTCGCCGTCCGTGACGACCATGGTCTTGACCGCGTTCTGCTTGCTCTTGCCGGAGATGAACTTGTCCCGGTCCGTGCGCCCGGCGCCCGGCGGCCGGGCGCCTGACGCGGATCTCGGTTCCGTCGATGATGCCGGTCGTCCCGCTGGTTCCGAGGTGGTCGACGACCTCGGCCAGTGTCCGCAGCCGCACATCCGGGCTGATGGTGCACCCTCGCTCGGCGAGCAGTGGCCGCACCTCGCCGATGGCGCGGGTGATGGTGGAGCGGTCCACACCGAACCAGCAGGCCAGCACGTCATGAGTGACGGCATGGCGCAGATGCACGAGCGTGGCCAGGAGCCGGTCGACGAACACCAGCCGGTGCTTCGCACCCGCGCCCACAGCCCGCTTCCGCGGCCTGGACGCGAGCTTGGCCTGGTGTCGGTCGTGCCACAACGGTCCCACCTCAGCAACGAGTTCAGCGATCACGTCAGCCGACAGGCCCGTGATCCTCCGGTCGCTGATGATCGCTGTACGAGACGCATTCCCCACCACACGACCATGATCGACGATCAGCAGCCAGACGCCTCACCGCCTACCGTGCACGAGCTCGTTAGGGGGATATCCCCAGCGCGATCGTGGGGTGTGCCGGATCGCGCCCCGTCAGAGGGCGAAACTAGCGTTCGGCCATGCCTTCGACTCTGCGAAAGTGCCTCGCCATGGCGGTGGGTGTCGCTACGTTGCTCGCCGCCGAAGTGACCACTGCCGTCGCCCGGCCCGCTGGCCCCTCTCCCATGGAGCAGTTACGCCAGGACACCGAGGCGATCCACGCTCTCGGTATCAGTGGTGTGCAGGCCCGCATGATCACGCCTGACGGTCGGCAGTCGGTCGCCAGCAGCGGCACCGCCGACCTGATCACCGGCCGCCCGGTCTCTGCCGACGGCTACTTCCGTATGGCCAGCACGGTCAAGACGCTGGTCGCCACCGTGGTCCTCCAGTTGGAGGCCGAGGGCAGGCTGTCCCTGGACGACGCGGTCGACCACTGGCTGCAAGGAGTAGTGCAGGGCAACGGCAACGACGGCAGCCGGATCACCGTCCGTCAACTGCTCCAGCACACCAGCGGCATCCACGACGACCTGCCCGGATACACCACGCCGGAGGAGTACTATCAGCAGCGCTACGACGTCTACAGCTCCGAGCAGTTGGTCGCCCGCGCCATGGCCCATGCGCCGGACTTCCGGCCCGGCGAGGGCTGGGGGTACTCCAACACCGGCTACATCCTGCTCGACATGATCGTCCAGAAGGCCACCGGCCACCCCGCCCACCAGGAGATCGAAGACCGCATCCTGCGCCCTCTCGGCCTCGACCAGACCCGGTGGGGCGGCACCTCGGCCACCCTGCCCCGGCCGCATGCCAGGGCATACCAGCTCTTCGGCCCCGGTTCCGTGGTGGATGTGACCGAGCAGATACCGGTGGAGCACGAGAGCCTTTCGTTCGTCACGACCACGCGGGACCAGAACCGCTTCCTCCGCGCGCTGCTCGGGGGCCGCCTGCTACCGACGCGGCAGCTGGCCGAGATGAAGCAGACCGCGCCTGTGAGCGGGGAGCTGCAGCAGTCGTGGCCCGGCGGCCGATACGGACTGGGCCTGGTCGAACGCCCCCTGAGCTGCGGAGGAACCTACTGGAGCCACGAGGGCGGGGACGGCGGCTACATCACCCTCAACGGCGTCACCGCCGATGGCAGGCGAAGCGCCGTGGTCGCCATGTCCGAGGCACGCGGCGACACCCCGGAACACATCCTGGAACAGGAGAACGCGGGCAGCGCCCTGATCGACCACGCACTGTGCGTCCGGGCCCCCAGCATCCCGTGAGCGAAGGCGTCGTCACGGTGGACGGCGAGCACCACAGCTGTTGCATGTAGCACTACCCAGACCAATGGCCCCCACCTGTGCCGGCACCAGCGTTACCCACGCAAGAACACCTCACATCCCCAAAGAACCCATGTCCTCCAGGTGGCACGGGTGGAAACGGACGCCGTGGTCCTCCGTCGCCGACTGGACGTGCACAGGCAGGGTAACCAGACCGAACGAGACCGCGCCGGACCAGATTGTTCGAGGCATACAGACAGCCCTCTCACCAGCCCCGAGCACCTCCAGGCTACGAGCCCGCCGCCACCGCAGCACCCGCAGGCCCCAACCAGTCCATGCCCAGGGTGCACCGCGGCGACGGAACCTTCCAGCACAAGGTCGGCCATCTCGTCCCGTGCTGAACGTGACGCCACCCTCCGATCCTGCTATGCCCGGCCCCGTGCCGGTGCGGGTCGTGCTGCCCGCAGCGGGCGCGATGACAGTGCCCTGGGGCTGGTCACAGGTATGTCAGGGGACCGCATTCCTTGAGCGGTGTGCTGTTACCGCGGCATACCCGGACCCATGTCGTACCCAGCCCTCCGGTCTTCTCGAAATACACCGGAGCCGTCCCGGTCCCGCATTGGGTGCCGATCTTGAAGGGTGGGGTCACGGTCATGTCGACCGTCCACTGGATCCAGACTGAGTAGCACTCCGAGCCGGTGTTCCGGAGCTCGCCCTCAACGGCGGTCTTCGGGTTGATGATGCTTTCGTCTTTCAGCGGGCGAGTTGTGCCCGAGGCGTTGACGGTGGCGTAAGAGGCGGACCATCCGGCCCCGCTCTGTTCACTTGCCCGGTTCTCGGCGGAGGCCGAGGAGACCCCGAGGACCAAGGCCGCCGAGAGGAGCGAGACGGCTGCCACAGCTCTGGTTTTTCCGAACACAAGGTTCCTTTCGGTTGACGAGTGTTATCGGCCAATCAGGCGGCGGTGACGCGTCCGCTGCTGATCTCCGGGTCTTCGCCCTCTGGGGCCAAGTCCTTGGAACGCGCGGGTGCGGGGGCGGTCGTGTCGTTTTTGCGGGAACGCAGCAGGACTGTGAAATCGGGGTCGTGGCCCAGCGGGGCCAGCAGGAGCAGCAGGCCCGCCGTCATGGCCAGGGCGAAGCTCCAAAGGCCCATGACGATGGCGATGCCCAGGTGAAACAGGATTCCGATCGGAAGCAGGATCCAGCGCACCTTCTGAGGGAGGAGCAATGCTGCCGCCAGGGACAGTTCGATGACCAGGGGGAGCCACGTCATCAGTGCGACCCCGAGTGGGTTCTGGACGACTGCGTTCAGTACGGGGTGAAGCCAGTCGGCCGCCCCGAACGCATAATTGTTGATCCAGTAGTACAGCGCTGTTCCGTCGGCCCACTCGGCGTGCGGCAGCTTGGCCACGCAGGCTTGGAAGTACAGCACCGACATCTGGAGCCGGGCCAGGACCAGGGCGCTGGTGCCGAGTAGCGCCAGGTACCGGCGGTGTGGCTTGGTGCCGGTCTGGTCGCCGGCGGTCCGGTCGGTGTTCGCCTGCCAGTGCCAGCGGCGGGTGTCGCCGAGTGCGACGAGGGCGATGAGAAGGCTGAGAAGCCAAGTGATCTGGTCGCCGCCGTCGGGGATGGCGATCCCTGTGAACACGCTGAAGGCGATGTAGGCGTGGGGGATGGCGGTCAGCGCCGGACGCCAGCCGCTGGCGACGAGCAGCAGGACGAGGCAGCACAGCCAGCGGACAGTGTCGTAGTCCTGTGTGGGGACGAGACACCATGCGCCAGCTCCGGTGACGCCTTTGCACAGCGGGTAGTGGCCGACGGTGGCGACTTCGCGGAACAGGGTCGCGGAGTCACTGAAGGCCAGGGTGCCCAGGGTGCCCAGCGCGAGCAGCGTCCTGGCCAGGCCGTATCCGGTGGTCCATGGGGATGGGATCTTGAGTTGGGGCATCAGCAGGTCACCCTCAGCACCATGACGCGCTCGGGAGTGTGTGTTTCGTCGACGAGGTCGCGCCAGGCCCACGGGGTGGGGCGCTCCTGCAGGAAGCCGACCGTTCCACACAGGGAAGGCTCGGGTGAGGTGCTCTTGATCGTGCGGACCGGCGCACCGAATTCGGTGAGGCAGCTTTCACGGTCCCGTTTACAGGGATGCCAGTCGCCCTTTTTGGCCGCGGAGAGTACCATGGCAATTTCCACCCCCTGTGCTCGCGAAGCCCGGTCGAAACCGAAGACATTCTTCGGCGACGAATGAGGCGTCATGGACAGCGGCTGCCAATGCCCGGATCGCTTTCCGTAGGGGACGACTTCCACATCACGGGGTGACTTCGTGAAGAAGGCCCATCCCTGCGGTGCGACATTGACGACGGTATGCCGGGCTTCCTTCTGTGCCGGCAGCGTGATGGCGTTCTTGGGTAGCTGCTCCTGCGCCACGTAGAGAATAGCAACGGCCCAGACGACGCAGACGGCAGCGATGGCCCGCCGTGAAACCGTGACGGTCCGGCCGCTGCTTCTGGTGAAACTGTCGCGGACTTTACGCAGTGAATTGTTCATGACTGTCGCGGCGTCTGCCCGGCCCTGGCCGGGCGGCCCGCGGGAAGGGCGAAGAGTCTGCAGCCTCCTCGCTCCTCCCGCAAGGCTCAGGCCTTGAGAGCCTCCGTCACCTGGGCCACGGCCTCGTCACGGGACAGCTGCGAGCCGTCGCCGGAGGTGGGTTCCGGGCTCCAGAACCAGTTCTTGCCCTTCACGAAGTTGGCCCCGACCGCGATGGTGACCGTGACGACGGCGCCGGCCGCGGTGACGACGGCCGCGACATGCACCACCGCGGCGCCCACGGCGACGGTGACCCCGCAGAGCTGGCCGTTCTCCACCGGAGTGGCGCCGGCGTCCGCCTTCTGCGCGACGGCCAGGAGCATGTCCTGCGCATCGACGACGGCCTGCTCGACCTGACGCGGGTTGCCGCTGCGAACGTTGTCGCTGAAATGGGCGAAGAAGTCCGGCGACTTCTTGTTGATCAGGTCTATGACCGCGTTCGCGGCGCGGATCTCCTCGTACGAGTCGTTGTCGAGGTGCTGACGAGCCTCGGCGAAGAGGTCCAATTTGGCGAGCTCCTCCCCCACCTTGCCCTGCGCGAAGAACAGGCCGCGGAACACGTTCTCACCGTCGTCCTTCGCGGAAACGGCGGTTTCCGCTGCGGTCGACACGGAGGCCTTCGTGGCCGGTTCCGCGGTCGCAGCGGGAGCGGCTGTCAGGCATACCGCGGCTGCGGTGATACCGGCGACGGCGAGCATTCCGCGCTGTTTGATACTCACTTGGATCCCCTCTTTTGGATTGAGTGCGCCGGAGGGGAATGAGCGCATAGTCAGTGCGTCCCCCCGGCGCCTGATCTTTCCGTAGAGATCCTCACATGATTCTTACCTGATTCCAACCTTTCTGTGGGTTGGATCACACGCACGCTACGGAATGTTTAGCTCCGATTCCCCTGAGATGATTAATTTTCAGCCACCATTCTCCGCACCGGAAAAACGCCTCATGGTCAGCGCGATTGAGGTGTACTCAGCGCGTTTAGCAGAGCAGCGCCGCGCTCAGCGTCGTCGATGCTGACGGCGAATTCCTTTCCCTCGCTCCTCGTGCGGATGACGAGGCACTGACCGCGGCGCAGCATGACCGTGGTGCCCAGCCCGCTGAGGCGGTACCCCCAGCCGCCCACCTGTGCGGGAGTGCGGTCCTCGGTACGGGCGGACTCGATGTCCGCCGCGTCCCAACGGCGCACGGGCCAGCCGAACGGTCCGAACGCCACCTCCAGACCCCGCTCCGACACACGGGCCTGAACGGCCGCGCAGCCGGCCACGGCAAGGGAGGCGAGCGCGAAGGGGATGAACAGCGCTCCGAACTGTGCCGGTTCGGCAAGCCCGCTGACGAGAGCGATGCCCGCGGCCACGGCTACCAGGCCGGTCATCGCGGCCAGCAGCTGGAGCCAGGGATTGACCGTCCGGGACAGCCATACCATGCGCTGCCCTTCGGGTATCTGCAGAACCGGCCCCTGCGGGCGTTCCTGTGCGGCGGGAGCAGCGGCCTGCCGTCGGCGAACGGTCACCAGCCATCCGGCGATACCCCCGACCACCGTCGCCACGAGGGTGGCCACGAGCCAGGGGGTGGGCTGATGCGCGTCGTGCCAGTCCGCGCGGTCGAGGTTCGCGCGGACGACGGACGCCTGTGCGCCGATCAGGAGCGCACCCGTGGACAGCAGTGCGGTCGCGGTCCAAGCCTCTCCTGGCGCAGGGGAGGAGCCTGCGCCGCGCCGGAGCATCAGCAGGACGACAGCCGCCAAACCCAGCCAGATGAGCGCGGGGAAGGTGGATGCTGCCCACAGTGGCATCGAACCGTCGGGCGCACCATCTCCGAGCTTCCAATGGGTGGCTAGTCGGTCGGGCAGGCGTCCACTCGCGCTCCACGGCAGGGCGGCGATCAGTGCGGCGGCGCCCACCGTCCACGCCACGCCGCCCCAGCGTGCGCCGCGGGAGGGCGCTGTGCGGTCGTTCACGGTATCCCCCTGATCATCTCGATGAGTTCGGTCCTGCTGTAACCCAGCCGGGCGGCGTCCCTCACCAGGCCGTGCACTCGCTCCAGCAGGCCCGACCGCTGGTCGGCGCCCTCGGCCACGGTCACTCCACGGCCCCTGCGGAACTCCAGCAGCCCGTCGTCCCTGAGACCGCGCAGGCCACGCAGGACCGTGTTGACGTTGACGTCGAGCACCTGCGAGAGGTGACGTGCCGACGGGAGGCGGTCCCCTGGCAGGCACTCCCCCTCGGCGATGGCGCGACGGATCGCGCCCGCCACCTGCTCGTGCAGGGGCCGAGTGTCTCTCTTGTCCAGACGCAGCAACATGGTGCTAATGACGATAGCACCATTGAAAGAATTGATGACATGCTGTTCCGGCCAGGACAACACTCCGGGTAGGGGTCCCTGGCCCCACCCGCCACCGGCAGCACGGGACTGGATACAGCGGCCGGCGCTCTGGTCGACCTCCTCAGTGCGTTCGCCCGCCGCCAGCACCAGCTCGCCGAGCAACTCCTCACCGGCCTCGACCTGCGCGCCACCCACCTCACAGTGAGGATCACCGAGCTCGTCCGCGACGCGGGCACCCCGCCCGGACTCGAAGCCGCCCGCGACCTGCGCGCCGAGACCCGCGATGCCGGCATCACCGCGGCCGAAGCCGTCCTGGAACTGGCCCCGGCCTTCCACCACGCCGTCCTCGGCGAGCAGGACAAGGCCTGCGCCGTCATCGACCGCCTGCACGAACTCGCCCGAACCGGCGACTACGCCTACTACGCCGACATCGCCCACTTGGCTTCAATCACGAGTCCTGGTTCTGGCGCAGATTCCGTGCAGCGGCCACTGTGAGTGACAGGTGAACGTCTCAGGACGACTTCGGAAGTCGCCCGAAAATCAACCGTCTACCCGGTGGTTGGGCTGAAAGTCCGGGCCATGGAAGAGGTCGTGCTCCGGCTGAAGGAGCTGCTGTTCCCGTCGATCGCGGACATTGCGGTGCTGTCGGTAGACGTGAATATCGAGATAGTGCGTGTTGAGGCGCAGTGCACCACGGTCGGCGCCGCCTGCCCCGGGTGCGGGACCTGGTCGACCCGGGTTCATAGCTCCTTCCTGCGGTCTCCCGCTGACGCACCGAGCGCCGGACGTGGAGTCTTGCTCCAGTTACGAGTTCGGCGGTTTCGGTGTCGCAGCACCATGTGCGCCCGCCGGACCTTCGTGGGGCAGAAACCCGGCCTGACCCGCAGGTATGGCCAGCGCACCGAGCGGCTGCGCTCCACTCTGGCCGCAGTCGGGCTTGCCCTGGCCGGACGGGCTGGCGCCCGGCTGGCTTCCGTCCTCGGCGTATCCATCAGCCGGAGCACGGTCTTGCGCCTGGTCGACGCGCTGCCTGAGCCGGAGATACCACCCCGCGAGTAGTTGGTGTCGACGAGTACGCCACCCGCAAGGGCCGCCACTACGGCACCGTCCTGGTGGACATCGAAACCCGCCGTCCGATCGATCTGCTCCCGGACCGGAGGCATCCAGCCTGGCCGCCTGGCTCGCCCAGCGACCCGGCATCGAGGTCGTATGCCGGGACCGAGCGCCGTTCTTCGCAGAAGGCATTTCGGTCGGAGCACCGCAGGCGGTCCAGGTCGCAGACAGGTGGCATCTCTGGCACAACCTGAGCGAGGCCGCCGAGCGGAGCGTCGCCCAGCACCGCCGATGCCTGCACGTTCTGACGCCGACAGCGCCTCAACCTGAACATCCGGCCGTCCCTGCCGCAGACTCGGCGGTGTCACCTTGGCCACGAGGACACCGGTTCGCCGACCGGACCCGGTCCCGGCACGCCGCCGTCCACGCCCTGCTGGAGCCAGGACACAGCCGACGCTCGGTCCAGCGGCAGCTCGGGATGACCTGGCGCACCGTGAAACAGCTCGCCGATGCCGTAACGCCGGAGGAACTGTTCACCGGGCAGCGGCAGAACCGACCCTCGGTCCTCGATGACTACAAGCCCCACCTTGATGACCGTTGGAACGAGGGCTGTACCAACGCGTGGAAGCTGTGGGAGGAGATCGTCCCGCTCGGCTACAAGGGCAGCTACCAGCCCGTTCGCGCCTACCTGCACGACAAGCGCACCGGACCACAGCCAGTGGCCGCCCGACCGCCCTCACGTGTCCGATTCACCGACCCCGAACTGCGGCCGTCTACGCCCTCCTCGCACCCACCGACACCGCCACACCGAGCGCCACTGCTGAAGACATCGCCGCCCGCGAGGGCCTGGACCTGGCGGCCGACCTGGCCGCAGTTCGCCGGCGCACCGCCCGTGCCGCCGTGTCCCGACGGCGCTCGGAGGATGGAGGCCGCCGCCGCGAAAACCGGCGTGCGCGGGAGGACTACGCCTTCGAGGTGCTCAGCCGCCGTGCAGGACACCCGCGCCGGGCCGAACTGCGGGACCTGGCGCAGGCATGGACTCGAGTGGGGCTGTGGCCCGCGGAGATGGAGGCGTGGATCGGTGCCGTCGGCGTCAACGGTGCCGCGATCGCCCGGGACTGCCTCACGGCGGGCATCGCCGTGTCTGCGATGGACATCGTCTTGGACGGCATGCGCGTCAAGCAGCGCCTGCGGGGCGGAGAGCCGGCCTTTTCCGTCCTGGCCCGCGTCACAGCCTGCGGGCGCTCACTGTCCGACTGAGCTGCAAGGGGTCTCGCAGGGTGCCGCCCCGGGGAGGGCGCTGAGGGGGTGCGGCGTGTCGCTGGGACGCAGCGGTGCGTGAAGGGCGAACCAGCGGCGCAGTCTCAGGGGCGGGTGCCGGTGACCGGCGCGGGTGAAGTTTCAGGCTCGGGCGGCCAGGGACGTGGCGCGGTCGTCGGCGATGGCGGCCGTCCACAGGGCGGCCACAGCGGTGCGTCCGCAGGCCCGGACCGCGGCGGCATCACAGGCTAGTTGTATTGCCCTGTGAGGTTGGGGACGCGGCTGGCGGGTGGTTGCCCTTTCAGCGCAGTGTGTCCGCGGTGGTGATTGTAGGTGTGCAGCCATTGCGGGAACGCTTCGCGGCGTTCGGCTTCTGAGCGGTAGGGGCGGGCGTAGGCCCATTCGTCGAGCAGGGTGCGGTTGAAGCGTTCGACCTTGCCGTTGGTCTGGGGCCGGTAGGGCCGGGTTCGTTTGTGGGCGATCCCGGATGCTGCCAGGGTGTCGCGCCAGTCGCGTGAGCGGTAGCAGGAGCCGTTGTCGGTCAGGACCCGTTCGACGGTGATCCCGGCCTGGGTGAAGAAGGCGTGGGCCCGCTGCCAGAAGCCGGTGGCGGTCTCCTTCTTCTCGTCGGTGAGGATCTCGCTGTAGGCGAGGCGGGAGCGGTCGTCGACGGCGGTGTGGAGGCAGCTGTAGCCCAGGTTGGGGCGGCCGTGGACGGTGCGGGGCCGGGCTCGGTCGCGGTGCGCGGAGCTGTTGCGGCTTTCCTGGGCCCTGCCGTGGGCCCTGTGCCCGCCGCCGTCGGGGATGTTGCCCAGCTTCTTGATGTCCACGTGGACGAGTTCGCCCGGCCGGTCGCGTTCGTAGCGGCGCACGACTCGGCCCGTGGTGCGGTCCAGATGGGACAGGCGGGCCAGGCGGTAGCGCGTCAGCACGCGGTGCACGGTGGAGGGCGCCAGGTGCAGGAAGTGCGCGATGCGGGCCGGCCCCCGCCTGCGCAGCAGCCGGACCTTGATGATCCGTCGCTCGGTGCGGGCCGGAGTGCGCCGGGGGCTGTGGCGGGGCCGGCTGGAGCGGTCGCTCATACCGGCCGCGCCGAGTCCCCGATAGCGGTCGGCCCACCGCTGGGCTGTGGTCGGCGAGACCTGGAAGCGCTCGGCGGCCCTCCGTAGCGGCCAGCCCTCCTCGACCACGCAGCGGGCCAGGCGCAGGCGGCCGGTCTCGGTCAAAGGTGCATTACGGTGGACCACGAGGGCCTTTCTGTCGGTGTTGACGTCGCAATCCACACCGAACCGGAAGGCCCTCACCTGTTCAAGATCCCTCAGCCGAGACCTGGCTCACCCGTCCACAACCTCCCCGAACAGAACAGCTGGTGCCGCATCAGACAACGTTCGCCTCGTTGTGACGCGCCGTCCGGGTGCAGGCCCGGACGGCGCGCGTCGTCGATGCTGTCCTGGTGGCTGAACGGGTGCGGGCGCGGGAGATTGATGACGATGAGGGCCAAAGGCTGCTGCGGATCATCCGCCGGGGCACCGGGTCCGTGGTGACCTGGCGGCGCGCCCAGATGGTGCTGCTGTCCGCGCAGGGCATGACCGTCGACAAGATCGCGACGGTGACGTTCACCAGCCCGGATCGCGTCCGCGACGTCCTGCACAACTTCAATGCCGACGGTTTCGACTCGCTCTACCCGAAGTACAAGGGCGGGCGCCCCAGGACGTTCACGCTGCCCGAGCGTCGCGAGATCAAGAAGATCGCCAAGTCCAAGCCGGCCGAGCACGGCCTGCCCTTCTCGACCTGGAGCCTGGTCAAGTTGGCCGACTTCCTGGTCGCCGAGGGGGTGGTCGACGACATCAGCCACGAGGGCCTGCGGGTCCTGCTCCGCAAGGAGGGCTTCTCCTTTCAATGCGTGAAGACCTGGAAGTCCTCGAACGACCCCGACTACTCCGCGAAGAAGGTTCGGGTCGAGCACCTCTACGCGATCGCCGACGGCGAGGTGGCACCCGAGAAGGGTGAGCCCGAAGTCATCTTATGCATGGACGAGTTCGGCCCACTCAACCTCCAGCCCCACCCCCGGACGCCAGTGGGCCGAGCGGGCGGCAAGCACAAGAACCCCGACCGCGAGCCGCGGCCCCGCCGCCGTGCGACCTACCCCGCCCGCACGGCGTCCGGCATCTGTTCGCCGCCTACGACCTGGGCAATGACCAGCTCTACGGTCACATCAAGAAGACCAAGAACCGCAGCAAGTTCCTGGAGTTCTGCCGCTACCTGCGCTCTCTGCACCCCATCGGGAACCGCATCGCGATCGTGTGCGACAACTACTCCCCGCGCCTGACCACGAAATGGTGCCGCCGGGCCGCGGACTGGGCCGAGGCGAACAACGTCGAGATCACCTACACCCCGACCAGCTCCTCATGGCTGAACCGGATCGAGGCCCAGTTCACCGCCCTGCGCTAATTCACCCTCGACGGCACCGACCACCCCACCCACAATGCTCAGGGCAGCATGATCCGCCGATACATCATCTGGCGGAACAAGTACGCCCAGGACGAGCGCCTACGCGCGGTCGTGAACAGGGCGAACGTCGCCTGTGGCGGCCGCACCACGACGGAAGCACGCTGCCCACAGGAACGTCACGCCGAACAGTGCCGACTCAGGGGGCTCTTCCCGCATGCGGCGCAATTCCACCTCCACCAGGTCAGAGAAGATCCAGCGCAGCGGTTCGGGAGTGTAGGCGAGGCCGCCCTGCAACTTGCGCTCACGGTAAAGGTCCACATCCGTGAGTTCCGACCCCATTCCCCCCTCGTCGGCAGCGAAGCTGGTGAGCGCGAGAAGGCCGCCAGGGGCGAGGACCCAGTCGAGGAGGACCAGGTAGCTGACCCGGCGATGCGGCGGCAGGTGATGGGAGCACCCTGAGTCGACGACCAGGTCGTACGGGCCGCTCAACTCAGCAGCGAGGAGAGCGAAAGCTTCGCCACACAGAAAACGGACGTTGACTCCAGCGTCGTGAGCCCGGTTCTCACCCCAGCCGACGGCCGCCGGGGAGAGGTCGACGGCGTCCACGTCGAGACCGCGCGAGGCGAGGTACACGGCATTGCGGCCCGCCCCGCATCCCGGGTCCAGGGCCCGGCCGGGAGCGATCAGGCCCTGGTCGAGGTAGGCGGCCAGATTCTCGTCCGGCTTCGACACGAAGAACGGAATCGGCCTTGACCGGTCGGCATAGAAGCGGTCCCTGAAGCCCTTACCGTCGCCCGTCACCAAGCGGCCGGCCTCGGATTCAGATGCGAAGAGCCCGTCCAAAAGCGCGAGAACGTCCTCGACGGTGCGTACGATCCGGTCCACCCGGCCCTCCTTTCGACCGATGTCGATCGTAGGAGCGAGAATGACAAAAGACCAGGTCATAAGGCATAAGAGGTTGTCTCACGTGGCAAGTTTCGCGAGATTCTTGGGGCAGGTCAGGGCGGCGGCCATGGCCGGGCCTCGGCTCTGCCAGTCGTTGCAGACCGCGTACGTGATCTTGAGAACTGGGGAGGCCCGTGGCAGGCTCGTGCCGCATGATCGATGCATTCGCGAAAGACAACCTGCACGGGAGACTGCGGCGGGACCGCGAGGCGCTGCTCTGGAAACTTGACGGCCTGTCCGAGTACGACGCCCGCCGGCCTCTGACGGCGACCGGGACCAACCTCCTCGGCCTCGTCAAGCACGTGGCCACGGTCGAAACCAGGTACTTCGGCGAGGTCTTCGGCCGTCCTTCACCGAAACCGCTGTGCCGGTGGCAGGACTCCGACGGCAGCGATCTGTGGGCCACCAAGGACGAAACCCGTGAGCAGATCATCGGGTTCTACCGGCGCACGTGGGAACACTCGGACGCGACGATCGAGGCGCTTGCCCTCGACGCCTCCGGCCGCGTGCCGTGGTGGCCTGAGCCCTATACCGACACGAACCTGTTCGCCGTCATGGTCCATGTCCTCGGCGAGACCGTCCGGCATGCCGGGCACGCCGACATTCTGCGCGAGGGTCTCGACGGCCGGACCGGGCTGCGCCCCGAACACGAGAAGCAGATCGGTGAGGAAGCCCGCGCGGCCTACTGCGCGAAGATCGAGCAGGCCGCCAGGTCGGCGGTACCAAGCGAGGCGTAGAGGTTGTCTCACGTGACGTGATGTTCGTGCGGCATGATGCCGGGCGTGGGTGCTGACCTGTCGAAGCGTCTGGTTCCTGATGAGCTCTGGGAGCTGGCTGCCCCGTTGTTGCCGTCGTTCGCTGCTCGTCCGCAGGGTGGTGGGGCCGCCCCGCGTGACGAGCGGGCCGTGTTCGCGGCAGTGGTGTACGTGCTGACCAGCGGCTGTGCTGTCGGCATCTGCCGCCGACGTTCGGCACGTCGCCCGCCACCGCGCATCGCCGCTTCACGGTATGGACCGAGGCTGGCCTGTGGCGTCGGCTGCACCGGGCTGTGCTGGACGAACTCGGGGCCCGGGGTGAGGTGGACTGGACCTCGGCGATCGTCGACGCGGCCTCCGTTCGTACCAAAAGGGGGGATCGTTGACCGGGCCGGTTCGAGCTGGACATGAACTTCCACCTTGCCCTCGCCGCCGCGGCGGCCACGGTGCCCGGTCCTCGTACGGCGTCCGACTCGCAGGACCCTCAACCGGCACCGTGTGGCACGACCTGGCCGGAAGCCTGAGCGCGGGGCGGAGCCGTCACACTCCCGCCCGGCACCCGGCGAGTACGGACCAAGAGCCTGCTGCAATGGCCCGGTGTACATCTTTGGCGGCCAATCCCTGCGGGCTCACGGATCGTGCCGGTGGACGGCGACCACAGCGACGACTGCTGCGGCGAGGGGCCAAACCGCGTATACGATCCACGACCCGCTGGTGGTCGCCGGGTAGGGGGCCGATTTGAAAGGGTCGCCCATCTGGACCAGTCGTTCCCAGGCGCTGCGGGGCAGTGCGTGAAGGATGGCGGATGACCAGCGGTGGCGGTCGTTGAGGAGGAACGGCAGCAGCAGAAGGATTCCGGTGAACGTCACGAGGGTGGTTGCGGTGTGCCGGATGAGGGTGCCGAGGCCCATGCCGACGAGCGCGCACACCGGAGCGAGCAGGGCGGACGCCGCGACGGCGCGGAGCGCGCCGGAGTAGCCGAGGGACAGGCCGATGCCCCGACCCGACAGGATGGCCTGTGTCACGCCGAACGAGGTTCCCGCGACGACAGTGCCGTAGACGAGCATGACTGTCGTCACGACGGCCATCTTGGCCGCGACGACCGATCGGCGGGCCGGTACTGCCGCGAAGGTCGTGCGGATCTGTCCGGTGCTGTACTCGCCGACGACCGTCAGGGCGCCGATGCTGCCGGTGGCGAGGATCAGGACCATGCAGGCGCCGACGGTGAAGGCGTCCCGCATGGCCCAGATCGGAACGAAGAGGGCCCGGATCCCTTCGTTGTAGGTCGGCCAGTTGTTGTAGTCCGCGACGGCCGCACTGATGTTGATGGCGATGATGATCAGCGCGCTGGCCCCGAACGCCCAGGAAATGGACCGCAGCGACCAGAGTTTGATCCACTCGGCGGCGAGGAGGTCCCGGAAGCGGGCGGCGCGCACGGCCGTCGAGACGGCCGTCTGCTGTGTGGTGGTCGAGGTCATCGGGATTCTCCTGCGAGGTATTCGACACTGTCGGCGGTGAGTTCCATGAACGCTTCCTCCAGCGAGGAGGTACGGGTGGTCAACTCAAGGAGCACGGTGCGGTGGTGGGAGGCGAGTTCCCCGATGCGGGCCGCGCTCAGGCCGGTCACGGTGAGCCACTCCTCTGCGCCCGAGGCGTCCGGCTGTACCGAAGCGCCCTCGGCTTCGAGCACAGCTGCCAGCGCGGTGGGGTCGGGTGTCCGCACGGTCACGCTCTGGCGGGTGCCGCGGGCCGCGAACTCCGTCACGCTCTCGTCGGCGACGAGCTTGCCCCGGCCGATGACGATCAGGTGCTCGGCGGTGTTCTGCATCTCGCTCATCAGGTGGCTGGAGACGAACACGGTGCGCCCCTCGGCGGCCAGTCGCCGGAACAGGCCGCGTACCCACCGCACGCCCTCCGGGTCCAGGCCGTTGACCGGCTCGTCGAACAACAGCACCGGAGGGTCGCCGAGCAGGGCCGTGGCGATGCCGAGCCGCTGCTTCATGCCCAGGGAGAAACCGCCGATGCGACGCCGGGCCGCAGGAGCCAGTCCTACCTCCTCAAGAACCTCGTCCACCCGCCGCCGCGGGATACCGTTGCTGCGGGCCAGGGCGGTCAGGTGGGCCGCTGCGCTGCGACCGCCGTGGACGTCATGGGCGTCGAGCAGGGCACCGACGTGACGCAGGCCGCGCGGGTGGTCCCGGAACAGGTGACCGTCGACGGTGGCGGTGCCGCTGGTGGGTTCGGTCAGGCCGAGGAGCATGCGCAGTGTGGTGCTCTTGCCGGCGCCGTTGGGACCTAGGAACCCGGTGACGTGCCCGGGGCGCACGGTGAACGTCAGGCCGTTGACGGCGGTGGTCCTGCCGTATCGCTTGGTCAGTTCGTTGACTTCGATCACCCGGCCAACGGTGCCGGGGAGAGCGTCCGTCCGGCATCGGCCCGTCGGCCGCACTCGCGGGAGGGCTGGTATCCCGTGGGCGTACGCCCACGGGCCAATGTTCCGCCGCTGATCAGGCGATTACGATCGCCCCATGTCCGCCAAGCCGCGTCCCCTGCTGTCCTGGCACCCGCGGCCGGCCGCGCGGGCGGCTCTGGCCTGGTGCGGGGCGATCGTCTACCCCTTCGCGCTGTTCCTCGCGGCACGCGGCACACCTTTCGACTCTCCCGGCTTGCCCTTCGTCTCGGCGGCCGCGGTCACGGTCCTGCCTCTCGCACTGCTGCGCCGCCGCCCGCTGCCGGCCCTGGCACTGATGCTCCTGGGTACGTACGTCACGGCGACGACCACCCCGTTCTGGCAGGTCGTGTATCTGCTGGTTCTGGCGAACGACCTCGCCGCCGGATGCATCGTGGCCACCCGGCCTCGCCGCATCGCGGTCACCGCTGCCGTCACGACGCTCGGCGTACAGGTCGCCTTCGCCGCACGCCTCGGGACCGGGACGGACGGCTTCGCCCGCACGGTCGTGGTCCTCGTCCTCGCGCTCGCCGCCGCCTGGATGACCGGCCATTCGATTCGCGAACGCCGAGAGCACGCCGCGGCACTGCGTTCACAGACCGCCGCCCAGGCCGCCGCTGCCGAACGCCTCCGGATCGCCCGTGAGCTGCACGACATGATCGCGCACAGCATCGGCGTCATCGCCATCCAGGCAGGCGTGGGCCGCAGGGTCATCGACACACAGCCGGACGAAGCCCGCAACGCGCTGGCCACCATCGAAGACACCAGCAGGGAAACCCTCGCCGGGCTGCGGCGCACCCTGGGCGCACTGCGCCGCACCGAACCGGGCCCCGGGGCGCAGGCCGCACCGCGCGAGCCTGCCCCGGGGCTGGCCGACCTCGACCGGCTGACCTCCTCGGCGAAGGACGCGGGCATCCATGTCGACATGCGATGGCTCGGAGAACGACGGCCCCTGCCCCCCGATATCGACCTGGCCGCCTTCCGGATCGTCCAGGAGGCCCTCACCAACGTCGTACGCCACGCGAACACCCCCGACTGCCGTGTCACCATCGGCTACCAAGGCGGTGAACTGACCCTAGAGGTCGCCGACGACGGCCGCGGCGGTCCCACCTCCGGTGCCGGATACGGCATCACCGGAATGAGGGAACGCGTCAATTTGCTACGCGGCCAGTTCACCGCCGGGCCGCGACCCGAGGGCGGCTTTCGCGTGGCAGCCCGGCTCCCCCTCTCCGAAGGAGTGCACATCTCATGACGGTCCGCGTCGTGCTCGCCGACGACCAACCACTGGTCCGCAACGGCCTGCGTGTCCTGATGGCCGACGCCCCCGACATCGACGTCGTGGGAGAGGCCGGAACCGGCGCCGAAGCGGTCCGTCTGGTCCGGGACACCGAGCCCGACGTGGCGGTGATGGACATCCGCATGCCAGGCATGGACGGCATCGAGGCCACCGGGCTGATCACGGCAGCCGCTGGAGCGACGCGCGTCCTTGTCCTCACCACGTTCGACGATGACGATTACATCTACGGCGCTCTCCGAGCGGGTGCGAGCGGATTCCTCGTCAAGGACATGGCACTGGACGACATCCTCGGGGCGATCCGCGTGGTCGCCGCCGGAGACGCCCTGATCGCCCCGAGCGTCACGCGCCGCCTGATCGCAGAGTTCGCCGCCCGCCCCGAACCAGCCCCGCACCCACGACCGGTCGGGAACATCACCCAGCGGGAACGCGAGGTACTGACCCTCGTCGGACGCGGCATGTCCAACAGCGAGATCGCCGCCCACCTCTACATCAGCGTGGCCACCGCAAAAGCACACGTAGCGCGACTACTCACCAAACTCGAAGCCCGCGACCGGGTCCAACTCGTCATCACCGCCTACGAGATCGGCCTCGTAACGCCACCTCGCTGAACACCAAGCACCTCAGTTGCCGTAACCCGCCGACCGAAGCGACGTGGCCCGAACTCTCATCAACGGTCCTTTGCGCGAGCAAGATCAACAGCAGGCCACCGAAGCTTCGCCGGACCCGGATTCGTTCTCAGAACCCGCCTTCGCCCGCACTTTCGCGCTGAGTTCGCCCTCACGCGAAGTCGTAGCGGGCGAAGTCCGACACCGGGCGGTAGCCGATGCGCTGGTAGAGGCTGTTGCTGGTGGGGTTGGCGAGGTCGGTGAAGAGGAGGACCTCCGTCGCACCCGCCGCCGGCGCGGAACGGCTCACCTGCGCCGTGACGGCCCCGGCATATCCGCGTCCGCGCAGATGGGCGGGGGTGTAGACCCCCAGCACCCGGACCTGGCCGGCGACCTCAGGGGACAGCCCGGCCATGGCGGCGGGGGTGCCGTCCGGTGTCTGCCAGAGCAGCACGTCGCCCCGCCGGATCCGCCTGTCGGCCCAGTCCTCCGCGCGCTGGCCGGCCCGCTCACCTATGGCGGTGTGGAACTCCCCGAACCACCGGCCCAGCAGCTCGCGGTCGCTCCCGTCCGCCGTCCGCGCGTGTCCGGGCGTGGCCGGCCGGGGGGCGGTGAGTTCACCGAGGCGGTAGAGCCGCATCCGCCGGGCGAGGACGGCGCCGGTGCCGGTACGGCGCTGCCAGGCCACGGCGAACGCGGCGGCGGTGTCACGGTCGGCGTTGACGCCGGGCAGCTCGTGCCCCGCCCCGGCCAGCCGGTCGGCGAGGTCGTCGGCGTCCCGTGCGGTGAGGGCGGTGAGTGTCAGCGGGTGCGGCGGGGTACGGATGAAGACGGCCCGCGCGCCGGGCCCGCCGCCCTCGCGCAGGACGCCGAACTCAGGTGGCCGGTCGCCGTAGAGGCCGGCGCCGGCGGTGCGCAGGTTCTCCGTCACGGTCAGGGGGACGGTGTGCTGCACGGGCCGCGAGTGCAGGAACTGCCTTGCCCGCGCGAGGAAGTCGTCGAGATCCGCGGTGAGGTACCAGCCGTCGGAAGCCATGCCCCATGATCCCGCCCGCCGCGCACGGTCGTCCGGCTGCAAGGCGCGGGCGCTATTCGGCGTCGGAACGCTCCCTGCGGTCCCATTTCCATGTCCAGAACGCGTGGAGACGGTGGTCGTGCTCGAAGCCGGGCAGGGAGAGCGGGCCTACCCGTTCGATCGCCTCCCCAGTGCGCGGGTCGTCCCGCAGAAGGAGACCATAGGCGGCGTTGAGCCGCGTCCCGAGGTCGTCTTCGTCGAGCAGGGCGAGGAGGGCGTCGGCGACCGCCGCTGTACGGGCCGTGCTGTGCGCGACGGCCTCCGCGGTACAGGCCCGCACATCGGCCACCGGATCCCGGAGCAGCCCGACGATGATGTCCGTGAACTCGGAGCTGCCGTCGTGAGCCGCGGTCAGCGCCCCGCCAGCTTCGGCACGTACCCCCCAGTCCTCGTCCCTGGCAAGCACTAGCAGGGCGGCCCGGGCCGCCGCGCTGAGGGAAGGGCGAGGGGTGTTCCAGCTGAGCAGCAGGCCGGGGACCCGGGCTCGGACGCGCGGGTTCGGGTGACCGGCGTGCCGCAGCCCCACTGCCTCAGATTCCCGGTGCGGCGTCTCACTCTGCGGACACCCGGGCCGGGCGCCACGCCCGAAGGCTGTTCGAAGCCGTGCACGCCTCGACCCACACAGGCCGGAGTCACAGCTCCGTTGCCCGGGAACTCGGCCTGGACCGCCGCACCGTCCGCAAGTACGCCCGAGCCCGTACCTGGCAGGAAGTGATGCGCCGCCTGCCCCGCAAGCCCTCCACCTTGGACCCCTACCTCGCCGACCTGCAACAACGCTGGGGCGAGGAACAGCACAGCGCCAAGATCCTGCACGAGGAACTCGAGACCAAGGGCCATCTCGGCCACTACCAGCGAGTGAAAATGGCCGTCGCGCCTCTACGACGAGGTCTGCCGATGGACACGCCCCACGAGCGACCGCCCTCCCCACGAGAAGCCGCCCGCTGGATCACCACCCATCCGCCCCGCCGAAGTCCACACATCAACGACCGCCTGCCCCGGCTCCTCGACCACTGCCCTGAGCTCACGCACACTCACGACCTGGTCCGTCGATTCGCCGACATGCTCGACAACCGCGACGCCGCACCCCTCCCGGACTGGCTCGACGAGCTTACGAACAGCGGACTGGCCCCTCTCAAGGGCCTCGCCGGAGCCCTGCGCGAAGACCGGCATGCCGTAACCCAGGGCATCACCACCCTCTACGACTCTGGGGTCAATGAAGGCCGCATTACCGATGCCAAGCTGCAAAGACGCCTCATGGCCGGCCGGGCCGGGGTCCCACTCCTCCGCCACCACGTCGTCCTGATCGCCCACCTCCGCCGACGCTACGCGGACCGGCCCACCGTGTCACCGTGTCACCGTGTCACCGTGTCACCGTGTCACCGTGATGATCTCCGGCTACGAAAATCTTGCCAGAGCCACGTTCACGTGTACGCCGACACCTGGTGGTGAGGGCGATCTCGTCGGCGTGACCGCCGACGTACTCGGCCGCCTCGGCGCACACGGTCCGCCACAGCTTGTCCTCTTCGCGGGCGAACATGTTGTCGTCGAGGAAGCTGTGCGGGAACGTGATGGCGTCACGGATGGGCGTCGGGTTGGAGGCGAGGTAGAAGTTGGACAGGTGCACGAGGTCGGGTGACAGGAGGAACTGCGCCCACACGGACTCGCAATCGCCTGGGTCGTAGGGCTGGGGTGCGGCATCCGCCGTGACGCGCGGGCGACTCGCGAAGTCGGAGTCGACGAGGTGTGCCGGGTTCGTCAAGGACACGATCACTCCTTGGGAAGGCGGTGGACCTGCATCGATGTGGGCGCGGACCACGGCCCGGGCCTGCCGTCGTAGGGCAGGGACCGGGGCGCCCTCAGAAGACCTCGGAGCGGTCCGACACCGGGCCGGCCCGCTCAGCGTCGTCGCTCCGCCGTTCCTCGACGCGGTGCGCGTCCGTGGTTCCGGCGCCGTCCCGCGGGGCGCCGACGCGCCGGCAGGCGTCGGTCGCCCAGACGATCAGCGCGCAGGTCGCGAACGCTACCCCGAGGAGGCTGGAGGCGCCCCAGCCGTGGGAGGAGAAGACGGAGGTGGTGGCGGCCGCGCCGAGGGCGGAGCCGAGGGAGTAGAAGACCATGTAGCCGCCGATGACGCTGCTGGTGCACTCCGGGTGTGCGGTAGTGAGCATGTGCTGGTTACTCACGTGCACGACCTGGACCGCGAAGTCCAGCGCCACGATGCCGACGGCGAGCAGCCACAACGACCAGGACAACTGCGCGGTGGCGGCCCAGGAGACGATGAGCAGCGCCAGCGCGAGGCCGCTGGCCTTGACCGCCCGTCCCGCGTCCGCCCACCGTCCGGCGCGTGCCGCGCCGAGCGCGCCGGCCAGTCCGGCGATGCCGAACAGTCCGATCTGGCTCTCGCTCAGGTGCCAGGGCACATCCGCGAGCGGCAGGGACAGGCCACTCCACAGGGTGCCGAACGAGGCGAACAGGAAGAACGCGATGAGGCCGCGCGTCAGGAAAAACCGCTCCCTGAAGAGGCCGCCGAGCGAGACGAGGGCCTGCCGGTAGCCGGCGGGCCGGCGGGTGTCGCCCTCGGGTGGCAGGGCGCGCCAGACGAGGGCCGCAAGGGCGAGAGCGAGCACGCCGAGCACGATGTACATGCTGCGCCAGCCCCACGCCTGCGCGAGCACGCCGGTGACGAACCTCGCGCCCAGGATGCCCACCACCACGCCGGAGGTCACGACACCGATGGTGCGTCCGCGCTCGGCGGGCGGTGAGACCGTCGCGGCGTAGGCCACCGTGGTCTGGACGACGACGGCGAACATGCCGGCGAGGGCGAGCCCCGCGAAGGCCGTCCAGGCGACCGAGGCCGCTGCCGTCACGAACAGGCCGGCCGCGGTGACGGTCATGTGCACCGCGATCAGCCGGCGCCTGTTGGTGACCACGTCGCCGAGCGGCACGAGCAGTACCAGACCGACCAGGTAGCCGAACTGGCCAGTGGAGACGATCCACCCGGCGTACTCCGCCGACACCCCGAGGCTGTCCCCCATCAGCGGCAGCACCGTTTGCGCAGAGTAGATGCTCGCCACCGCGACACCGCACACGGTCGCGAGGAGTAACCGGCGCCAGACGTCCATCGCACTCCCCATCGAAATAAGTAGCAAAGTGAAACTGTTTCGACCGTAGGGCATGATGGTCTCAATCCGCAACTCATCGGGAGGTGTCATGCCGAGCACTTCCACCGGCCTGCCGAACGCCGTCTGGACCGATCCCGACTGCCCGGTGGCCCGCACGCTCGACCTGGTCGGCGACCGGTGGAGCCTCCTGGTCGTGCGGGACGCGATGGACGGGGCGCGGTCCTTCACCGAGTTCCAGCGACGGACCGGCATCGCGCGCAACATCCTCACCGACCGCCTGCGCAAGCTCACCGACCACGGCATCCTGACCCAGCGGACCGCGCCCTCGGGCCGCCGCCGGCAGTACGTGCTCACCGACGCGGGCCGCGCCCTCTTCCCCGTCCTGCTCACCCTCCGCCAGTGGGGGGAGCACCACGCCTTCGCGCCCGGCGAACCGCACTCCACCCTGGTCGACCAGCACGGCGCACGCGTGCCGGAACTGAAGCCGACCGGCGCCGACGGCGTCCCGCTGGACGCCGACGCCATCCACGTGCGGAAGACCGGCGGTCCGCCGCCCGGATGAGGCGGCGGCCGCCCGCGGGACGCTCAGGACACGCGCACCGACGCGGCGTGCCTGGCCCGTTCACGCGCGGCCCCCGCGGGCCAGACGACGTCCACGGCGATTCCGCGGGCACGGGCGTAGGCGATCATGTGGGCCGTGGCGTCATGGCCGCTGGACGGTGAGCCGTCCCAGACGGCCAACAGCCAGCTGCACCCGGCGACCAGCCGTTCGTCCGCGCTCACACAGGTGTCCCGGCCCAGCGGGTCGAACGGCAGCTGAGGTGACCCCGGCGGTGTGGACACACTGACAATGGATCTTGCAGATCCGAGGAAGGGTGTCCTGGTGGGACGGAAGTCTCCGTACCCGGAGGAGTTCAGGAACGATGCCGTCGCGCTGTACCTCTCGGCGGGCGGGAAGCGCACGTATGCAGCGGTCGCGGCGGACGTCGGAGCGACCAGCGAGACGCTGCGGAGCTGGGTGCGCCAGGCCGACGAACACGCCGGCCGCGATCACGGTCGCGGCGAGCAGAGCGTGGAGGGCCGGGAGGAGGAACTGGCCCGGCTGCGGGCGGAGAACGGCCGACTGCGCAAGGCCGAGAAGGAGTGGGAGCTCGAGCGGGAGATCCTGCGCCGGGCGGCGGCCTATTTCGCCAAGGAGATGAAGTGAAGACCCGCCGCTGGGACTTTGTCTCCGCCCATGCCGAGACCTTCGGCGTCCAGCGGATATGCCGGGTCCTTCGGGTCTCGCGCTCGGGCTACTACCGCGGTGGCTCGCCGGGGCGAAGACACGCCAAGAGCGGCAGGGCCGCCGACGACGCCCTGCTCGTGGAGATCCGTGAGGTCCACACCGAGCACAAGGGAACCTACGGTGTCCGGCGCGTCCATGCCCAACTGCGCGGCTTCGGACGCACCGTCAACCGCAAGCGCATCGAGCGGCTGATGCGACAGCACGGCATCGAGGGACGGCACCTGCGGCGCCGCAAACGCACCACCGTCCCAGGCCGGCTCGCACCGCCCGCCGCGGACCTCGTCCAACGCCGGTTCACCGCCGCCCGGCTGGACGAGAAGTGGTGCCACGACATCACATACGTGCAGGTCGGCGGGACATGGTCGTATCTCGTCTGCGTCATCGACATCTGCTCACGCCAGGTGCTCCGACTGGGTCTTTGAGAAGTGCCGAGATGGGCGGTTCGCCTGCTGAGTGCCGGTTGTGGTGGCTTGTTGACTTCTGTCGACGTCCGCCCGGGACGCAGAACAGGCATGGCCGCTGGTGATCACGTGGGTGTCTAGTCCGTATGAGCACCGAGCGAGTCCATGCCTGCGCACCCATCTTCCCGCATGCCCTCATGCCCTCATGCCTTCGGCGGTTGGGGGGCGCCTCCGGCCCAGCCCCGCTGGAGGCAGCCGTTGACCTGCGAAGTTATCTGGCCACGGTGCCTGATCCACGGGCCCGTCGCGGCATCCGGTATCCGTGGACGGCCCTGCTCACCGCTGCGGCCGCCGCTGTTCTGGCTGGCGCCGTCTCGCTCACGGCGATCGGTGAGTGGGTCGCCGACGCGGCGCAGCGCGTCCTGGCCCGGCCCGGGTTCCGGCCCGACCCGCTGACGGGACTGGTCCGCCCGCCCCATGCCACGACCGTCCGCCTCGTCCTGGCCGCCGCCGACGGTGACGCCCTTGACCGCGCCATCGGACGCTTCCTCCGGGAACGCCAGGCCCCGGCACCGGACGGAAGGCCATCGCCACCGACGGCAAGACACTCCGCGGCTCCCGCACCGCCGGCCGGACGGCCACGGCCCTGATCGCCGCCATGACCCACAGCGGCCAGGTCCTCGCCCAGCGGCAGATCGACGGCAAGAGCAACGAGATCCCGGCCTTCGCCCCGCTCCTGAACGACATCGACCTGACCGGCGCCGTCATCACCGCCGACGCCCTGCACACCCAGCACGACCATGCCGCCTACCCGCACGAACGCGGGGCTCACCACCTGGCCGTCGTCAAGCGGAACCATCCCGGACTCCATGAGCGCCTCCGCCGCCCTCCCTGGCGCGACATCCGCCTGGACCACATCGAGCGCACCCGGGCCCACCACCGCGACGAGATCCGCCGTCAGAAGACCGCCGCCTCCGCCCACATCGACTACCCGCACGCCCGCCAGGCCCTCCAAGCCGTGCGCTGGAGACGCGACCTGGGCACGGGCAAACTAACGATCGAACGGATCCACCTGGTCACGAGCCTGCCGCCCGGCGCGGCCGGCGGCAGCGAACTCACGGCCCGGATCCGCGGCCACTGGCGCATCGAGAACCAGCTCCACCACGTCCGGGACCGCACCTTCCAGGAGGACGCTTCCAAGATCCGCACCCGCAACCTGCCCCGCGTCATGGCCGGCCTGCGCAACCTCGCCATCGGCATCCACCGCCAGGACGGCCACACCAACATCGCCGCCGCCCTCCGCCGCACCGGCCGTGACCACCAGCGGCCCCTCACCGCCCCCGGACTGACCTGACGAACCCGGACACAAGATCACTTCTCAAAGACCCTGGGGTTCGGCGTATCCGTCGGCACCGCCCACGCCTACACCACCGCTGTCGTGCGACTCCTCGCCGACCGGGCGCCGGGCCTGCTCAAGACTCTCCGCGAGCACGACCCGGACTGCGTACTGCTGGACGGCACGCTCAGCGAGTGCGACAGCCTGGTGACGGACGCGCCGACTACTCCTACAAGCACCGACGCCACGGCGTGAACGTGCAGGTCGTCACCGATCCCGAAGGCCGGCTTCTGTGGATCTCGCCGGCCTTGCCGGGCCGCGCCCACGGTCTGACCGCCGCACGCACCCACCGCATCATCCGAATCCGCGAACGTCAGGGCGTCCCGATCGTCGCCGACCGCGCCTACATCGGCGCCGGCCCCTGGACCACCACCGCCGTCCGCCGGCCGCCCAACGGTGAACTCACGCCGACCGAACGGACGCTGAACCGCGCTCTCGCCCAGACCCGCGCTCCCGTCGAACGAGGCGTCGCCCGCCTGAAGTCCTGGCGGATCTTCCGCCGGAGCCGCTGCAGCCCGAATCGCATGACAGCCATCGCCGCCGCTGTCCTCACCCTGGGCAACGCTGAAGAGGCTCACTGACCGACATCATCGCAACCGGCCGGATCAAGCAGATCTGGACGGTTGGCACCGAGGTCACCCACAGGCAAGATCCAGCCATATTTCGTTGAGTCGATATCGGCCACATCCTCGCTCTGCGCACAGCGGACACACAGAAAATCCATGGGATGTCGGGCTGTCCGGGCAGCGGTCGCCGCTGATCCGACCGGCAGAGGAGGCCGGCCAGGGCCGACAGTCAAGATCAAAGCCCTGTACGGGCACGAGGGGACCCGCGTAAGGTGGCGCCGCGCTTGGCGGGAACCTGACCATTCCACTTCGGGCCGGGCGCATGTCACTCAGCGACCGGGGGACTGCCGTCGCTCACGGGGAGGAGGGGTGGTTCGTCATGCCACGGCATCGGGGAACCACGCACGTCGACTCGGCCGGTGCCACGAGGCCCTGAACTCCTTTCAGGTCCGTGTGCATCGCCCTCGCCCGTGCGGCCGTTCGACGGCCCTGGCGTCACCCCGCCGAACGTAGAAAGGGATGCTCCTTGCACCCCAGACCGTGGTTCCGCATGCCCGGATCACGCAGATCCGGCCGAGCGGGCGGGCTGACCGCCGCCCTCACCACCGCCGTCACCTCCCTCACCGCGCTGGCGTTGTTCACCGGTCTCGCGGTGCAGCCCCAACTCGCCGCGGAACTGGCCGGCGCCCACTCCAGCGACCGGCCGGACGACTGGTTCGAGACCACCGGCGACGAGCAACTGCGCTTCGACCAGTGCCTGATGACCGACGCGCTGCGCCTCGGCGGCACGGGCATGTACAGCTTCGCGCAGAACGCCCTCAACCAGACCCCGGAGAAACTGCGGGAACTGGCCACGCTCGACGGGGCGTACAACGGCCCGCTGCACGACGCCTACAACCGGGACAAGGCCGCCACCACCGCCAACTGGGAGCGTCTGTACGCCCGTGAGGCGGCGTGGGAGAAGCCGCTGAACGGCCTGCCCGATCCGGGCGGCTTCACCCACACCGGGTTCCACTGGGTGCGCGGCGGCGAAGAGGGCGGCGACTTCTACGACCAGACCGGCCTCGGCAAGTGGGCGAGCCCCGACTGGAGCGACAAGTTCACCTTCTACGATCCCACCCCCGAGGCCGACGCGAAGACGCTCAAGGCCGTGGACGACCTGGGGACCCCCCTCTACGGCCAGGACCCGGATCCGAGCCTGCCCTCCGACCAGTGGAACCGGGCGCTGAACGAGCGCGACGCCTTCAAGTAGCTGCACGGTTTCGCCACGGAGGACGCCGGCGCCGACAACGCCCGTCTCTTCCTCGCCTCGGGCGGCTGGCCGCGTACCGCGCCGGAGCCGGGCAGCACGGAGTACCGGATGGCGGTCGAGGACCTGAAGACCCGCTTCGCCACCTGTGCCTGGCGTGACCCGATCGACCCGAACAAGACGCTCCGCCAGGCGGAGGACGTCGCCGCGCAGGAGTGGCAGCAGGAGATCTCCTCCCAGGCCACCCAGCGCAACCAGATCCTCAACGCCAACCGGGACGCGACCGCGGCTCTCACCAAGGGCGCCGAGACGATGGCCGAGATGCTCGGCCAGTCCTGGATCGCCGACCACCTCACCCGCTGGCAGGACTACTGGAGCGCCGGCGGATTCGGCTGGATCGGCGACGGTCAGCTGGAGATCCAGGTGCCGGGGGCCAGCGGCAAGTGTCTTGATGTGGCCGGCGGCGCCAAGACCAACGGCACCCCGGTGCAGGTTTACACCTGCAACAGCGGCGCGGCCCAGAAGTGGCAGCTGTGGGGGTCGGAGAACGGCGGCTACCGCCTGATGAACCCCAACGCGAGCATGAAGTGCCTGGACGTGGCGGGCAGCAGCGGCGCCGAAGGCGCCAAGATCCAGATCCGGGACTGCGCTTCCACCAAGACCCAGTTCTGGGCCTTCGACGTCCGCAACCCCGGTGCGCTGCGCAACACGGTGACCGGCAAGTGCCTGCACCTGCCGACGTTCGACAACAGCAAGGACGCCGTGCAGTCGACCTGCAACGGCTCCAGTGCGCAGAAGTTCCGTGTCGTGCCCAAGACGCACACCGGGGACGGCACGCTCTCCTACCCGACGAAAGCCAACTTCGACCAGGCCAAGGCCGGCGTCACCGCCGCGCAGACCGCGGCGAAGTCGCAGCTGGCCATCCTCAAGACGCAGCTCGCCACCGCGCAGAAGGCCGCGACCACCTCGGACACCGCGCTGCAGGCCGCGTACGGCGTCGCGGACGCGGGCGGTGCTCCCCGGGGCCGTGGTCTGCTGGTGGGGCAGCAGAAGGACCAGGTGACCAAGGGCGCCGCCGCCGCGCTCCAGGCGCTGGAGAAGGCCGGTGAGACGGCGGAGGCCGCCACCCGTGCCTCGGCCGGTGACAGTCAGACCATCGCGCAGCGGGCGCTGGCGCAGGCCGCGCAGTCGAAGGCGGAGTTCCGCAAGAAGGCCGCCGAGGCGGCCGAGTTGCAGGCCAAGGCCGCGGCCGACGCGGCGAAGATCCATCGGGACAACGCCAAGAAGGACAAGGAGACCGCGGAGGCCAAGCTCGCGGTCGCGGTGCAGGCGGAGGCGGACGCGAAGGCGGCCGCGGCCGACGCGCACGCCAAGCGGCTCGCCGCGGAGGCCGAGGAGAAGACGGCCAAGGCGGAGAAGGAGAACGCCGCCGCCAAACGGGCCGAGGCCGCCGACCACCGCAAGAACGCCGAGTCCGAGGCGACGAAGGCGAAGGACGCGAAGGCGCGGGCCGAGGCCGCGGAGAAGACCGCCGGGGACAGGCGGGACGACGCGGTCAAGGCGAAGGACCACGCCGCGGCCATGCGCGACGACGCCCTGGACGCCGAGCAGAAGGCCCAGGCGGCGCGGGCGAAGGCCGCGGCCAAGCAGTCCTACGCCGACTCCCTGGACTCCGGCAGCGCGGCCGACGCGGCCCGTGCCGCGGCGAACGACGCCGACAAGGCGGCCGACGACGCCGAGGCTGCCGCGACCAGGGCGCGTTCGGAGGCGGACGCCGCGACCAAGGCTGCGGCCGACGCCGACGCCGCGGCCACCCGCGCCGAGGCCGCCGCGAAGCGGGCCCGCTCGGACGCGGACGCCGCGCAGGCGGACAAGCTGAAGGCCGACGCGGCCGTGCGGACCGCGACGAGCGCCGTCGCCGACGCCATCCAGGCGTCCAAGGACGCCTCGGCCGAGGCCAGGGCCGCGGTGAAGCTCGCCGACGAGGCCGAGGCGCACGCCAAGGACGCCAAGACCCAGGCCGACGCCGCGAACAAGGAGGCCGTCACCGCGGTCGCCGCCGCCGCGAAAGCCGCCGGTTTCGCCCATGTCACCGCCCAGGCCGCCGTGGACGCGGGCAAGGCCGCCGAACAGGTCGCCGACCCGGCCAACGACGCCGTCCAGCTCGGCTCCCCCTATGTCGACACCGACTCCGCCGCCGCTCTGGTCGTCCTGACCGGACAGGGTTCCAAGACGATCGCCGAGCAGCAGCAAGCGGTCGCCGACGCCCACGCGAAGAACGCCGCCGCAGAGGCCCAGGCCGCCAAGAACATCGCGGACCAGGCCAAGGGCGACGCCAAGGAGGCCTACACGCACGCGGCCAATGCCGCCAAGTACGCCGCCGACGCCCGCACCTACTCCAAGGAGGCGCTCGGCTACGCGGCCGATGCCGCCAAGGCCGCGTCCGCGGCGGCGGCGTCACTGACCCGCACCATCGGCTACGACAACCAGGCCGCCGCCGACGCCGCGGCGGCCGACGAGGCGGCCGGCAACGCCGAGGGCTACGCCAAGCAGGCCCGCGACTCCGCCGACGCCGCCGAACTCGACGCGGCGGCGGCCCGCTCGGCGGCCGCCCAGGCCGAGCAGGACGCCAAGGACGCCCGCGCGGCGGCCGACCGCGCCGACACTGCCGCGACCGAGGCCGAACAGGCGGCCAAGGACGCGGCCAAGTACGCCGAGGAGGCGCAGGCGGCGGCCGACCGCGCCGAGAAGGCGGCGAAGGCCCAGCAGATCGGCACCGGCACCGTCCCCGACGGCAACGGCGGCTCGATCGGCAACGTGTTCTACGTCGTCGACCACATCGAGAAGGTCGGTGACCCGCAGGTCGTCAGCAAGACGGACGGCTGCGACGGCATCATCGACAAGCTGTTCTACCGGGGCGACTGCACGATCACCTCGAAGATCCGGTACGTGGCCGTTCTCGACCTGTATCTGTGCAGCGCGCAGGACCTGGACCCGCAGAAGTACTCCTGCCCGGCCGAGGCCACGGACTACATCGGACAGATCCGGACCAAGGAACTGTCCCAGACGGTCACGCACACCATCACGATGGAGGAGTACCAGAGCAACATCGACCCGGTCGACATCCTCTTCGGCAGCTGGATCAAGTGCGCCCAGAAGCTCACCCCCGGCGGGCAGAGCGGAAGCTGGGGCGGCTGCGCGTGGGCGGCCGTGGACGTGGCCTCGATGTTCGCGGGCAAGGCCGTCCGGCCCATCGCGGACGCGCTGCGCGCCGTGGACGCCGCCTTCGTCACCGGCGTCGGCGTCCGGGACGCCCTCCAGGCGCTCAAGGCCATCGACGGCATCGACGCGGTGACGGTCGCCGCGATCGAGCGCGAGGTGTCGATCTACGAGGAGCTGGTGACCGCCTGCAAGGTCAACAGTTTCCCCGGCGCCACCCAGGTGGTCCTGGCCGACGGCGGCCGCAAGGCGCTGCGCGACGTGCACGCCGGCGACCTGCTGCTGGCCACCGACCCGGCGACCGGACGCACTCGCGGCGAGCCCGTCACCCGTACCTTCCGGCACAGCGCCCAGGACCTGATGAAGGTGACGCTGGCCGACGGCGGCCGGCTCACCAGCACCCCCGGGCACCGGTTCTTCGTGGCCGACCGCGGCTGGACCCTGGCCTCCGCCCTGCGCCAGGGAGACGTCCTGCGCACCCCGGGCGGCGCCCGCACCGTGTCCGCGGTGGCCGAACGGCACGAGACGACGCCGCGGACGGTGTACGACCTGACCGTCTCCGGTCTGCACACCTTCTACGCCGTGGCGGGCGACAGCCCGGTCCTGGTCCACAACTGCGACGACCTCGTCGCTGACGCGCAGAAGTTCTCCGGGCAGGCCCACACGCTCGACGAGCACACGGCCGGGATCGTCAGCCCGCAGCGGGCCGAGGAGCTGGCCGAGGCGAAGACACTCAAACTCGGCAGGCCCACGCCCAACAGCCTGTTCGTCGACCAGCAGACCGCCCAGCAGGTCGTGGACTACGCGCTGGCCAACAACGCGAACCGGATCAAGAACTGGCTCCAGAAGAGCACCAGGTCGGATCTGCAGTTCGAGGGCACCTTCGGAGCGAGGAACTCGCTCGGCAAGGTCTACTATGCGGACGGGAGCGCCGCGACGGAGGCGGGCAACAGGTTCTACATCAAACTCGTGCGCGCCAAGGGCCACAAGGCCGGTTTCTACGTCCAGACGTGCTACCCGAAGTAGGGAGGTGGGTTCCGATGGCACGCTTCGACCCGTTCGACTTCGGGGTGACGAACGTCATGGGCCTCTTCCATCAAGACTGGATCTACGACGGGGACACGGCTGCCGACGTCGTCGCCAAATACCTCGCCCAGTCGCAGGACGAGGAGGTTCTGGCCGTACGCCGTGACGCACGGCTCCTCGCCGTCCTCTCCTCCGCGACGCTGGAGGTGTTGTGGGAGGCCGGGTCCCAGTACATGCCGGCCTTCCACCTTGTGGGCGGCGGAGCGGAGTGGACGCGCACGGTCGTCGGTCTGTGTGATGCCCGGCTGTCGGCCGGCGCCGAGGTGCACGCGCTCACGGGGGCGGACGCCGAGGAAGGCGCCGCCTGCCTCGACGCGGTCGTCGCCGAGATCGAGGCGGTACGGCTCCTCCCGGCCGAGGTGCGCTCCGCACTCACCGAGTGCGCGCGCCGCTGCAGCCCGGACCTGGCGTTCCGGGTGCTGCTGAGAGCCATGAGATGCGCCAGCCCCGAGGTCTCGCTGACCCCGGCGCAGTACGCGAGGATGGAGGCCATCGGTTCGGCCCTGCAGTACGGCGAGTTCGTCGTCGACACGGTCGAGTACCTGGTCGAGGAAGCCTGACGCGGAAAACCCCGGGGGCGGACGGAGCACGACTCCGGCCGCCCCCCGGCGGCATGTCCGGCGCGCGGTCCGGCTCCCCGTGGCGGAGCACGACCACGGCCGCGGCCTCCTCACCCGGCTCGGTGTGCGGGACACCCAGCACCGCGGCCATGCCTCCGGCCGGGTGCTCGTGGAGCACTTCCTCTGACGTACGGTCGCACTTATGCCGCGCACCCTGGAGTCCCGGTTGGTGGCCCCGTGGAAGACCGTGACCGGGGGCCTGGGCGGAGCGCGGAGGCTTCAGGGAAGCGAACTCAGCTGTCGCGGGTGAAGGTGACGAGGTCGCAGTTGTCGGGGTCGCCGACGAATGCGTAGAGACGTGGACTCTCTCGGCTGCCGCTGACCATGAGACCGTCCCCGTAGTACCTGCCTCGGACATCGCTGTCCCAGTAGCCGCTGATCTTGTGAAAGCTGAAGGAGACAGGCCAGTCCGCGTCGTTGGCGACGGTCAGTTCCCAGGTTCCGCTTCCGGTCCTGCTACGCGGGTCGACGGTGGCGCCCTCCAGGTCTGTGGGCCACCCGACCGTCGTGAACGTCCCGTCACTCTTGAGGATCAAGCGTCCGGCAGAGTTCCGGTAGGCGCCGACCATGTCCCGCGTGCCGAGTCCTTCCGGCCGTTCACCCGCCCCCGGACATGAGGAATTCGGGCTGCCGTAGCAGCCGGTCGTACTCGCTGACGTCACCAGGATCAGCGCGCATGCCAGGCCGGACAACCGTCGGTTCACAACTCACCCCCAGGACAGTTCAGTTGTTTCAGTGTCCCAGTGAGCCGCTCAAGCCGTGTGTGCGGTATCCGTCGCCGACTGCTTCCAGAAGGCCCAGGCTTGGTCCTCCGGCGCCCGGCGCAGTGAGCGGCCCCGCCGGGACACCGTCCGGCGGGGCCGCTCGTCGTGCTGCCGTTAGTTGCTGCGGCCCGCGGGATCGTGGGCGACGTCGTCGTGGCTCTCGCTCTCGTGGGCCGGGAGCGCGGCGGCGGAGCCGGTTCCGGCTGCCCGGTCACCGTGCCCCGGCCACCAGGCCGCGTGCCCGATGAGGGCGGTGAGGCTGGGCGTGAAGAACATCGACATCACGAAGGCGGCGACCGCGATGCCGAAGGAGACGGCGAAACCCATCTCCGTGAGCAGCGAGTTGCCCGCCAGCATCATCGTGGCGAAGGTGGCCGCCAGGATGAAGCCGGCCGCGGCGACGGTCGGCCCGGCGTGCCGGAGTGCCATGCCGGCGGCCTCGCGCGGCTCGCGGCCCTCGCGGGCCTCCTCGCGCAACCGGGCGATCATGAGGATGTTGTAGTCCGTGCCGATGGCGACCACGAAGAGATACATGATCACCGGCAGCATGAACATCAGGCCCGAATGCCCCTGGCCGTTCTGGAAGATCCAGACGGTGG
Organism: Streptomyces similanensis; assembly: GCF_039543625.1. NCBI lineage: Bacteria > Bacillati > Actinomycetota > Actinomycetes > Kitasatosporales > Streptomycetaceae > Streptomyces > Streptomyces similanensis. The sequence continues at coordinate 223,297 of NZ_BAABKC010000049.1, read as the reverse complement.
CACCGAGGGTGGAGCCGAAGCCCAGGCCCACGGAGGCCATCAGGTACCAGGGCGCGACGACACTGCGCAGCAGCAGTCCCAAAATGATCATGATGAGGATCGCTGCGACGGGGAAGACGGTGCGGTAGTCGTGGTTGACCGCGGCGTCGATGTCCTTGTAGATCGAGGACATGCCGCCGACCAGGGCCTCGGTGCCGTCGGGGGCGTCGGCGTGCGCGACGTCGCGCACCCGGCCCACGGCGTCGATGGCCTTGTCCGTCGATGCCTCGTACTTCAGCGTGACCGTGAAGTCCGCGGTGGTGCCCGTCTTGTTGACCTGGTTCATCCGGGCGTCCGCGACGCCGTCCACGGCGCCGAGCTTGCGGGCGTAGGAGTCGAACGCGCTCCGGTCCAGCGGCTTGCCGTCGGCGCTGGAGAGGTAGACGTCGGTGGGAGCGGCCGCGCCCGCCGAGTACGCCTTCTGCATCTCGTCCTGGGCGACCATGGACTCCTTGGTCTTGGGCATGGAGCCGGACGCCAGGTCGAAGGTGGCGTGGAAGTTCAGAATGCCCAGCGACAGCACGACCAGGACGAGTCCGGACAGTCCGGCGGTCAGCGCCGGGCGGCGCTGCACGCCGCGGCCCAGGGCGGCGAAGCGGGCGTTCTCCGGTTCCCGCTGCCAGGACTTGGACGGCCAGAAGACCTTCGGCCCGATGAGCGAGACCACGGCCGGGATCAGGGTCAGGCCCGCGATCAGCGTGGCCGCGACCGCGATGGCGAGCGCCGGTCCCATCTGCTTGAGGAAGCCGAGCGTGGACAGCACCAGTGCGAGGAAGGCGATGATGACCGCCCCGGCGGCCGAGGCGATGGCCTCACCGACCCGGTCGACCGCGTTGATCATGGCCAGCTTGGGTTCGTCGCCGGCGCGCAGACGTTCGCGGTAGCGGAACATCAGGAACAGGAAGTAGTCCGTGCCGACGCCGAAGAGCACGACGATCAGGATCGACGAGATCGAGCTGTTGGCCTGGAGGCCGAACAGCTTGGTGGCGTAGGCGATCAGCCCGTTGGCGACGGCCGACACCAGGCCGATGAGGATCAGCGGCAGGATGGCGAGGATCGGCGCCCGGAAGATGATCAGCAGCGTCACCAGGATGATGACGAAGGTGCCGATGCCGATCAGTGCCTGTCCGCGTTTGGACGAGTCCTGCTGGTCGAGTGCCTGGGCCGCGGAGCCGCCCAGTTTGACCTCCAGGTGTGTGCCCTTGGCGAGTTGCTTGACGTCGTCGCGCAACACCTGTGCCGCGTCGGCCTGTTCGGGCTGACCGGCTTTCTTGCTGTCCATCTGTACCAGGGTCAGGTCGTACCTGCCGTCCTTGGACGGCTGGCCGGGGACGACCTTCTGCACCTGGTCGATGTGCTTCTTGCCCAGTTCGGTGGTGATCCGGGCGACGTCCTTCTTGTCGGCGTCGGTCAGCCGGCCGCCGTCGGTGCGCTGGTACAGCGCGATCGCGGACGGCGTGAAGGCGCTGGGGAACGCCTTCTGCTGCAGGTCCGCCGCCTTGATGGACTCGTAACTCTTCGGCAGGAAGCTGCTCTCGTCACTGTTCGAGGGCAGGCCGGGAGCGGTGGCGACGATCGCCACCGCGGCGATGAGCCAGGCCACGATCGTCCAGACCGGATGTCGGACGACGGCGTTGCCTATGGTTCGGAACATGCGGGGGGTCCTCCTGGACAGGAAGATCACCGCAGCCCGGGGAGCGGACCCCGGCATCGGCGACCCCGGCCGACGCGCGTCCAACGCACCGGCCGAATGGTTGTCTTAGGGTCACATGGTAGTGACCGCGCGACTGGATCATTCCAGCAGGCGCGCCCTGGCACGACCGGATATCAAGTGCTCGCCGCCGGTGGTCCGGACTGAGTGCCGGACACGACCGCGGTCGCGGCGGCAGGGGACTGTCGGTGGCTGGTGAAAGGATCACCGGCATGGGTTTCGTACGCACTACTCCGCCGCGGCCCGTCGAGGTGGCCGCGGTCTTTCCCGAGCTGGCTCCGTCGGCGCGACCCGCCATCCGGCTGCATCCGCGTCCGGGGTCGCCGTCGATCAGGGACAGCTCGGTCGGCGGGCCGTTGCTGTGGCCGGCGCAGGAGCCGTGGCCGCACTGCGAGGACGCGCACCTGCATGTGGACACTGGTTTTCGCCAGTCACCGACCGAAGTACGGCTCCAGAGACGCCTGCAGTCCCGGTGGCGTCCCGACGACCGGCCTCCCACGTTCACGCCTGAGGAGGAAGCGCTCAAGGAGCGCAATGCCGCCTGGCTCGCCGAACGGTTCGACGCCGGCCCTCCATGGCCCTCCGAATGCCCGGTTCCGATGGTGCCCGTGGCGCAGCTGTTCCTGCGGGACATACCCCTGTTGCGGCCGCCCGGGCAGGCCGATCTGCTGCAGATTCTCTGGTGCCCGTACGAGCACGAACCGGATAACAAGCCGGCGACCGCGCTGTTCTGGCGGGCGGCCGCGGACGTCGTCGACGTCCTCGCCGCCCCGCCGGAGCCGTACGAGGCGGACTGGCCGGGGTATGTGCCAGAGCCGTGCGTGCTGGCGCCGGAGGCGATCACCGAGTACCCCAACAGCCTGGATCTGAGCCCGGAGCTGGCGGAGATGCTGGCGGACTGGAGCAGGTGGCAGGCGGCCGGCGCCGGTGTGGACGGCTCCTACGCGGAGTCTCCGTGCGACTTCTACTCCATTCATCTGGGCAACGCGCCCGGCTGGAAGGTCGGCGGCTGGCCCCCTTGGGGCCGTACCGACCCGAATCCTCGGTACTGCGCTGTGTGCCAGGTGCCGATGGTGCCGCTGCTGACGGTCGCTTCCTGGGAATGGGACGGCGGCGAAGGGCACAGCTGGGCGCCGGAGGAGGACCAGGCCGCCGCTCTGGCCGGCTCCCACTACGCGGGCCAGGATCCCTCGCAGCCGACGAAGGTGGAAGTGGGCAGCGCGGACAACCTGCAGATCTACGTCTGCCCGACGTCCCCCGAACATCCGCACACCGACCTCGTCCAATGAACGGCCGCCCCTGTCGCGCACCCTCCCGTGACCGGGGTGGCGGCGATGCGGGAGCCGGTCAGCGGGGCCACTTCCACGACATGCCGTGCACGCCGGGTGGACACTTGTGCAGCAGCATGTGCGAGGTGTGCGACACGTCCAGGGCGACACGGCGCTCGTAGCGCGCGGGTGTGTCGATCTGCTCCTTGAAGTAGCGGTGGCAGCTGGTCGGCAGCGCGTCGGGGTGGAAGCAGATGTGCAGCAGGTACTCGTGCGGGCTGGTGCGTACGCGCCGCTCGTAGTGCGGGCATTCCGCCGGTTCGGGGCCGTAGCGAAGTGTGTAGGCGATCAGCGCGCTCTCGTCGCGGGCCAGGGGCCTGCCGAAATGGATCTCCGCGACGACGGTCCGCAGATCCGGCAGCCGGCGTACGGGGCCGAGCCGACCGTAGTGAGCGGTGAGGGTCGCGGTCTGCGCGGCGATCTCGTCGTGTACGACGGTGATGTGGCGCGCCCCGTCCCGTGTCGCCCGTATCACCTGCTTCACGGCGACGGCTCGGCAGCGGCGGCGCGCGTCGATCCGCACCGTCTCGTGGATGGACAACGAGACGAAGTCGTTGTTGAACTGGGCGAATTCGGCGCCCAGGGCGCGTTCGACGTGGGACCGCTCTCCGTACACCTGGCGCGAGGCGTCCAGTCCAGGGGCCTCGCTGGTGGTTCGGCCGCGGGGGCGACTCGGTCCGATGAGGGATCTCAGGGTGCCCGCCGGCAGATCGAGGATGGTTTCGAGGGCGTCCACGGCGCGCAGGGAACGCGCCTGTTCGGGCTGGCTGCGCCCGCGTTGCCAGTAGCTGAGGGTGGCGAGGCTGACGTTGATTCCTTGGGCGGCCAGTCGTTCTCGGACCCGGTCCAGGGAGAGTCCTCGCTGCTGGACGCAGTCGCGGAACACCGCCGCGAACGGGCCGGCGGTGTCCGCGGCGGTCTCCCGCCCGGCAGCGGCGGGGACCCCTTCGGTGGGTCCGACCGGGTCCGGCCTTCTCATGGGGCCTCCGCATCGCTGGTGCGCGTCGTGTGGTGCGGGATCATACGCGCGGGGCGGGCCCGCCGTGAGCGGACCCGCCCTCTGCCTTGCGACCCGGTGGTCAGTTGGTGTTCAGCGTCAGACCGTAGTACGACAGGGCGTCGTCGAGGGGCTGGAAGTACGACGAGCCGCTGGAGTTGGTGCCGCCCGAGCACTGCTGGTCGGTGGGGCCGCCCGAGGTCATGCCCTGCGCCTGGTTGCCGGAGATGTACGCGCCGCCGCTGTCACCGCCTTCGGTGCACACCGACGAGCTGCCCAGACCGGTGACCACGGTGTCGGGACCGCCGTGCTCGTCGATGTAGGTGACGGAGACGTTGTACGACTTGACCGCGCCGCAGGTCCAGCCCGTGGTCTGGCCCGACTTGCACAGCGAGGCGCCGGAGGCCGCGCGCTTGCTGCCCTTGACGGCGATATTGGCTCCGGTGCCCCAGGTTCCGACCTGGGTGGCGATGGAGTCGTCCGAGTCGACCTGGGCGAGGCCCATGTCGACGCTCCGGGTGCCCAGCTTGTAGCGGCTCGCGACGCCCTTCGCGAAGTGCGACTTGTTGTTGTACAGGTCGGTGAGGTCGGCCACGCAGTGACCGGCGCTCACGAGGTACTGACGGCCCGAGGAGTCGTGGGCGCCGTAGCCGACGGAACAGACCCAGCTGCCTTTGTTGTTGGTCCAGGTCATGGGGCTGCCCGGGTAGATCGTCGACTGGGGGCCGAGGCTCTGCCCGTCACGGACGACCCGGACCGCGCTGCCGTGCGAGGCGGCCGCCTTGAGGAACGACTTCGCCGCAGCGGACGTACGACTCGGGTCGACGTGCACGGTGACGGTGTCGCTGGGCAGGTCCACCGACCACGAGGCGACGCCCTCGGGCGCGTTGCGCAGGGCCTGCGTGTCGAGTGACGCCTTGATGCGGTTCAGGGCGTGCTCGCCGCGCTGCGGTACGCGTGCCGCCAGGCCGTGCTGTCTGACCTGCGCGGCCGCGGCAGCCGAGGAGACGTTCACCGTCAGCTTGCCGTCCGCGGTGAAGTAGGCGCCGTCGGTCGCCACACCCGCGTGGTTCAGCTCGCCCAACTCGGCCTGCTGGGCTGCCTGGTGGTCGAGCCGGGCCACGGCGGCGGTCTCGCTGACGCCGAGGGAGTGGGCCAGGGCCGCGACCATCGCCGGCTGGTAGCGGGGCGCGGTGGGGGAAGGGGCGGCCTGAGCGGTGGCGCCCGTGGCGACAGCCGCCGACAGCAGCGTGCCTGCCGCGGTGGCCACCAGGGTTATCCGAGAAACGCGCACGACTTTCCTTTCTGCATGGGCATGTCATGTCCGCATATGGGGTTCCGGCGGGTCTCCTTGAACAGGAGGCGGCCGTCTGCGGTACGCGAGATGCCGGTCCAGCGGCGCAATGGGGGGTGCCGCTGCCCCGAACTCTGACCCATCCTCCGGCGCCGGTTCAAGAAGCGGTCACCGATCCTTTTTCAACAGGAAGCGGAACACTGTTGAATTCAGCGGTGACCGCGGTGGGCATCCTGAACTGAAGGCGAAAAAACGGATAAGGGCGCCGCGTTTTTTACGTATCCGGAATCCGGCGGCACGGTATTGTGCGCGTGCCGCCCGACGCCGTCCTTTTCCTTTGACCGCTGCATCCTCCTGGGAGAACTACGGCCGGTCTCTTGACCACGCCGCTGCCCGAGGCGTGCTCAGTCCGGCAGTTCCCACAGCAGCCGGTAGTACATGACCGGCAGACGGCGACGAGGAGCCCGGCGGGCGCGGCGGGCCGAGCGGGTTCGGCGGTCCGTGGTGCGAAGGCGGAGCGCCGGCGGGACATCGGGGCCGACGGCGAACTCACCGGTCCTCCGCCGCCCGTGGCGCGCTGGTCTCGTGGTCGCGGGTGAACTGGACGTTCGCGGCCGTGGCCGGTGGGGTGGTATGGCGGCCGGGGCCGGTCGGGGCGGTCAGCGCAAGTCGGTGTCGTGGCTGAGCCGGTGGTGGTGGGCGTCGTACTGGTCGACGGCGGTGATGGTCCGCCCGTCGGGGACGGGCGCGGCCCAGGCGCGGTAGACGGTGCCCGGGACGGTGACCGTGGCCGCCTTGACCTGCGTACCGTCGGACAGGGACACCACGCCGTAGGCGACGGCGGCTTCGGGGTTGGAGACCAGCAGGCGGGTGCCGCTGAGGCCCTTCTCGTGCAGGCCCCACAGGCCCATCTCCCCCGACGCCCGGGGGTCCTGGGCGCCGTTGACCTGCTGGCAGTCGGACCAGGGGCCGCCCTGGTGGTCGATGCGGACCCCACCGATGACCATGCGCTGGCACAGCAGCGACGCGCTCGGCGCCGTGGCCGCGCCGGGTGGCGTGGGCGGCGCGTAGTCCTTGGGCAGGGTGCGGTGGAACTCCAACGCCACCGACCAGCGGTGGCCGTCCGTCGTCCCCTCGGCCACCCGGGCGCCGACCGTGTCGGGAGCGGGGGCGGGTGTGGGGGTTGCGGAGCGGGTCGGGAGGGGCGAGGGCCGGTCCGCGGCGCCGACGGCGTCGGGCGCCGGCTTCAGGAAAGGGACCGCCAGGCCGACGCCGAGGACGCAGGCGGCGCTCGCCACGGCGGCCGCGGCCCGGCGGCGTTTCCTGCGGGCGCGCGCGGCGGTCAGGATGCGGTCGACGGGAGCCTGGGACGCGGGATGCGCGTCGCGTGATCGGGCGGCGGCGGCGCGCAGCCGGTCTTCTTGGTCGTGGTCAGGAGTCATCGTGCCTCTGCGGGGCGGCTGGGGCGGTGGGTGCGGGCGAGAGCCGAGCGGCTGCGCAGTTTGGCCAGGGCCCGGGACGCCTGGCTCTTCACGGTGCCGACCGAGCAGCCGAGGAGGTCCGCCACCTCCTCGACGGACAGGTCCTCGCAGTAGCGCAGCACCACGACCGCGCGCTGCCGCTCGGGCAGTTCGGCGAGCCCGCGGGCCAGTGCGTCGTGCACCTCCGAGCCCCCGGCACCGGCCCCGTCGTCGTGGACGGGACCGGTGTCGGGCAGCGACGGGAGAAGGAGGTGGGTGATCCTGCGGCGGCGGTACCGGCTGCGGTTGGTGTTGACCAGGGCGCGCCGGACGTAGTGCTCGACGCGCTCCGGTTCCAGGCGCCGCCAGTGCGGGTACACCTTCGCCAGCGTGGTCTGCACCAGGTCTTCCGCCTCGTGGAAGTCGCCGGTGAGGAGGTACGCGGTGTGGGTCAGGGACCGCCAGCGGGCGGTGACGAACCGGGTGAAGTCCGCGTCCGGTCCGCTGTCCGCGGCCCTGCGGTCACTAGGCTGCACGGCAGGATGCGCCCGTCCTTCGTCTCAGTGGTCAGTGCCAGTTGGTGTCGTGGCTGAGCAGGCGGTGGCGGGCGTCGTACTGGTCGACCGCGGTGATGGTCCGCCCGTCGGGTATGGGCGCGGCCCAGGCGCGGTAGACGGTGCCGGGGACGGTGACCGTGACCGCCTTCACCCGCGTGCCGTCGGACAGGGACAGCACACCGTAGGCGACGGCGGCTTCGGGCTTGGCCACCATCAGCCGGCTGCCGCTGACGCCCTTCTCGTGCAGGCCCCACAGGCCCAACTCCCCCGCGACGCGGGCATCGTGGGCGCCGTCGACCGGCTGGCAGTCGGCCCACGGGCCGCCCTGGTGGTCGATGCGGACGCCGCCGATGTACATGCGCTGGCACAGCAGCGACGAGGCGACGGGCGTCGTCCCGTCCGGGAGGGTGGGCAGGGTGTAGCCCTTGGGCAGCGTGCGGTGGAACTCCAGCGCCACCGACCAGCGGTGGCCGTCCACCGTGCCGCGGCCGATCATCTGCGTGACCACCTGCGGCGGGCGCGGCGTCCGCTGGTGAGCGGAAGCGGTTCGTGCGGCGGCGGAGGCGGGCGCCGACGCCTTGTGGGCGGCCGGGCCCGGCGTCGCCGCGATCGCGGAGGCGCCGAACGACATCCCGCCGAGAGCGGCGACGGCGACGGCCGCTCTGGCCGCCTTCCTGCCAGGACTGAGAGCCATGGAGTACTTTCCCTTCGGAGCTGCCGCCCGGCACCGCGCCGGGCGGTCCTCGACGGCCGACACGCTGGGCCCGCGTGCCGGCCTGCCGCGATCACCGGGACGGCGTCGCGGCTCGGACATCCGCTCGTAGGTACTCCCGAACCCGCGCGGTGGGTTGCACGACCGCGCGAGATCACTTCACACGGACCGATTCGTCACGGTTGCGGGGTGTTTCCTCGTTCGTGTGAAGGGGCTCTGGCTCCCTGTCTGTGAAACGCGGCCCTTCGGGTCACTCCCCCTCGCGCAGCTGTGTCGCCAGGGAGGTCAACGGCTTGGCCTCCTCGGTGTGGCCCAGCGCGGTCAGGCGGGTGACCGCCGCGTCGAGGCGGGGGAGGGCGGGTGCGGGGCGCTTCAGGTAGATGCCCTCCACCGCCCCGGCGAGCCGGACGCACTCGGCCCACTCACCGGCGTGTCCCTGCTCCTCCCCCGGTTCGCCGAGCAGGGCGAGCGCCTCGTCCAGGGCGGTCAGGGCGGCCTCGTACTCGCCCGCGTAGGCGTTGACCCGTCCGTGTTCGTAGGCCAGTGCGCTGTCCAGGGAGCGGTCGCGGGCCTCGTAACCGGCGGCGCGGGCCTCGTCGGCGATCCGGCCGGCGTCGGCGAGGTGGGCGAGGGCTCCGGCCAGGCCCTCCGCGCCCTGCTGCTGGGCCTGGAGCCGGGCGAGTTCGCGCAGACAGCTGCTGAGCTGCTCGTAGCGCGGGGCCAGGGCGTGGGCGGCGAGCGCCTGCCGGGCGGCCTCGCGGGCGCGGTCGAACTCGCCGGACTCGCCGAGCAGTACGGCCGTCTCCGCGGCGATCATGGCGTGGCTCGACGGGTCGTCGTCCCAGCCGGCCGACTCCGCCGCGAGGGAGACGAACTCCGCCGTGGCGGCCTTCAGGTCCTCGCCCGCGTGCAGCGCCCGGGCGCGGGTCAGCCGCAGCTGCGCGACCAGTCTGTCGTCCAGCTCGCCGGCGACGACGTCGGGTTCGAGCAGGAGCGAGTCGAGCAGGGCGATGCAGTCCTCGACACGGCCCAGGTCCAGGGTGAGCTGGGCGGCGTTGCTGTAGGTGCAGTACGCGGCGGTGCGACTGCCGCGACGCAGGTCCAGCTCGGCCGAGCGCGTCAGGTGCCGCAGCGCCTCGTCCGGGCGCCCCAGCCGCATGCAGGTCTGGGCCAGCAGGGCGTGCACGCGACCGGTGTCGGTCGCGTGCGCCGGCCAGTCGGCGGCCAGCCGCAGCGCCTCGGTCAGGTCCGCGTGCGCGGCCTCCGCGTCCCGGAGACCGAGGTGGATCTGGCCGCGGAGCACGAGTGTGCGGGGCAGGTGCCAGGCGGGACCGTCCGCCCGCAGCCGCTCGACGAGGGCGTCGGCCTCGGCGACGGCGGCGGGCAGGTCACCGGTGAGGGCGTGGGTGCTGGCCCGCAGCAGCCGGGCGCCGGAGACCTGTCCGACCTCGTGCCGGACGGCGTGTTCGTGCAGCAGGTCGACCTCGGCGAACGCCGGCGCCGCGTGCTCCTCGTTTCCCGAGGTCTGCAGGCGCAGGCCGAGTACGCTCGCCCGCAGCCTGAGCAGACGGGCCTCCTGGCGCGGCGCGAGGTCCGGTGTCTCCTCGTGCAGCCGCACCATGGCGGCGTGGGCGTCGGTGAGCGCGGCGGCCTTCTCGGCCGGGTCGGCGTCCTCGCCGGCCTTCTCGGCGGTGGCGAGCAGCGCGGCGGCGCGGGCGAGCGCGGCGGCGCCCGGCAGGCCCGCTTCCTCGTAGCGGGCGGCGGCCTGCTCGTACAGGGCCGTGGACCTGGCGAAGTCGTCCCGCTCCCCCGCCGTTCCGGCCTCGTCGGCCAGTAGGTCGGCGCGCAGTCGTGCGAGCGGGCCCACGGCCGGGTCGTCGGGGTGGGTGTAGTCGGGGGCGTCGAGCAGGGTGCGCAGCCGGGCCCAGCGGGCCTTGGCGTCCGGGTGACCCTCTTCGTCCAACGACCTTGTCCGGACGATGAGTTCGGTGAGCGATTCGGGGAGGGCGGCGGGCGCGGGGGTGGACGTGGCCGCGGTGGGCGCGGGTGCGGCCGGGGTCACGTCTTCGAGGGTGCGGACGCGCAGGGTCAGTTCGAGCGCCGCCAGGAGCGGGGCGCGTTCCAGGCGGGCCCGGCGGCGGTCGGCGTGGGCCGTGGTTCCGTTGCGGGCGTCGAAGCGGGCGGCGAGGTCGTCGGCGCGGTCGCGGACCTCGGCGCGCAGGGCGGCCGCGGACCAGGTGCGGCCGGCGTATCCGGCGGCGGGCAGCTCGCCGTGGCCCAGGAGCTCGACGCGCTGGAGGAGGACCTCGACGCCGGTGAGGAAGCTGAGCAGGTCGAGCGGCGAGTCGACCTCGTCGAACAGGTTCCGGTTCTCCGCGAGCAGTTCCAGGCCGCGCGCCTCGTTGCCGGTCAGTGCGCAGAACTCCAGGTGCCGGCCGACCTCTCCGGACATGGCGGGGTTGCGACGGCAGGCGCGGTACCCGGTGAGATGCAGCGTGCGGGCCTCGTCGGCGCGGGCGGCGCGCAGCAGGGGCAGCAGCGCGTACGAGGCGGAGCGGGCCGGCTCCTCCTGGCAGGACTGCTTTCCGGCGAGGACGGGCTCCCAGGTTCGCAGCGCCCGCTGGTCGTCGCCGGCCGTGAGGTGGTGGCGGGCGCGCTCGCAGATCTCGCAGGCCTCGCAGTCGCTGTACGGGGTGCGGGCGCGGGCCGCCCACAGTTCGTAGGCGGCGGTGGTGTCCTCACCCAGGTGGTCGGCCAGCTGGTAGACCTGCCCGTAGTAGGGCTGGAGGCCGAGGCCGGCCTTCTCGTACCGGTCGCGCATCTCCGTCAGCCACTGGCGCAGGCCGGACAACGGGACCTCGGGCAGGGCGCGCAAGGCGTTGGCCACCCACTTGAACCGCCAGAAGAGCTGGTTGCGCTGCCGCTCGTCGAAGACGTCGGGCTGCTCGTCGAGGAGGGTGAGCAGGCGGGCGAAGACGACGGGCGACTTCCGCGGTTCGGAGCCGTAGGTGTACGCCTCCTGGAGTTCGAGGAGCGCGTCGATGAGCGGCTCGGGATCGTCGAACTGCTCGGCGGCCTCGGCCAGTTCCTCGGCGGTGACGGTGCGGGTGCGGCCGTAGGGGCGGCGGTCGTTCTCCCGGAGCTCCTGGTACAGCTCGTCGGTGGTCTGGGGTGCGGTCGGCATCGTCAGCTGTCCTTGCGGAGGGCGTGGGCGAGGAGGTCGAGGAAGGAACGGTTGATGAGGCTCGACTCGGCGGGCCGGAGCGGGCGCCGGGACAGCATCGCGGCCTGTCCGTAGAGGGCTTCGGCGCTGGTGCGGGCGAGTTCGGGCTCGTCGATGGCGACGGCGGCGCGGACCAGCGGGTTGAGCTGGTTGAGGATCAGCTGGGCGCGCGGCTCCTGCCGGCTGAGGTGGCCGAGGATGTCGCCCCACAGTCCGCCCTCCTGCTCACGGGCGAGCCGGGAGCGGGTGCGCTCGTGCCGGGCCTCGCGGCTGTCGACGAGGAGCGCGGGCGCGGAGGCGGGCTGGAAGGTGCGCAGCGCGACGTCGCAGTCGAAGACGGCGAGGGCGTCCCGGGCCCGGGCGAGGTAGGCGGCGGCGGCGAGTTCCGTCTCGCGGTCGACCGGGTCGAGGTGGGCGGTGAGGGTCGCCGGGTCGAGGTCGGCGACGACGGCCTCCGGGCGGATCTCGGGGAGCCGGTGGACCAGTTGCCGGTCGTAGGTGTAGCCGCCGTTGACGACGCCGAGCCCGGCGGCCGAGGCGATGGCCGCGACCTGGCGGAACTCCTCCACGCTGGAGGTCACGAGCACGGTGCGGTGGGTGCGCGCGAACTCGTCGAGGGTGGTGTGTCCGTCGGTGGTCTCGAACGGCAGCCACGGCAGCAGCATCCGCAGTATCTCGTCGTCGTGCACGGCGAGCGACTTGACGGCCAGGTGGTGGACCTGGAGGAAGCGGGAGAGGAGTTCGGGGTCGCTGGCGGCGGTGCGGGCGATCCATGCCCTGAGCCGTTCGGCGAGGGCGTCGCGGACCGCGGCGAGCGTGTCGTCCTCGTACAGGGACTCGCGGGACGCGGTCGGGCGCAGGCTCTCGGCGTCGATGACGCAGCGGACGAAGAACGCCCACTCGGGCAGGATCTCCTCGGCCTGCTCGGACAGCAGCATGCCCTTGACGTGCACCCGGTGGCCGTGGCGGCGTCCGGCGGGCACGGCTTCGGACAGTACGCAGGCGATGCCCTTCAGGCCCACGGCGGGCAGGTCGAGCTCGATGGTGTCCAGCGGCTTGAAGCCGAGGACGTCCTCGCCGTACGCGGCCAGTGCGCGCGAGCGCGTGCCCGGCGTCGGATAGGTACGGGCCCAGGGGGCGGGCTCGGGGTTGACGGGGTCGGCCGGGCGGTCCCTGCCGTCGTCGAAGGTCACCGGGTGCCGCAGCAGGGAGCCGAAGTGCTGTGCCAGGGCGTGCACTTGGGTCGGTGCGGTCCACTCGGCAGCGTCGGCGCGCGGCGTCAGGGTGACGGTGGTGCCGGGCCGGGGCCGGGCGGAGGCGGGCAGGGTGCGGACGCGGTAACTGCCGTCGCCGCGTCCTCGCCACTCGACGGCGGGTGCGTCGGGGGTGTGGGCGGTGCGGCTCACCACGTGGATCTCGTCGGCGACCAGGAAGCAGGAGAGCAGGCCGATGCCGAACTGGCCGATGAAGTCGCCGCGTTGCTCGGCGATCTTCCCCCAGCCTCGAATGGGCTCTTCCTCGGGTCCCCCGGTGGTGCGCTTGCTGCTGCGGCCGATGGTGGCGAGGAAGGTGTGCACGTCGGCCTCGGTGAGACCTACGCCGTCGTCCTCGACGCGTACGACCGAGCCGTCGGCGTACAGGCGGATGCCGAAGGCGTCGGCGGGGGCGTCCGGTTCGAGGCGGTGCCGGGCGGTCAGGGCGTCCACCGCGTTCTGCAGGAGTTCACGCAGGTAGACGCGGGGGCTGGAGTAGAGGTGGTGGGAGAGCAGATCGACGAGGCCGCGCAGATCCACCTGGAAGGCGCGGTCGGCGCCGGTCGGGTTCGCGGGGGTGTCGGGCAGAGTCATCTCGGAGTCCGGGGTCGGGTGTTTCGACGGGCGACGGGCGACGGGTGACGGGTGGAGCGAGGTGCTTTCGGGCCGCGGGTGGGTGGGGCGCCGTGGGACCGCGGGTGCGGTGCGCGCTGCCGTGGAGCCACGAGCGCGGCCAACTGCCGTGGGCTGTCGCCGGCTGCCATTGGCTGTCGTGGGGACGCTGAGCGCCGGAGGTTCACCGGCGGGGTGATGTGCCGTGGGGGCACGGGCCCGGTGGCGGCTCAGGCGTGTCGTCGGAAGTGGGCGTACATCTTCTCCGGCTGGGCCATGAACTTCCAGGGCCATGCGGTGTACGCCCCGTCCAGTTCGTGGAAGACGCGCGGGGCCACGACGCTCTCCTGGGCCAGCGACAGGGCCATGGCGAAGATGTTGAAGTCCTCCTGCCAGCCGGGGCGCCGCTCGTAGGCGGGGTGGAGGATGCTGTGCCTGGCCGCGTCCTTCAGCTCGTTCTGGATCGCCGGGGTGTCGAGGCAGTCCTTGTCGTCCGACTCCACCCAGTCCTCGATGTGGGCCAGGGCGACCACGCAGCCGAGACGATGGCCCTCGGGCGCGGCGGTGACCGCCTCCCGCGCGAACTCCATGGCCTGGCCCGGTTCGCCACTCCACCGGGGCTGGAGGTACGACACCCACTCGATGTGGGTCTCCAGGTCCAGCGGGTCGCGGCGCAGGGCCGCGTCGAGCCGGGCCTCGTTGACGTCCAGGCCGAGCGACATGCCTCGGCCGGACGTGAGGAGGCGGCGCCACGGCGTGACCCACTCAGGGCGCAGCTCGGCGGCCTCCAGGAGCTGGTCCTCGCCGATACGGAGCCGCTGGTAGAAGACCTGCCACTGTTCCCGGGAGACGTCGACGGCACGTGCGCTGGTGCGCGCCTCCCAGCCCCAGAGGACGTGGCGCGCCCCGGATATCAGCAGGGCCGTCGCCCGGTACTCCTTGTCCTCCTCGGCGGCCTGGACGATCCAGTCCTGCACCCCGTCCACGTCGGCCAGTTCGGCCAGAACCCGGTGCTGACGGCCGAGATCGAAGGGGGCCAGGCCGGCCTTGACCGCCTCCCAGTCCCCCGCCTCGGCCGCCTGCACGAGCGCGAGCACCCGCACGTCGCCGAGCGCGTCCACTGGGTACACGCCGTTCTTGCGCCGGGCGGGCAGGGCGTACGGATCCACCGCCGGTCTCTTCTCGCCCCCGCCGAACAACTTGCGGAACATGCCACACCCTCCCCTGGTTTCGCATGATCGTCCGGTGCAGCATAAGCGGCCCCACCGACACTGTCGTCACAGGGCCTTCACGATCGCTCCACGGGCTCACGCCGACACATGCGATGGTCCGGTGCGCGGTGGGGAGAGGGCGCCGTACGAGGCGGCGGCCGCGTGGCGCGTGGATTCCAGCGGTGCGCGTGCGCCTGGGTCTCGGTGCCATGGCACCGGGTGGCACTGCCGGGACTTCGGGCGTCCCGGCATGCGAAGACCCCGTCTCCGATGTACCGGAGACGGGGTCTGGATGGAGCGCCGGGCAGGCCTTGCACCTGCATCTCCCCGCAGGAAGCGGGACGTCTTTCCTTGGACCACCGACGCGCGACCGGCCCACCGGACTTCCGGCGGCCAGATCGAGATCAACTATAGCGCACGTGTTCGCAGTCGGGCCCCGAGGAGCCTGCGCCCCACCAGAGGTAATTCGTAGGCGGCCCTGGTCGACGGCTGCCTACGCTCCCCCCATGCCGAACTCTGAACTACAGCGGATCAACTCCTTCCTGTCGGCCTTCGCCCGCCGCCAGGCCGCGCGCGTCGTCGACCTGCCAGGCGGATTCGCCGTACATGACGATGCCTTCGCGCATTCCCACGCGAACAACCAGGTCGTCATCGACGCGGCCGTTGCCCCCGAGGCGCTCGTCTCCATCGCGGAGGAGGCGCTGGGGCATCTGCCGCACCGAATGGTCTCCGTCCTTGACGACGAAGTCGGAATGGCGTGCGCAGAGCGGCTGACCCGGGCGGGCTACACCCACTCCACCTATCTGGTCATGCTGCACGCCGGCCCGGCGCCGGCCGGCGGGCCCGCGGCGGAAGTGGACCTCGACACGATCCGCGTCCCACTCACCCGGCGCTGGCGGGGCTTCCTTCCGGATGCCGACGACGAGGTCATACGCCACCTCGTCGACCGACGCGAGGCGCGTCGCCGCGGGGCCGATGTCGTCCACTTCCTCGGTGCCCGCACGGAGGAGGGCGAGGTCGCCTCCTGGGCCGACCTCTATCTGGACCCGGCAACCGGAACAGCCCAGATCGAGGACCTGATCACCTCGGAGGCCCACCTCGGGCGCGGTTACGCGGACGCCGTCCTCACCACCGCCTTGGGCCTGGCCATCGGCAACGACTGCGGAACCCGGTTCCTGATCGCCGACGCGACGGACTGGCCACGACACTGGTACGAGCGTCGCGGCTTCTCCGTCATCGGCCACTCCCACTGCTTCGAACGGAGCTGATCGTGAGCAAGGACTGGGGCAGCGGGACCGAGCGGGTGGGGCAGCACGTCCACCGCCCGCTTCCCCCTTGCGGGTGCCGGTCCGAGCCGCTCACAGCCTGGATCGGAAGAGGGCCATGTCAGTGGCTGCCGGCAGGGTGCGGGCATGACGGATGAACAGGGCGCCCGCATGACGGGGATCTTGAGCGGGTTGCCGACGGCGGCCCGAGAGCTGCTGGTGGAGACGGATTGGCACTCCCTCCATCACGCCTACGGCCCCGCCGAGGACATACCTGTCTTTCTGTGCTCCCTCGTGGACGAGGACCCCGGGGCGCGGTTCGAGGCGCTGGCCGCGCTGGACACGGCCGTGTCGCATCAGGGCTCGCTGTACACCGCCACCGCGCCCGTGGCGCTGTTCGTCGCCGCGATTCTCGATCATCCCATGGGCTCTGCCGAGCACGAGGGGTACTTTCCGTGGGACGGTGGGCCGCCGCGCACCCTGCGGGCCGCCCTGCTCGGCCGGCTGGGGGAAGTGGCCGCGTCGGCCGCCTACGGGGAAGATCCGGTGCGGGACCGAGCCGACTGGCAGTGGGAGCCCTGGCACGACGCGGCGCGACGCGAGCACGACCCTGACGAGCGCGCCGCACTCCACGCGTGCCGGAGCATACGCCCGGCCCTCTACGACTCCGTCGAGCCGTTCCTTTCCTCTGCCGACGCCCACGTTCGTGAGGCCGCGCTCGGCGCGGCACTGCCGCTCCTGTGCGCCCCAGGGCTCACCGACCGGGTGCCACGGGCCGTCGCGCTGCTGCGGGCCCGGCTGGGCACCATGGAGACCCGGCGGGAGCGGGCGGGTGTCGCGCGGGCGCTCGGTGTGTGGGGGACGGACACCTCCGATCTGCTCGCCGACTCCGATCCGGCCGTGCGGGTCTGCGCCGCGCTCGGTCCCGCCCAGGTCGATCGGCCACGCGCTCTCGCCGTCCTCCTCGACGCGCTGCGGGAGCCGCGGACGACGGACGGCTGGTTCTCCGAGCCGCTGCCCGGGCTGGACGGGCGGTTCCGGTTCACCGTGCTGCGTTCCGCGCTCGCCCTGGCCGAATCGTTCGAGGAGGTGGCACCGGTGGCTGTCGCCATCGTGGCCTCCCACACGTCGATCGTTGACTTCGAACGCGGGCCGATCCTGTTCAGAGCCTTCCCCGGTGGCTACGACCCGGCCCGCCCGCTCACTCCGGCCCAACGCGATCTGCTACGGGCCTTCGTGCGCACCGACGGCGCCACGGGCGGCATCGCCGGGAACGGGTCGTGGTTCCGTGCGGCCGGGCTGCCCGGGGATCGGGACGGCGTCGTGGCGTTGCTCTGACATCGCCCGCTGTTGCGTCGTGCCGGGCTTCGGGGGCATGGTGAGTTGCCCCATGAGGCAGCGTCGGTGCGTCGTGTGGCCCGCCCCGGTAGTAGGGCGCGGGCGCACTCGGTCGAGATCGCTGGGTCGTCGCTGCCGGCGCCGTCAGGGTTTCGGCTGTCGTGGTCCGACCAGGCCCTGGTAGAGGGCCAGTCGTTCCTTGGATCCTTCCTCCGTCTCGGCCAGTGCGGCGTCCCACTGCTTCTTGACCTCGTCCAGGAAGACGCGCCAGTCCCCGCTGGCGTGGCGCTTGCCCAACTCGGCGAGTTCGACGAGCCGTTCGTTCTTGCTCAGTCCGCCGGAGCCGACCTTGTCGCCCTTGTGGCCGTGCAGGACGGACTCCGGGTTGGCGGTGGCCTCGGTGGAGCGGAAGTCGTGCTGGTAGCCCACCGGACTGGTGGCGTGGGGCGCGAGGGTCTCGATGCCGATCTGGAGCGAGCCGTCCTTCCGCGTGGTCGGCCGGTGGTGGACCAGCAGCATGTGGCCGTGCGATCCGTCCGGCAGCACCACGTCGCCGTTCCAGTCCTTGGAGCCGAGACCGCCGCCGGAGATGTTCTGGCCCCACAGGTCCGGGCGGTCGGCGCCGACGGACACCATGTTGGTGAGCGACGCGACGGGGCCGCCCTTCTCCTTGAAGGTACCGGGTTTGCCCTCCTTGTTGGCCCCGATGGAGGTCCGGTGCGTGGCGAAGCCCCGGTCGACGACGTCTCCCGCGCGGGTGTTCGTCCGGTCGTCCTGGGTCACTCCCAGGAACTCCGGCAGCGCGTAGGCCGGTGCGCTCGCGGAACTCAGCGCGGGGATACGTATGTTGACCCGTCCGCCGTGGGCGAGGGCACGGATGACGTCCTTCTCGTAGTCGGCCACGTGCGCGCCGGCCTTCGGGTCGTACAGCTTCAGCCCGTGCTGCAGGATGAGGAGCACTCTGGTGAGCATCTCGCGGGCGCGTGCGTCCTGGCCCACGAAGTCCGGCGCCGTGCTGCCGCCCTTGTCCTTGCCCTTGCCCTGTGTCGGGGCCGTCTCGGGGATGCCGTCCGGGTGCAGGCGCTCGGACGCGATCCCGGCCGGGTACAGGGTGTCGACGGCCGTCGCCCGGATCTGCTGGTCGCGCTCGCGCTCCAGTTCCCGCTTCTCCTCCGGCGCGGTGGCGGGTCCCTGCGTGAGCATGAACCGGCCGAGCGTGTAGTCCGGCGAGATCGGCGTGTCCCGGCCCGCCTCCCGTACGGTGGGGTGGTTGGCCCGGACGGCGAGGGTGGCGGTGAGCACACGCTTGCCCGCGGGAAGTTTGAGCCAGTCGTCGAAGCGTCCCTTGGTGTAGGTCGCGGCCTGCTCGTAGGTGCCGATGCCCACCTCGTCGAGCCACCGCGCGTTCACTTCGGAGAGGTGCTTGATGTCGGCCAGTTCCTGGTCGTTGAACACCTCGCCGCGCATCACCCGCCGGTCCAGGGTCTTCCTGAGTCGTGCCGGCCCCGCGGTCATCCACTGCTCGGGCCACCAGGTGCCCGGCGCGACGACGTTCTTCTTCATCTTGCTCTGGGTCGTGTGCTGCTCGATCGACTGGCTGAGCCGGGCGATGAGCTCCGCGCCCGCGGGCTGCGGCGCGACCTGGTCGGGGGTTCCGGTCTCCCGGTCGGCTCCAGTGGGCGGCGAGGTGGTTCCTTCCGTGGCCACCCGCTGGAGGTGGCGCACCCAGGCACTGCTCATGGTCGTCGGCGGCTGTGTCCGGCGCGCACCGCCCGGTGTCCGCTCGCCGGCCTTCGGGCGCTCCCGATCGACGGAGTGCACAGGCGGTCCTCTCTGACGACTAGGCTCCCTTGCCTCCTCGTTGTAGGCGATGCACGCGTCGCCGAGGAAGGGTCTAAGGGGCAGGATTCGGTGTCCCCGATGCCTCGTCCGCGGCAGTCGGCCGGTTTCCCAGCATGCCCAGGACGGCGGCGTTCCCCACCGCGCACTGGAGATGGGCGAGCCGGGCGACCACGGAGAGTTCCGGAGCGGACCGCGCGATCCGCGCGAGTCTCTTGTGCACACCCGTCCGCTTCGCGGTCTCGGCCGTCGCGCCGTCCATGACCTCCCACTCTCCGTGCCGCGCCCGCCGTGGGCCACTTGAACGGCACGGGCGGGATCCACGGCCGCCGCGTCACAGCCGGCGAGAGCGGCCGCCGATTCCCGCGCGCCGCGTCCCCGAGACCGTACCCCTCTGGCCGCTCGCCAGCGTATCGCTCCGGGCGACCACGAGTTCGAGAGCTCGGAGCAGGTGTGGGCGGTGTGTGAGCACACGTGGGCGATACTTCATGGCTGTGACGAGCGAAGACATTGCGGCGGTCCCTGTGGTGGAGCCTCCGGCCGGACGCCGGATCCAGTCCTGGCAGGAGGCCGAGCACAATGCCGCGGCCTGGATGCGCCACTGGGGGTTCGAGGACGCCCGTGCCCGGCCCGGCGGCAGCGACGGTGGAGTCGACGTACGCTCGCGACGGGCGCTGGGGCAGGTGAAGTACCAGGGGGCCGCGGTGGGGCGGCCCGAGGTGCAGCGGCTGTTCGGCGCCCGCGGCCGTGCCATGGACAAGGACCTGCTCTTCTTCACGGGCAGCAGCTACGCCGCCCCCGCGGTCGCGTACGCCGCCGAGAACGACATCGCGCTGTTCGTCTACGGGCTGGACGGTTCGATGAGCGCGGTCAACGCCCCGGCCCGCCGGATCGCCACGGCACCGGCTCCGCCGCCTCCCGCGGCGCCGGCGCCGGTCCCCGCCGCCGCGCCGCCGCTCGGCCCCGTCCGGGAGAAGCGGCCCGGCAGGGGCCGGATCCTGCTCGGTCTGGTCCTGACCGCCGTGGCGCTGTTCATCCCCGGCGGCGAGGACTTCGACCCGCGTCCCGACCGGGCCCTGGTGACGGCGCTGATGCTCGTCGTCCCGGCAGTGCTCGTCGTCTCGGGCGTGCGGGAGAGGTCCCGCCGTCGCTACTGGCCGACCGGCCTGGGCCTGCTCCTCGTGGACCTGCCGGTGGCCTGGCTCGGCAACGCGCGGCTGTGGCGAGGAGGGGCCGCCGGGGTCGCGCTGCCCGCGGCGTTCACGGTGCTGTCCCTCGTGGCCGCGACCCTGCTGATCAGGTGGAACGCCCGCGGCACGGCCGCTCCCCCGGGCCCGTCGGCGACCTAGGCCGGCGTCCGCTCTCGCTGGGCGCCGTCCTGGCGGTGGGGCTTTATATGGCAGGAGTTGAGCGGAGCGAGCGATTCGCGGGGCATTCACTCGTTTACGTGAACGGACCGAACGTATGACCGTGGGAGCTTTCCTGCTGGGTAATCTGCGTGATCGGCCGGCCTGATAGGGCCGGATCGGGGCGAGTCGTGGGGGTGCGGGGAATGACGGACGGTCCTTCGGAACAGAGTGGCGGGCTGTCCCGGCGCAGGCTGCTCGCGTCGTCGGCCGCCGCGGGCGGCGGCGTTTGGCTGCTGCGCGGGCTGGTGCGGCCGGGCAGCGCCTACGCGGCCTCGGCGTCGCCGCCCGGCTTTCCGGCGGGGATCGACGTCTATCAGCGCGCGTACGAGAACTGGGCCGGTGAGATCCGTACCGACCAGCTGTGGACGTGCGCGCCGCGCGGCCCGCAGCAGGTGCTCGACGTCGTCAACTGGGCTCACGGCGCGGGCTGGACGGTACGCGCGCAAGGACAGCGGCACGGCTGGGCGCCCCTCACCGTGGCCGACGGCACCCCCGCCGCGACCCGGGTCGTCCTGCTGGACACCACCGCGCACCTCACCGCCATGTCGCTGGAGCAGCGGGCCGCCGACGGTTCGGCCGCCGTCCGGGTCCAGGCGGGCGCGTCACTGGAGACGCTGCTCAGGTTCGCCGGCGCGAGCGGATACGGGGTGGCGTCCGCGCCGGCCCCCGGTGACCTCTCGGTCGGCGGCGCGCTGGCCATCGGTGCGCACGGCACGGCCGTCGCGGCCGTCGGCGAGCGCCCGTCGGCCGGTCACGGCCTGGGCTCGCTGAGCAACCTGGTCACCGAGCTGACCGCCGTCGTCTGGGACGGGCAGGCCGGCCGCTATGTCCTGCGGACCGTGGGCCGGGCCGATCCCGACTGCGACGCGCTCCTCACCCACCTCGGCCGCTCGCTCATCACCGAGGCCGTTCTGCGGGTGGGGACCGACCACCATCTGCGCTGCCAGTCCTTCGTGGACATCCCGGCCGCCGAACTGTTCGCCGCGCCCGGCGCCCCGGCGGGCACCCGGACCCTGGCCGGCTTCGTGGACCGCACCGGGCGGGTGGAGGCGATCTGGTTCGCTTTCACGGACCGCCCCTGGCTGAAGGTCTGGAGCGTCGCCGCGAACCGGCCGCTTGCCTCCCGCGCGGTCGACGGGCCGTACAACTACCCGTTCTCCGACTCGCTGCCCGAACCGGTGGCCCGGCTGGCCGGAGACCTGGTCTCCGGGGCGTGGGCGAGCGCGCCGCTCTTCGGGCAGGTCCAGTACCTGCTGACCAAGGTCGCGCTGACCGGCGACATCACCGACGTCCTGCTCTCGGGCAACCTCGTACGGGACGTGCTGACCGGTGACGTGCTCACCCACCTGCTGGCCGGCGGCCTGCGCTCGGACCTGTGGGGCGCCTCCCGCGACCTGCTCCAGTACGTGCGGCCCACCACGCTGCGCGAGACCGCCAACGGCTACGCCGTGCTCACCCGCCGCGCCGATCTGCAGTGGGTCGTCAGCCAGTTCGCCGACTTCTACCGCACCCTGCTGGCGCAGTACGCGGCGCGCGGCGAGTACCCGGTCAACGGCCAGGTGGAGATCCGGGTGACCGGTCTCGAGGACCCGTCCGTGAGCGGTGTCCCCGGCGCGCGGCCCCCGCTGCTGTCCGCGCTGCGGCCGCGCCCCGACCGGCCCGACGTCGACACCGCCGTGTGGATCGACGTCCTGTCCCTGCCGACGACGCCCGCTCTGCACCGCTTCTACCGCGACATCGAGCGGTTCCTCCTGGCCCTGGACGGGGAGCGGGCCACGGTGCGGGTGGAGTGGTCCAAGGGCTGGGCGTACACCGACACCGCCGCGTGGTCCGACCCGGACGTCCTCGCCCGTGCCGTCCCGGCCAGCCACCGCGCCGGCGGCGGCCCCGGCTGGGACCAGGCGGTCGCCGCTCTCGACCGGCTCGACCCCCACCACGTGCTGTCCAGTCCGTTCCTCGACGCGCTGCTGCGCTGACCGGGCGGACGGGCAGCGCCCCGGGCCTCGTGCGGGGGCGCTCCCCGCACGAGGCACGGTCACGCCGAGGACAGCTGTTCGGCTATCTCCTTGACCCAGGCGGCCGTCTTCTCGGGGGTGTTGAGGGAGTCCGCCCACTCCTCGGGCGTCAGACGCTGGTTGGCGGGGCCTGCTTTGAGGGCGATGAGGAGGGCTCGGGCCGAGTCCCGCATCTCGGCCGTCGTGTGGCCGCTCCCCTTGATGTCCGGACCCGCCGCCAAGGCGTAGATCTTGCGCGCCATCGCCTGGCGTTCGCCGTTCTCCACCTTCTTCCAGAACTTCAGGGCCTCCTTGAGCGCGTCCTCGCGGGAGGCGGGCGCCGCCGGGGTCGCGTCCTGCGCCGCCCAGCGTTCGGGGTGGCGGGCCCCGTCGTAGCGTTTCATGCCCGCGCGGGTCGCCTTGTAGGCGGTGACGCCGAGGATGAGGCCGGCCGCGCCGGCGGCGAGGCCCCAGCCGACCGGGTTGCTCGCCAGGCCGGCCCCGCCCGCCGTCGCGGCGACCGCGGTCACGACGCCGCCCGCGGCCTTGGTGGACTCGCCCACGGCGGTGAACGCCTGCTTGCCCATCTTGTTGCGCTGCTTGGCGAGCGCGTACGTGAGCACCGTGTTCATCGAGTTCACGTCGTCGGCGCGCTGGAAGTCCCGCGCCGCGTCGCGGGCGTCGCCCATCGCCGCCCAGGCCGCGTCGATGGCGTCGGACACGCGCTCCAGCCGGTCCTCGCCCTCATGGTCCCAGTGGGCGTCCAGCGCGACGTACGCCTCGGCGGCGGCCCATTCGGCGTTCTCCCGCGCCTGGCTCAGCCGGGTCAGTGCGCCCTCGGCGGTGCGGTCCGGCTTCTCCAGGCCCTTCAGGGCACGGTATTTGCGGGCCGTCAGGCCGAAGCGGCGGGCGGCCCGCCCGCCCTTCGCCGCGCCGACGACGCTGGAGCCGATGCCGCTCGCCTCGGCCGCCGCCATGGCGTGTGCCGCCTTCTCGGCCTTGGTCAGCTCCTTGGCGATCCCGAGGGCGTAGTTTCCCGCGCTCGCGGCGCTGATGACCGCCTCGCTCGACTTGGAGGTGTACTTCTTGTCCGCGCCGTGGAAGGCGGCCCCGCTCTTGTGCTTCTCGGCGTCCTTCCTGGCCTTGGCCGCTTCCATGCCGTCGAGTGCGGCGCCGACCGCCTCCGCTACGAGGCTCTCCGAGCCGGCGGCGCCGCCCGAGGCCGCGGCGGAGTGCTTGAGGCCGGCGTCGACCGTGGCGGAGGCGTGCTGGGAGAAGCCGGCGTTGGCGGGCACCTGGACGCCCTTGACGAAGGTGTCGATGAATTCGAAGTTCTTCTTCAGCCGGTCGAGGACCGCGGCGATCCGGTCACGGTAACCGCGCGATCCGGCGGCCGCTCCGCCGTTGCCGGGCGCCTTCTCCTGCGCCGTGTTCCTGGCGCGCTGCACCATCGCGGTCGCCGCTCGGTTGCCGGCGCCGGCCTGGACGGCGAGGAGGGCGCGCTCGGCAAAGTCGCCGGGCAGGTGTCCCGTCCTGCTCGGAAGCAGGCGCTGCCGGCGCGGCGGCACAGCGGCCCCGGGCCGCTGTGCCGAGGTGCGGTGGACCGGGGTGCTCATGGACGTACCTCTCCTGTACCGGGCTGGGCGGGAGGAGAGTAGCGAGGCAAAGCGAACGCGGGAGGAGCAGCGGGAGAATGTTGTCAGCCGGTCAGGCCGTCCCGGTGACGTCGTTGGCGCAGCGGAAGCCGAGGTTGGCGCACGAGGACTCCGGTGTGTTGGAGGAGCGTGCGGCCACCCGGTAGCGGTTGCAGTAGGAGTCGTGGCACAGGTAGGAGCCGCCCCGCAGGACGCGCGCGGTTCCGGACTCCGGGCCGCGTGGGTCGGCGGAGGGGGACTCGGCGTAGTAGGTGGGCGAGAACCAGTCGGAGCACCATTCCCACACGTTCCCGGCGGTGTTCCACAGTCCGAAGCCGTTGGGGCGGTAGGACTTGACCGGGGCGGTGGTCAGGTAGCCGTCCTCCTCGGTGTTGGCGTGGGGGAAGCGGCCCTGCCAGATGTTGCAGCGCCACCGGCCCCCGGGGGTGAGTTCGTCTCCCCAGGGGTAGCGGCGCCCCGCCGGGCCGCCGCGTGCGGCGTACTCCCACTCGGCCTCGGTGGGCAGGCGCTTGCCGGCCCATCGCGCGTAGGCGGTCGCGTCGTTCCAGGAGATGTGGACGACCGGGTGGTTCTGCCGGCCGGTGACGTCGGAGCGCGCGCCCTCGGGGCGGCGCCAGTGGGCGCCGCGGACGTTGATCCACCACGGGGCGCCGGCGGCGTCGCCCAGGATGTCGGAGGAGGGCGCGGCGACCACGAGGTGGAAGACCGCCGAGCTGCCGTAGCGTTCGGCGTCGGTCACATGGCCCGTGGCTTTGACGAAGGTGGCGAACTGGGCGTTGGTGACGGCCGTTTCGTCGATGTGGAACGGCCGGAGGCGTACCGCGTGGACGGGTCCCTCGCCGTCGGCCGGGTAGCCCTCGCCGAAGGCGTCGCCCATGGCGAACTCGCCTCCCGGCAGCCGGACCTGGCCGCGGGTCGAGCGCGGACGGGCGGCCGTGCCGCCCGTCCGCGTCGTCGGCGGGGTGGCCGTGGCGGCCGGCGCGTCGGTCGGCGGAGCGCAGCAGGCGCGTCGCTCGGCGGTCATGAGCCGAGGTCCCCGGGGGCCGGTGCGGATTCCGGCGTGGCCGGCCGGTAGGTGGACTCGTCCAGGCCGCTCAGGGTCGGATCGTGGCCCACCTCGCCCACGTCGTACATCGACGTCATCCAGTGGTAGAAGTTGTCGCCGCGGTCCCGGAGCACGTCGTAGAGGCGGCGCAGCATGCGCGTGCGGACGTCGGCCCGTTCCGGGTGGTCGTAGACGTTGTGGAGTTCGTCCGGGTCGGTGTGCAGGTCGTAGAGCTCGTTGACCGAGTCGGGGTTGACGACGAGTTTGTACCGGTCCTCGCGCAGCATGCGCTGGGGGTAGGGGAAGTGGTGGCCGTGGAACTCGCAGACGATGTCGTCGTCCCACTCGACGGCGTCCTCGTGGACGAGGGGCAGCAGGCTGCGTGAGTCGACCGCCGGTTTCGGGTCGATCCCCGCCAGTTCGAGGATGGTCGCGGTGCAGTCCAGCAGGCTGACGAACTCGGATCGTACGACGCCGCCCGGCGCGCCCGGGACGCGCAGCAGGCCGGGTGTGCGGTAGATGTCCTCGTACATCGCCGGCCCCTTGTCGTGCAGCCGGTGCGAGCCGGTGAACTCGCCGTGGTCGCAGGTGAAGAAGACGGCGGTGTCGTCCACCAGGCCGAGGCGTCGCATGGCGTCCATGACACGGCCGATCTGCATGTCGATCAACGCCACGTAGCCCCAGTAGACCGCGATGAGTTTGCGGGTGGTCTCGATCGGCATCGTGTCGAAGGTCCAGTGCGCGCTGTAGTTGCGCTGGACCGGTGGTTTGCCGTGGAAGGTCTCGGCGATGGAGCGGGGCAGTTCCACGTCCGCGGGGTCGACGAGGTCGTAGTACGCGTCGGGGAGGATGTAGGGCAGGTGCGGGCCGAAGAAGTGCAGGGCGAGGAAGAAGGGTTGTCCTTGCTCGCGGGAGTCGGTGGCGTACTGTTCGAGCTTTTGAATGGCGCGGGTGGCCAGGTAGTGCTCGAAGGTGGCTTCGACCGGCTGGTGCAGCCGGGCGGCGAGCAGGTTGCCGGGGCCGCCGTTGGGCAGTGTGCCGCGGACGCGGTCGCTGATCCGGTAGGGCGGCAGGCCGTGTTCGTCCAGGTAGGCCAGGTAGTCGGGGTGGTCCACCGGGTTGTGCCAGCCCGCGAGGTCGGGGCCGTCGAAGCCGTGGTCGGCAGCCGTGCGGAGGTGGCCGGCGTGCCACTTGCCGATGAGTCCGCAGTTGTAGCCGTGTTCCCGCAGGGCCCGGGAGAAGGTGAACTGCTCCTCGGGCAGGTCTTCGAGGTAGCCGACGTTGCGTTCGTGGTTGGCGAGCACCTTGTGCCGGAAGGGCGCCTGGCCGGTCAGCAGGCTGGCCCGGGCGGGGGTGCAGATGGCGGTGGGGGTGTACCAGCGGTCGAAACGGGTTCCGGTGGCGGCGAGTTCGTCGAGGACGGGGGTGTGTCCCGCGGGGTTGCCGTAGGCGCCGAGGGTGTCCGCCCGGTGCTGGTCGGTCATGAGGAAGAGGATGTTCTTGCGGGACGTGGGGGAGGCCGTGTCCGAGGGGGACGAGGTCACTGGGCCGCTCCCGTGAAGAGGTCGCCGGTGTAGTAGGTCTTCGGGTCGGCGGGCTTCTTGAGTTTGCCGGCCGCGACGAAGTAGTCGTTCATGCCCGTCAGCCACTTGTCGACGGTGCCGTCCTTGGTCAGCGCGTCGAGTTCGTCGACGCCGAGCAGCTTGTTGTTGGCGGCGTCCGCCTTGACCTGTGCGACCGGGACGTGGAGTTTGTCGGCGGTGAGGGCGATGGCCTCGTCGGTGTGCCGGGACCGGAAGTCGATCGCGTCGCGCAGGACGGCGAGGACCTTCTTGACCTTCTCCGGGTGGTCGGCCACCAGCTTGTTGCCGGCCACGAAGGCGGTCGGGAAGGAGACGCTGTCCTCGAAGTCGCTGTTCTTGGCGAGTTCGACCAGGTCGGGGACCTGCTTCTTGATGGTGGCGGCCGCGGGGTACCAGAAGCCTGCCGCGTCGACCCTCTTGGCGGAGAAGGCGGAGACGATGGTGGACGGGTCCATGGGGACGATTTTGACGTCGCTCTTGGTCATGCCCGCCTTCTTCAGGGCGAGGGTGAGGATCATGTCGCCCGAGGTGCCTTCGGGGACGGCCACGGTCTTGCCCTCGAGCTGTCGCATCGAGGTGATGCCGGGCTGGGCGATGACGCGGTCGGAGTCGCCGAGGGTGTTGATGGCGACGACCTTGGCCTGGCCCGAGGCGGGGAGCCACATGGCGCCCGGGCCGATGTAGCCGAAGTCGAGGTTGTCCGTGCCGAGGGCCTGGATCTGGAGCGGGCCGTTGGTGAAGACCCTGCTCTGCGCCGTCAGTCCGTGCTTCTTCCACAGGCCCTTGGCGTCGGCGATGGCAATCAGGCTGGCACCGTTGAAGTCGCCGATGTAGCCGAAGCGCACCTTGTCGCCCGAGGCGCCGGAAGACGAACCGCCGCCGCATCCGGTCAGCAATGCCGCCGCGGTGAGGCCGGCGAGGACGAGACAGAGCTGTCTCCTGGTGCGGGTGGCGTTCATGGTGGTGGGGTCCCTTCTGGTCACGGCGTCGGGGTGTGAGCGGCGGAAGGGACGGCGGTGCGGCCCTCCTGGTGGTAGACGGAGTGCCATACGCGGTTGCGCAGGGCGGCGAATTCGGGGCTGAGGCGGAACTCCTCGGTGCGCTCGACGGCGGGGTCCACGTCGATCACGTCGTAGACGCGGCCGGGGCGTGCGGCCATGACGATCACCCGGTTGGCCAGGAACACCGCCTCGTCGACGTCGTGGGTGATGAACAGCACCGTGCGCTTGTCCTGGCTCCAGGTGTGCAGCAGTTGTTCCTGGAGCTTGACCCGGGTGAGCGCGTCGAGGGCGCCGAACGGTTCGTCCATCAGCAGGATGGAGGGGTGGACGGCGTAGGCGCGGGCGATGGCGCAGCGCTGGCGCATGCCGCCGGACAGCGTCTTGGGGAGCGCGTCGGCGAACCGTTCGAGTCCGACCAGCTCGATGAAGTGCTCGGCCCTGGCCCGGCGTTCCTTCTTGGGCACGCCGGTGGTGCGCAGACCGAACTCGACGTTCTGACGTACCGTCAGCCAGGGGAAGAGGGCGTACTGCTGGAAGATCACTCCTCGCTCGGGGCCCGGTCCGTCCACCGGGGCGCCGTCCACCAGGGCGCGGCCCGCGGTGGGCGTCTCCAGTCCGGCGAGGATGTTCATGAGGGTGCTCTTGCCGCAGCCCGAGGGGCCGACGACGGTGACGAACTCGTGGTCCGCGATGTCGAGCGAGACGTCGTCCAGGGCGGTGAAGGTCTCGCGGCCCAGGGCGAAGGTCTTGGTGACGTTCTGGACGGATATCTTGGCCGGCTTGCTGGTCATCGGCGTTCCTGCCATCCGGTGAGCTTGTGTTCCGCGAGCAGGAGGACGCGGTCCATGAGCAGACCGAGGATCCCGATCGAGATGAGTCCGACGAAGATGGTCGGGAGGTCGTAGTAGAGCTGGGCGTTCTGCATGCGGTAGCCGAGTCCCTGCTGGGCGGCGATGAGTTCGGCGGCGACCAGGGTGGCCCAGGCCGAGCCGAGGCCGACCCGCATGCCGACGAGGATGAACGGGGTGGAGGCGGGCACCACCACACGGGCGAAGATGACGAGATCGCCGGCGCCCAGGACCCGGGCGGCGTTGATCATGGTGCGGTCGACGTTCACCACGCCCTGGAAGGTGGAGATCACGCACGCCAGGAACGCGGCGAGGAAGATGACGAATATCTTCGGCGTCTCGTCGATGCCCATGACCACCACGGCCAGCGGGATGATCGCCAGCGGCGGGATGGTGCGGAAGAACTGGATCCAGGGTTCGATGAGGCCGCGCAGGACCGTGTACCAGCCCATCAGGAAGCCGACCGGGACGGCGACGGCGGTGCCGAGGGCGAAGCCGATGAGCACCCGGGTGAGGCTGGCGACGACGTCTCCTTCGAGCGTTCCGTCGCCGATCAGCGTCCCGGCTCGTGCGACGACCTCGGGCGGCGTCGGCAGTTTGAAGCCCGACGCGGCCAGGACCCACCACAGTCCGATGCCCAGCGCGATGGACACCGCGTTGAGGAGAAGGGGCAGGCGGCTTCGTCCGGACCGCCGGCGCCGCGGCGAGCTCTCGTCGCCGGTCCCGGCGGCCGGGCCGTCCGACGCCTGGTGCGCCTTGCGCGGTACCGGGTCCTGCGGTTCGGTGTCCTGCTTGTCAAGGACGGACATGGGCGGCTCTTTCTGTGGTGGCGTCGGGTGCGTCCGAGCGGCCCTTCACCTCGGCGGTTTCGGGGTAGCGCGCCAAGAGCGGGGAGTTGTGGAAGACGGCGGCCAGGGCGCCCAGGGCGCCGTCCTCGTCCGAGAGCCGCGCCGCCTCCACGGCGGGGCCGGCCGAGGCGGTCGGGAAGATCTCCGCGGCGAGCGTGGCGGCGGCCTGCTCCACGAGGACGGGGGCCAGCCGGGTGATCTCGCCGCCGATGACGACCTTGGCCGGATTCAGGATCATGGTCGCCGAACCGATGACGCGCCCCAGGGTCGCCGCGGCCTCCCGGAGCACCCGGTCGGCGACGGGATGCGAACGGGCCACGGCGGCGGCCAGGTCGTCGAGGTTCTCCAGGCGCAGGCCGAACTCCCAGCAGGCGGCGAGGATTCCGGGGACCGAGGCGACGGTCTCCAGACAGCCCCGCTTGCCGCACCGGCACGGGCGGCCCGCCGGGGCGACGGTCACGTGTCCGAGTTCCCCGGCCAGTCCGCCCGAGCCGGTGACCAGCTGGCCGCCGACGACGAGGCCGCCGCCGACGCCGTCCGAGAGCCGCACGTACACCAGGTCCGACACGCTGTCGGCGCCGGTGATGGCCTCGGCGAGCGCGGCCAGGCGGGTGTTGTTGTCCACGATCACCGGTGCGCCGAAGCGTTCCGCGAACGCCACGTCGACGCCTTCCGGGGCCGGGTGCAGCACCGTCGCGCCGCGGCTGTCGCGGGGCCATGCCGCTCCGTCCGGCGCGGGGTAGGGCCCCGGTACGCCGATGCCGACGCCCTGGAGCGCGCCGTAGTGGACCCCGGCGCCGGAGCCCAGCCGTTCGATGAGTTCCAGGGCCAGTCCGGTCCGCGTCTGCCAGGACGCGGTGTCGTCGTAGCGCACCGCGCCGGAGACGAGGATCTTGTGCGATGCGTCGGCGACGGCGACGTGGACCCTGCGGTGCCCGAAGTCGACGCCCATGAACTGCGCCGACGACGGGTCCAGCGCCAGCCGTTCGGCCGGCCGGCCGCTGCCCTCGCGCAGGGAGGCGTCGGTGTCCACGACGACGATGGCGCCTCGTTGCAGGAGGTTGCCGGTGATCTCGGAGAGCGTCGTGCGGGACAGGCCGACGACGCGGGCGATCTCGCCGCGGCTCATGGCGCCGTTCTCCTGCAACGCACGCAGCACGCGGTCCTCATGGGTCCGCCTGACCAGTGCGTGCACTCCCGTGGGCTTCTGCATGTCGGCCAAGGTAGGGACGGCCGCGCTTTTCCGTCAACACTCCGACGGAAAGAGGTGACCTGACTGTGCGTTCGTTGCGTAACGCCGACTGCGTTACTCGATCGTGACATTGCGGTCCGGACGAGGCGTTGAACCTTGTGAACTGCGTATACCTGGCCGAGCGCGCCGAGTTGGCGGTGGCAACGCCTACGGATTATTCGTCCGGGCTGTTGACCTAATTGAAGTGTCCTTCCCATGCTGTGCGCCATGCCGAACCAAGGACGGTCCTCCGGCCCGGTGCGGACACCCGGCACCCGGACGACGAAAGGGACCTGAGCGATGACCAGCAACGAGAAGCACCCCGTGCGGCGGAGGTCCCTGCTGGCCGGCGCCGCCGGTCTGGGAGCGGCCGCCGCCCTGCCGGTGACCGCCGCACCCGCCCAGGCCGCATCCGCTCAGGCGGCGCCCGGCCGGCCGAAAGCGCCCGGCAGGCACCGCGCCCCGGCGAACTGGCCCGACCCCACCCCCTACGGCCTGGCGGACACCCGGACGGACCTGTGGCCGCGGGAGGACAACTCCTTCGTCCTCCCGCTCCAGTTGCGCCCCCGGGACAAGGAGCGCGGGCAGGTCTGGATGCGGGACACCTACGTCAACCGCTTCGTCGTCGGCGGCCGCACGGTCTACGTCGCCACCGGCACCACCCGGGTGCCCGGACTGACCGCGGCCGCCCCGTGGAACGACGGGATCTTCGTGTGGACGGCGCCCTCCCTGAAGGGGCCGTGGCGGCTGGCCGACACGACCGGCGTCCGGCCGGGCGCCGAGAAGGGCAAGGTGTGGTCGCCCGAGTTCACCGCGGAGAACCGGCCCGGGCGCACGGTCGTCGCGCCGTGGCAGGAGTACTGGTACGACGACCAGTTCGGCAAGCGCGGTGAGGTCTGGGCGCCGGAGGTGCACCGCTTCCGCGGCAAGTGGTACATCGTCGCGTGCATGGGCGACCACTCCCGCAAGGTCGGGTCCTTCATGCTGGTGAGCGACGGCGGCGTAGAAGGCCCGTACCGGCTCGTCGAGGGCAACCACGAGAAGCCCTTCGGCGACTCCTTCATCGGGGGGCCGAAGTTCATCGAGCCCGGCGCCTACCACCACATCGACGGCGGCCTCTTCACCGAGGGCGACGACGCCTGGCTCGTCCTGCACAACAACCTGTACGCCAAGTTCCGCGACGACATGGAGGACATCGTCCCGACGACGAATCTCCCCGCGTTCCGGCAGACGCCCTACTCCCCCGAGCCGTATCTCGAGGGAGCGTACGTGTTCAAGCACCGGGGCAAGTACTACCTCGTCCAGACCGCCTGGGACTGGGCCTCGGTCGACGCCTACGGCAGCACCCGGCACGCCTACGACAATCCCGGTACCGGCCGGGTGCAGTACCAGTACGACGCCGTCGTCGCCGTCTCGGACTCCTTCGAGGGCCCGTACTCCAAGCGGTGGACCGCGGGTGTCGGCGTCGGCCACAACAACATCTTCGAGGACGGCGGCGGTCAGTTGTGGTCGACGTTCTTCCGCAACCCGAACGCCGGCTACTGGGCGGATCCGTCGCGCGTCGCCGACGCCGCCGTGCCCGGTGTCGTGCGGCTGGAGTGGACGGGCCCGGCGGACGGTCGCCTGTACGTGGAGCGGCGCCGCCACACGGACGGCGGGTGACCGTCGCGCGGTGAGGGGCGGTCACGGCGGGCCGTACCGTCGCGCGTAGAAGGCCGCCTGCCCGTCGGCGTCCACGTCGGCGGGCAGGCGGCCCGTGGCGATGTCGGCGCGGACGCGGGAGGCGACCGCGACACCTCTCAGTCCTGGGTCCGCAGCGCCCGGCGTGCCGCCGCCTGGAAGGCGCTGCCCGGTGCGCGCTCGGCCTGTCGTCACCCGTGGCGGGCGGGGCGGGGCGGCCGTGTGTCCGGCCGGTCAGTCCTTCACCGCTCCGGCGAGGCCGGAGACGAGTCGTCGTTGCACGAGGACGAAGAAGACCAGCACCGGGATCGTCATCACCGTGGACGCGGCCATCACCCCGCCCCAGTCGGGATCGTCCGGCTTGTAGAAGACGAGCAACGCCATGGGCAGGGTCGACTGGGAGGTGTCGCTGATGAGGAACGACTTGGCGAACAGGAAGTCGTTCCAGGTCGAGATGAAGGAGAACACGCTGGTCGCCACGAGCCCCGGCAGGACCAGCGGGAAGAGGATCTGCCACAGGAAGCGGGCCCGGCCCGCCCCGTCGATGGCGGCGGCCTCCTCCAGGGCCTCCGGTACGGCCTTGACGAAGCCCCGCAGCATCCAGATCGCGAACGGCAGCGAGAAGGCGATGTGCGGCAGGATCAGCGAGCCCAGCGTGTTCAGCTGGCCGAAGTCCCGCATCAGGAAGAACAGCGGGATGGTGAGCGCCTCCACCGGCACCATCTGGGCCACCAGGAACATGATCAGCAGGGTGGTCCGGAAGCGGAAGCGGAACCGGGTGACAGCGGTCGCCGCCAGGAACGCTATCAGCGCGGAGGCGATCACGACGGCGCCCGCGACGACCAGGCTGTTGAGGAAGTAGCGGCCGAACTCCTGCTGGCCGAAGACACGTCGGAAGGACGCCAGCGAGGGGGACGTCGTCCAGGGGCGCGGCTCGGACGACTCGATCTCGCCGGCCGGTTTGAAGGCGCTGAGCACCATCCAGTACAGCGGGAAGGCGACCACGACCGCGATCAGCAGCGCTGCCGCCTCGGCCGCGAGCCGTCCCGGACGGCGCACCCGCGCGCGTGCGAGGTTCACAGCTCCTCCCCTTGGCGGCGCAGCAGCCGCAGATAGACCAGCGTCACGGCGAGCAGGATCAGCAGCATCACGACGCCGATGGCGGAGCCGAGGCTGTACTGCGAGGACGCGAACGCCTTCTGGTAGGCGTAGACGTTCAGGACGAGGTTCTGGCCGGCGATGCCGCCGCCGTTGGTCATGACGTAGATCTGGGTGAAGACCTTGAAGTCCCAGATCACCGACTGGATGGTGACCACGACCAGGATCGGCCGCAGGATGGGCGCCAACACCGAGCGCCAGATCCGCCACGGGGAGGCGCCGTCCAGCGCGGCGGCCTCCAGTACCTCGGCGGGTACGGCGCGGATGCCGGCGTAGACGGTGACCATGACGAACGGGAAGGAGCACCAGACCACTTCGAGCAGGACGAGGAGGAAGGCGCTGCAGCGGCCGTAGGTCCAGGAGTGGTCGCCGAGCCCGAGGAGCCGGTTGACGGGCCCGAAGTCGGCGTCGAACAGCAGCAGCCAGACCGTGGAGCCGGTGACCGCCGGGGTGGCCCAGGCGCCGAGGGCGGCGAGCATCAGCGCGAGACGCGGCACGGCCCGCACCCGGGTGAGGAGCACGGCGAGCGCGCAGCCGACGGCGAGGGTGCAGAGCACGCAGGCCGCCGCGAACACCACGGTGGCCAGCAGCACCCGCCAGAACTGGTCGTCCGTGAACAGTTCGGTGTAGTTGCCCAGGCCCTCGAAGGTGGTCGGTTCGCCGCCGCTGACCTGGGCCTGGGTGTAGTGCAGGAGGGAGATCAGGCCGAGTTGGTAGACGGGGTAGACGAGCAGTGCGCCGAGCACGAGGAGGGCGGGGGCGAGGTACAGCCAGGGGACGGCGGTGCGGGCGAAGGGGCGCGGTGCGGTGCGCGGCCGGCCGCGGGCGGCCCGCGGCCGGCCGCGCACCGCGTCCTGCGGGCTGGTGGGCGGAGCACTCATCCGGCGGCGCCGAACGCGTCGTTCATCTTCTTCGCCGCGTCCCCGGCGGCCGCCTCGACGTCCTTCTTGCCGCTGACGATCTCCTGGAACATCGTCGGCAGCACCTGAGCGGAGTCGATCTGGGCCCACGCGGGTGTGGCCGGCACGAACTCGGTGCCCGCGGCGAGGGTGTCGACGAAGGGCTTCACGAACGGCTCCTTCGCGGCGACCTGACCGCGCACGTCGGTGAAGGTGGGCAGGAAGCCCATCGCGTCGAACATCTCGGCCTGGGTCTTCTTCGAGGCGAGCCGCTTCATCAGGTCCACGGCGAGGGTGCGGTGCGCGGTGCTCCTGAGGACGCCGATGTTGTTGCCGCCCGCGAAGGCCGGCGCGACCGAGCCGGGCGTGACGCCCGGCAGCGGCACGACCGCGTACTCGCCCTTGACCTGACCGGACTCCACGGCCTGGTGGCTGAAGTCGCCGGCGATCGCCATGGCGGCCTTGCCGGAGGCGAAGGCGGTGACGGTGTCGTTGCCGGTCATCCCGGCGCACTTGGCGGCCGGACAGTTGTCGTCGCCGAACAGGGACGTGTACGCCTCGATGCCCTTGCGGGCCGCGGGGCTGTCGATCGCGGCGGTGTAGGAGCCGCTCCTGCCGGTGGCGAGCGCGCCGCCGTCGGCCCAGATGAAGGGCATGGCGCCGTAGGTGTAGGCGCCGCCGACGGCGAGGCCGTACAGACCGGGCTCGGCGGCCCGTATCTTCCGTGCGGTGGCGGCCAGTTCGGCCATGCTCCGCGGCGGCTTCAGGTGCAGCTTCCGGAAGACGTCCGTCCTGTAGTACAGGGCGCGGACGCCGACGAAGTAGGGGGCGCCGTAGACCTTGCCGTCCACGGTGACCGACGTACGGGCGGTGGGGTCGGTGTCCTTGGCCTCGGGCCAGGCGCCGAACTCGTCGCTGACGTCGGCGAGTCCGCCGTCCTTGACGTAGCCGGCGGTGTCGGTGTTGCCGTACTCGACGACGTCGGGGGCGCTCTTCGGGTCGTTGAAGGCGGCCTTGATCCGCTGGGCGCGGGTCTCCACGGGGATGTACTCGACGGTGACCTTCGTGTCCTGGTGGGCTTTCCGGAAGTCGGCGAGGACCTGGTCGACCACGCGTTCCTTCGGTGTGTTGTCGACCTCCTGGAACAGCCACAGGCGCAGGGTCCCGGACTTCTCGTCCTTGCCCGGCGAGTCGTTGCCGGAGGTCTGCGGGGCGCAGGCGGTGGCGGTGACGACGGCCGCGGCCAGCGTCAGCGCCAGTCGGCCGGAAAGTCTTGCGGAGAGCTTCATGGAGCGATCCTCCGGTCAGGGTGTTGCAACATATGCAATGACGGTTTTGCTCTGCACAACACCACGGAGGCTAAGTACTCCACGAACGTGCCGACAAGAGGTCTCAACCACTCTGTGACCGCCGGACGCACCCTGCGCAACGCCGGGCAGCACAAAGGCCCCCGAAGCACGCGAACGTGCTCGGGGGCCCGGGACAAGGCACGGCGCTTCACGACGGCCTGGAACTCCGCGCGTGAGCGGTCGAGTTCACGCCTCCGTGAGCGTGCGTTCGGAAGCGGGCCGGACCTCGGGCCGGAGCTCTCCCCCGGCGCCGCCCCTCCGGCGTCCCGGGGCGAGCGTGGTCAGTGCCACCCCGCCCACCAGCAGCACCGCCGCGCACCACCGCAGGGGGCTGACCGACTCGCCGAGGAACAGAGCCGCGGCGGACATCCCGAAGACGGGGACGAGGAGCGAGAACGGCGCGACCGTGGACGCCGGGTGGCGGCGCAGCAGCCAGCCCCAGGCGCCGAAGCCGAACACGGTCGCGCCCCAGGCGACGTAGAGGAGCGTGCCCGCCCCCGCCCAGTCGAAGCCGCGCAGCGCGGCCAGGTCGGCGGAGGGGCCCTCGGTGAGGAGGGAGAGGAGCAGCAGCGGCAGGACCGGCACCGTCGACACCCAGACCATCCAGTTGAGGGCGTCGGGCGGGGCCGCCTTGCGGGTCAGGACGTTGGAGAGGCCCCAGCAGGCCGCCGCGGCGATGACGACGAGGAAGGCGCCCAGCGGGCCCGACGCCCCTTCGTCCACGGCGGCGGCGCCGATGCCCGTGAGGGCGATCAGCATGCCCAGGAGCCGTATGCCGGTGGGGCGTTCGCCCAGGGCGACGGCGGCGAACAGGGCCGTGAAGACGGCCTGGATCTGGAGCACCAGCGAGGACAGCCCGGCCGGCATCCCCGCGTCCATGCCGATGAAGAGCAAGCCGAACTTGGCCACGCCCAGGGCCAGTCCCACGGCCACGATCCACTTCCAGGCCACCTTGGGGCGGCCCACGAAGAACACGGCGGGCAGCGCGGCCACCAGGAAGCGCAGGGCGGAGAAGAGCAGCGGCGGGAAGTGGTCGAGGCCGATCTCGATGACGGTGAAGTTCACGCCCCAGACGGCCGCGACGAGCACCGCGAGGAGAAGGTGGGAAGGTCGCATGGGTCGAGGATCACCTCGGACGACCGTGTAGCACCAGCGATGATTGCTGCATGGTTGGATGAAGCATCACTACTCGGTTGACCTCGGTGAGGAGTCCGTCGTGCTCGATCTCCAGCGTCTGCGCGCCCTGCACGCCGTCTCTGTGCACGGCACCGTCGCCGCGGCCGGCGTCGCGCTCGGCTTCACCCCCTCCGCGGTGTCCCAGCAGATCGCCAAGCTGGAGCGGGAGACCCGCACCGTGCTGCTGGAGCGGGAGGGGCGCGGAGTGCGGCTCACCGACGAGGCCCATCAACTGGTCGAGACGGCGGCCGAGTTGCTGGCCCTCGTGGAACGGGCGGAGACCCGTCTGGAGGAGCGGCGCGGGGTGCCTGCGGGCCGGCTGACCGTCGCCGCCTTCGCGTCGGCGGCGCGCGGTCTGCTGCCCTGCGTCCTGGCCGATCTCGCGGTGCGCCACCCCGCCCTGGACACCCGGCTGAGCGAGGTCGACCCGCATCTGTCGGTGGACCTGGTGGCCAAGGGCGTCGTCGACCTGGTCGTCGCGCACGACTGGGACATCGCCCCGCTGCCCGCCCCGGCGGGTGTGGAGCAGGCGGTGATCGGCGACGACCCGTGCGACCTGATCGTCCCCGCGGGGCACCCCTTCGCCGGGCGGACGGCCGTGACGCGCGAGGAGCTGGGCGGGCAGCGCTGGGTCTGCCAGCCGCCCGGGCGGGTCTGCCACGACTGGCTGGTCCGCACGCTGCGCTCCGCCGGGCACGAGCCGGAGATCGTCCACCAGGCCGAGGAGAACCCGACGCTGGTCGCTCTGGTCGCCGCCGGGCTCGGCATCTCCCTCATCCCCCGCCTGGGCCGGGGTCCGCTGCCGCCCGCGGTGGCGGAGGTGCCGCTCGACCCGATGCCGGTGCGCCGCCTGTACGCCCTGTGGCGCGCCGGCGCGGCCCGCCGTCCGGCCATCGCCGAGACGGTCCGCACCCTGCGCGCGCACTGGCCGCGGGTCTCGCCGCACATGTAGGCCCTCTCGGCCGGCGCGCGGCCGCACACGGACACGCCCCCGGCGGCCGCGCGGCCGTAGACCGTGCCCGGGTGGCGCCGGCCCGGCGCGCGTACGGGGCGGCAGCCGACGGCGTTCTCCTCGCCGCCGCAGCGCCCGCACCCGCACCTCCTCCGCCGCCACCGCCGTCTCCGCCGCCACCGACGCTCCGCCCGAGCGGTGAGCGGTCGTGCGGAGGGCCGCTGGAAAATCCGTTTGTACGTTGATCATCCCCACGTCTATCGTCAGTCGTCATCGGCGTGTAGCTCAGCAGGAGAGCACCGGGCTATGCACCCGGAGGGCGCAGGGGCGGAACCTGCCACGCCGGCTTATGAACGACAACGCTGAGCAGCAGCCCCTCGTCGTGGCCTCCTCCTCCCCGCAGGCCCAGCCGGCCAGGGCCTTCACTACCGCGCTGACGCACGAGGACGCCGGCACACGGCGTCGGGCCGACGTGCGCGGGCAGCGCTGGCGGCAGGTCCTCGCCGCAATGGCCGCAGGCCGGCTGACCATCGGCTCGCGTACTCCCGTGGGCGGTCTTCCGTCCTGGGTGACGCCGGAGGTGGTGCGGGGCGGCTTCGCCACCGGGACGGCGAACGCGGGCGGACCGCTCCAGGCGTACGAGACCGAGGCCGCGCGGAGTCTCGGGGTGACCCCCGAACGGCGCGCGCTGTTCGTGCACTGCCTCACCGAGCCCGGACTCGCCTGGCTGTGGGACCGGTTGGACAGCGGCCACTACGAGATCGGTGTGCCCGAGGAGGCGGCGCTGCTCACCGTGGCCTGGCTGGTGCGGCACGGGGAGACGGACGCGGCGCTGGATCTGGTGGCGGAACTGGAGCCGTTCGCCGACCGGCTGCGGTTCCTGCCCCGGCCGGCGGCCGGACCCGCGCCGGACACCACCGCGGCCGTCCACCGCCGCACCGTCTCCGACACCGTCGGCGCCCTGAAGCGGCGGCGGCCCCACCCGGCCG
Source organism: Streptomyces similanensis (assembly GCF_039543625.1). Taxonomy (NCBI): domain Bacteria; kingdom Bacillati; phylum Actinomycetota; class Actinomycetes; order Kitasatosporales; family Streptomycetaceae; genus Streptomyces; species Streptomyces similanensis. The sequence continues at coordinate 184,641 of NZ_BAABKC010000049.1, read as the reverse complement.
TCGAGGCGCAGCGCGAGGCGCTCGCGGTGTGGCAGCCGTTCGGCGACGAGCTGCTCGTCCACTGGCTGCGGACGGCGCGTGACGGACGAGTCCTCGAACTCGCCCCGGGCGAGGACTGGTTGGCGCGGGGCGAGGCTCTGCTCGGCCGGTACCGGCTGCTCGCCGCGGAGCACACCCGCTGCGCCAAGCACCGCAAACCCAAGGAGAATCTGGGCATCCTGCGCGGCGCGCTGGAGGAGACCGTCGCCGGGCGGCCGCTGGACGCGCGGCGGCTCGGGCTGCTGCGGCACGCGGTGGCCTCCATGGTGCGGCGGCGTGGTCTGCCGGGCTCGGCCGCGCACACGGCCCTGCGCCGGCGTCAGACCGCGCAGGCGGCGCTTCCCTCGCACCACGCCCTGGCACAACTGGTGCTGCGCCGGCTCGCCGTGCTGCCGCAGCAGACGGGCGTCGGCGAGGTCGGCCCGCTGCTGGCCGCGGTGAGCGAGGAGGAGAGCCGCGCGAGCGGGCTGCCCGCCGGGGCGGCCGTACCGGCCACGATCGGCCAGGTGGTCGAGTCCGCGCTGAGCGCACCGCTCGGCACGCTCGTGGAGCGGGGCGTCGTCCCCTCCGCCGAGGTGCTGGCCGAGCTGGTGCCGCAGCTGGTCGCCGCCACCACCGCGCAGGCGTACGGCGAGGAGACGCTGCGGGCGCTGATGACCGCGAACTACCGGGCGTTCCGCGACCGCCGCTCGCTGCTCCTGCTCAACCTGGAGCGCCAGGTGCGCGTCGAGGAACTTCCCTGGGTGCGGGCCGTGTCGGGGCAGCGGTCAGCGGCGGCGGGCGAGCCGGACGACGAGGGCGCGCTCGCCGTGCTGCGGCAGCTGGGCGAGCTGGCCGTGCGGGCCTTCCCGGGCACCATCCTGCCCAACCCGCTGGTCCGCGAGTTCGGCGTCCTCGAACGGCAGGGTGATCTGGGCGCTCCGTTCGTGGAGGAGCTGGCCGCCGACATCTTCATGGGGACGTTCACTCCGAAGTTTCTCAAGGCGGCCCGGATCGCGGGCGAACTGCTACGCGGCTCGCTCTACGAGCGCTATTACGGCGTCGACTACGCGGCGATCCGCAACCTGGCGATCGTCGAGGGCGGCACGGCCCTGACCCGTGCCCACGGCGCCCGCACCTCACCCGGTTTCGCACGGCTGTGCGCCGAGCGGGCCGGGACGCGGCCGCGGTCCTGGTCGGTCGCGGCGAACGGCACGGTGATCGAGCAGGCCCAGATCCTCACCACGCACAACCTGGCGACGCTGGTCCACCGGGTGGGGGTCGCCCCGCGGCCCGGCTGGGCCGACCTGGCGCGCCGCTGCTTCGTGACGGTGTGCCGGCTGACCGCACGTGTGCAGCACAATCCGCGGCCCCTGGGCACGATCAAGGACGCCGCGTACGCGTGGCGGCAGATGGTGTTCCACCTGTCGCTGTGCCCGTCGCAGGAGCAGCGGCGGGTCGTCGCGGGCCTCGCGGAGGAGACGGCTCGCCACCCCGCGCACGTCGCGGCCCGGCTGGCGCCCGCCCTGCGGGGCCTGGCCCTGGTCGCCGGGGGCGGCGCCTTCGGCGCTGACGGAACGGCGGACGGCGGGCGCGCCCGGCGTCTCCTGGGGTGGAGCACCGGCGGACACTGGATGCGGTGAGGGCGCGGGGTCCGTCCCGGCGGCGCGGGCCGGCCCGGGTGGCGTCGGCCTGGGTCGGTCCGGGTGGCGTCGGCCTGTGTCGGTCCGGGCGGTGTCGGCCTGTGTCGGTCCGGTCCGCGCCGCAGCCGGAGGTCATGTCCGCGGGACGAGCGCCGTGGTCACGATGCGGGCCGCCTCGGCGATGGTGTGCTGACCGGTGGTGGACCTCGGATCGTCCGGGGCGGTGAAGACCGCGAGGACGAGGGGGGCGTGGCGGGGCGGGCGGATCACCGCGATGTCGTTGGACTCCGCGTGGTTGCCGCTGCCGGTCTTGTCGCCGATCCGCCAGCCCTTCGGGCACCCGGCCCGGATCGCCCGGTCGCCGGTGGTGTTGGCGTCGAGCCAGGCGAGGAGCTGTCCGCGCCCGCGTGGTTCCAGCGCGTCGCCCAGCGTGAGGGCGCGCACACTCGCGCCGAGGTGCGCGGGGGTGGTGGTGTCCAGGACGCCGTCGGCTTCGTTGACGTGCGGTTCGTCGCGGTCGAGACGGGTCACAGGGTCGCCCAGCGTCCGTACGAAGCGGGTCACGGCCGCCGGGCCGCCCACCGTCCTCAGGAGCAGGTTCGCCGCCGTGTTGTCGCTGCGGGTGACGGCGGCCCGGCAGAGCGCGGCGACCGTCATCCCCTCCCCCACGTGCCGGGAGGTGACGGGCGCGTGGTCGAGCAGGTCCGAACGCCGGTAGTGGATCACCTGGTTCAGCAGGCCCGGCCGGTCCTGGTGGGCGCGCAGGACCGCGGCGACGGTGAGCGCTTTGTGCGTCGAGCACATCAGGAAGCGCTCGTCGGCGCGATGCCGTACCTCCTCGCCGGTACCCGTGTCCACGGCGTACACCCCGAGCCGGCCGCCGAACCGCCGCTCCAGCTCGGTCAGTTCGGTCTCCGCCCGGGGCGTGCCCGAGGCCGCCGTCCGGGCGGACGGGGAGGCAGCGGGCGGCGGGCGGTCCGCGCCGCAGCCGATCAGCGCGGCGCCGACGCCCGCCAGGCCCCCGGCCAGCACGGTCCGGCGCGTCCGGCGGTCCGCTGTCCGCGGGGGCGGCACCGGCGCCTCGTCCGTCGGCGGCGTTCTCCTGTGGTTCTCGATGGTCATGGTGGGAGCATTCCCCGCGATGCCCGGCCCGACGTCCGCTTCCGGGGGCTGCTACGGCTCCCTCGGCATCGCCGGTACGCACCGCCACGCCAGAGCCGCGGCCGCGAGGAAGGCGAGCGCGCCGACGGCCATGCCGGTGCGGAGCCCGCCGCCGGAGCCGCCGCCCGTGGAGAGCAGGCTGCCGCCGAGCGCCACTCCGGTCGCGCTGCCGATCTGCCGGGTGGTGTTGAACAGGGCGGAGGCCACTCCCGGGCGCCCCGGCGGCGCGGCCCCCATCACCGTGGCGGTCGTACCGGTCAGGGCGAAGGAAGTGCCGAATCCCGCGGCCATCATCGGCGGGACCAGCAGCGGGTAGCCGGGATCGGGCCCGGCCGCGGCCCAGCCGGCCAGCCCGAGCGCCGCCAGCAGCATGCCGCAGACCACCAGCGGCCGGTCGCCGGTGCGGCGGGTCAGCCGTCCGGACAGGGCGGAGGCGAACATGGTCATGGCGACCGCCGGGAACAGCGCGAGTCCGGTCTCCAGGGCGCTCAGGCCGCGTCCGCGCTGGAAGTCGAGACTGGCGGTGAACACCATGCCGTAGAAGCCGAAGTTGAACAGCAGGCCGATGACGGCGCCGCCGGTCATGGCCCGCGAGCGCAGCAGCCCCGGCGGCAGGGCGGGAGATCCGGCGAGCCGCTCGCGCAGTGCGAACAGCGCCGCGGCCGCGGCGGCGAGGCCGATCCCGGCGAGGACGGCGGGGTCGGTCCAGCCGCGCCGGCCGGCCTCGTTGAGCGCGGCGGTCAGCAGGGCCACCGTCGCCACCACCGCGCACTGCGCCGGCCAGTCGAAGGACCGTCCGGTGTGCCGGGCCGAGGGCGCCACCCGCCACAGCGTCAGGGCCAGACACGCCGCGCCCACCGGAAGGTTGACGAGGAAGACCCACCGCCAGCCCACCGTGGAGACCAGCAGGCCGCCCAGCAGCGGCCCGGCGGAGGCCGCGACGCCCGCCATCGAGCCCCACAGTCCGAAGGCCCGCGCGCGGGCCGCCGCAGCCGGGTACTCCTGCTGGAGCAGGGCGAGGGAGCCGGGCACGATCAGCGCCGCGCCGACGCCCTCCGCCATGCGGGCCGCGATGAGGAAGAGGGCGTCCGGCGCGAACGCGCACGCGGCCGACGACACGGTGAACACCACGACGCCCGCACAGAAGACCCGCCGGTTGCCCAGCCGGTCGCCGAGCACGCCACCGGTCATCAGGAACCCGGCGAAGGCGAGGGTGTAGCCGTCCGCGATCCACTGGATCCCGGTGACGGAGACGGACAGTTCGCGGCCGACGACCGGCACGGCCACGTTGATGATCGTCACGTCCAGGATCACCATGAAGTACCCGGCGCACACCGCGAGCAGCGGCGCCCAGGGCCGGTGTCCCCGCTCCGGGCCCGGCCGGGCGGCGGGTGCCAGCCCCTCGGCACCGCCCGACCGCGCGAACGTCACGAGCCGAACTCCTCCCCGCCCGCGGACGAACCGCGTGGACACCGGACCAGCGACACATATCCCACATCGGGTCGCGTTCTCGGCCGCCGATCCCGCCCCGCCACGCGCAAGATGCGCCGTCCGGGTGCCCTGCCGGGCCCGCTCCGCGTCGGCGCCGGCCGCCGGGCTCTCCCGCCGTTCCCCGCGTGCGCCGGTGGCGGAACCGGGCGGGGGCGCGCACCGTCCGTCCAGGTGTCCGCAAGATCGATCGGCCTCGACCGGAGGGCTCGTCCATGCCGGGAACCTCTGCCCGCTACCTCTATCTCACGCGCCACGGTGAGGCCTCACCGGACGAGAGCAGACTGACGGACCGGGGCCGCCGTCAGGCCGCTCTCCTCGGGGAGCGGCTTCGCGGGGCGCCCCTCACGGCGGTCCACCACGGCCCGCTCGCACGGGCCGCCGAGACGGCGCGCCTGGTCTGCGAGGTACTCGACACGGTCGCCCCGCAGCCGTCCGAGCCGGCCGGCGACTACGTCCCCCACCTGCCGCGGCGCGCGGAGCTGCCGCCGGAGTCGGCCGACGCCATGCTGGCCCGCCTGGCGCTCTTTCCGGCGCAAGAGTGCGAGCGCGGGCCGGAGTTGGCCCGGGCGGCCGTCGCGCGATTCACCGGCCCCGTCGACGGCGACGTGCCGTGTCACGAACTCGTCGTGACGCACAACTTCCTCATCGGCTGGCTCGTGCGGGCCGCGCTCGACGCCCCGAAGTGGCGGTGGATGGGCATCAACCACGCCAACGCCGCACTGACCGTGATCCGGTACGCGCCCGGCCGCCCCCCGGCCGTCCTCCTCTTCAACGACACGGGCCACCTTCCCGCAGATCTCCGCTGGACCGGCTTCCCGCCGGAACTTCACGTCTGACGGCGGCCGACGGAGGCCGCTCGACGGGAAAAGCGTTGTGGGAGCGCTCCCGTGCGGTGCAGCATGGTCCTATGACGACGTCTCGCGCACGCATCCGGCCCTACCGGCCCTCCGACCGCGACGCCCTCTTCGACATCTGTGTGCGCACGGGCGACGGCGGCGGCGACTCCCGGCACCTCTATCCCGACCCGGAGCTGCTGCCGAACATCTTCGCCGCGCCCTACGCGGAGCTGGAGCCGGAGCTGGCGTTCGTCGTGGACGACGGCGACCGTGCGGTGGGGTACGTCCTCGGCACCGCGCACACCCCGACCTTCGTACGGCGCTTCCGGGACACCTGGCTGCCCCGGCTGGCCGACCGCCATCCCGACCCGGCCGGCGAGCCGAGCACACCGAGCGAGGTGATGCTGCGGCTGATGCACACCCCCGAGCGGATGCTCGTGCCCGAGATCGCCGACCACCCGGCCCATCTGCACATCGACCTGCTGCCCAGTCACCAACGCTTCGGCTACGGGCGCGAGTTGATGAACGTCTTCCTGGCCGCGCTGGCCGCTCGGGGGGTGCGGCGGGTGCACCTCGGCATGGTCACCGCCAACACCGGCGCCCGCGCCTTCTACGACCGCCTCGGCTTCTCGGTCCTCCCGGTGGCGGACCCGGGGCCGCTCACCTATCTCGGCCGAACGACCGGGCCGCTCACCGATCGGGACGCGGGAGGTCTTCCGGGTCCGCGTGCCGGCCGATGAGCGGACCGTCGGCGAGACGGTCGGGGCGCTACCCCTCGGGCCGGGTCACAGGAGATCGGCCAGGCGGTCCACCTGGGCCGGGTCGAGGCCGTAGCAGTAGAGCATGACCTCGTCGGCGCCGAGGTCGGCGAAGGCCGTGACGGCGTCCCGGATCTCGGACGGCGTGGTGAGCATGGAGGCCACCATGCGGTCGGCCATACCGGTGAACGTGTAGTACGCGTGCATGGTGGCCCGGGCCTGCTGGATCACCTCGTCGGGGCCGAGCGCGACGTTGACCTGGGCGACGATGCGCGGTTCGCCGTCGCGGCCGTACTCCTTCCAGAAGCCGCGGGCGGTCTCGAACAGGCCGCCCGCCCAGGAGGGCGACGCGGCGGCGAGGAAGCCGTCGCCCCAGCGGGCGACGCGTTCGATCGCGGCGGGCTTGAAACCGCCGAAGAGCACCTCGGGCCCGCCGGGCCGGGCGGGGGCGGGACCGATCGGGCCGACGCCGTCGCCGTACGGCTCGCCGGACCACAGACGGCGCAGCACCGCCATCTGCTCGTCGAGGCGCCGGCCCCGGCTGCGCAGGTCCACCCCCGCTGCCCGGTGGTCGTCGTCCCGGCCGCCGACGCCCAGGCCGAGGACGAGACGGCCGCCCGTCATGCGGTCCAGGGTGGCGGCCTGCTTGGCGAGCAGGGCGGTGTCGCGCAGGGGGGCGAGCAGCACCTCGGTCTGGACGCGGATACGGGAGGTGGCGCCCGCGAGGACGGCGAGGGCCATCAGGGGTTCGGGGTTGTCGTAGACGAGCCGGTCGAGCAGGCCGAGTGTGCTGAAGGGCCCGGCGTCGGCGCGCCGGGCCCAGGTCAGCAAGGTGGCGGGGTCGCCGATGGGCAGGCCGATTCCGATGTTCATGAAGGAGACCTCCGAAGGGAAGGGTCGACAAGGACTGCTGCCGCCCCTCCGGCACCTCGGCGAGGTGGGACGCTCCCGCTCTGCGGCGTGGTTCCGGGGGAACGTCTCATCGAAGTGTCCTCCACCCTAGGGCGATGCGACGCGCACGGACAAGCCGATTACGGGCCGGGTGCGCCGTCACTCGAAGGCGGCCGCCGCCTCCCGCAGAGCCGTGGCGACCGCTTCGGGCGCGTCGGGGCCGGGAGGGCCCGGGCGGTAGGTCACCGAACGCAGCCGCCCGGTGAAGCGGAAGACGCGGTGGCGCTCGTACAGGGGCCAGGAGACAGGTGACTTGCGGTCGATGCCGACGCTGATGCCCTGGAAGGGCGCCATGCCGATCAGTTGGTGGACGCTGTCGGACACCGCCCGCTCGATTCCGTCGACGCTGATCGTGAACCGCCAGCGCAGGCCCTCCTCGGCGGTGGCGGCCAGGACGATCCGGTGCGCGTCCGGGCCGAGGGGGCCGGCGTCGGTCTCGTGCAGCACGCCGTACTCGTTGTAGGCCAGGCGCAGCCGGCCGTCCTCGACGTGCAGGTTGTAGCCGCCGCCCTGGTCGCCGTGCGAGACCAGCACGCCCTCCCCGGTCTCCTCGACCAGCACCTCGATGTCGAAGGAGCGCAGGGAGACCAGGCGGGAGGAGCGGTAGCGCTCCAGTTCCGGGGTGCCGGGCAGCAGGGTCAGCGGCCGGGCGAGCCGCTGTTCGGCGGGGTTGCGGCGGGCCAGCGCGCCGCTGCCGTCCGGCAGCGGGAAGACGCCGTTGCGCCAGGCCGCCCGCTCCCACGCCTCGGACAGCTCCTTGACGAGATCGGGGTGTTCGGCGGCCAGGTCGTGGATCTCGGTGGGGTCGGCGCGGATGTCGTACAGCGCCCATTCCGCGTCGTCGTAGGGTGTGCCCGGCCGGTGGAGGGTGACGAGTTTGCGGCCGTCGCGGTAGTAGCTGCGGTTGCCGCTCATCTCGCAGTACTGCTCGCCGTGGGTGGAGGGGTGGTCGGTGTCGGCGAGGACGGGGGCGAAGCTGGCGCCGTCGGGTTCCTGGAGGGTGACGCCGCGCCGGGCGTCGGGGCGGCGCAGGCCCGCGAGTTCGAGGAGGGTGGGCGCGATGTCGGTGACGTACTGGTACTGGGTGCGCAGGCCGGGGGTGAGCCGTCCCTCGCGGGCGCCCTCGGGCCAGGACAGGACGAAGGGGACGCGTACGCCGCCGGCGTAGGTGTGGCCCTTGTAGAGGCGGAAGGGTGTGTTGGAGGCCATGCCCCAGCCGCGCGGGTAGTGCACGAGGCTGCGGGGGCCGCCGATGAGGTCGTGTGCGCGCTCGACGTCCGGGTCCCAGTCGCCGGGCAGGCGCGGGTGGTGGACGAAGCGGCTGAAGTAGGAGCGGGTGCCCTCGGCGCCGCCCTCGCCGGTGCCGCCGTTGTCGGAGGTGAAGACGATGATGGTGTCGTCGAGTTCGCCGAGTTCCCGGAGGGTGTCGGTGAGCCGGCCGAGGTTCTGGTCGATGTTGTCGACCAAAGCCGCGTACACCTCCATGTAGCGGGCGTAGAGACGCTGTTGCTCCTCGGTCAGGCTGTCCCAGGCGGGCACGTCGAGTCCGGCCTCGCTGTTGCGGGCGGGCAGCTCCGTGCCGGGCGGGAAGAGGCCCGCGGCCCGCTGGGCGGCGAAGCGGGTCTCGCGCAGCGCGTCCCAGCCAGCGTCGTAGCGTCCGCGGTGGCGTTCGATGTCCTCGGCCCTGGCCTGGAGGGGGCCGTGGACGGCGTTGTGGGCGAGGTAGAGGAAGAAGGGTTTGTCGGGGTCGTGGGCGCGCAGCGACGTGACCATGTTGACGGCCTGGTCGGTGAGGTCGTCGGTGTAGTAGTAGTCGTCGGGGAACTCGTCGATGTCGAGCGGGCTGTTGTCGCGGACGAGCTGGTGCGGGTGGAAGAGGCTGGTGAGTCCTTCCAGGACGCCGTAGTACTGGTCGAAGCCCTTCTGCAGGGGCCAGTTGGCGCGGTCGTCGGCGGCGTTGGAGGCGGAGTCGCGCACCAGGTGCCATTTGCCGACGGCGTAGGTGGCGTAGCCGGCGTCGTGCAGGAGTTCGGCGAGGGTGGGGATGTCGTCGGCGATCTCCATGCCGTAACCGGGGAAGCCCGGGTCGGAGTTGGCGACCATGGCGTAGCCGACGCGGTGCGGGTTGAGGCCGGTGAGCAGCGCGGCGCGGGCCGGCGAGCACAGCGGCATGGTGTGGTAGTTGGTCAGGCGGACGCCGTCCTCGGCGAGCCGGTCGAGGACGGGGGTGGGGATCTCGGCGCCGAAGGGGCCGATGTCGCTGTAGCCCATGTCGTCGACGAGGACGACGACGATGTTGGGGGCCTTGCCGGTGCGGGCGGGCGCGGGCCAGGCGGGCTCCGACTCGGCGAAGGTGCGGCCGATGCGGCCGGGGAAGCCCGCGTAGGGGTCGCGTCGGGTGCTGTCGCTCATGCGGGGATCTCCGCGTCCTGTGCGGTGGCTCGGGTGGGGTCGGGGGTGTGCGGCGCCGGGAAGATGCGGGCCAGCTCGTGGGCCAGTTCGGTCAGTCGGGCGCGGTCGGGCTGTCCGGTGAAGGCGGCGAGGTGCAGCAGGGAGCCGCCGCCGCGCAGGGTGAGCAGTTCGCTGTCGAGCAGTCCGGGCACGATGCGGCGCACGGCGTCGGCGGCCCGTGGGTCGGCGAGCAGCCGGGCGAGCGGAGTGCGCAGGTTCAGGGCGCCCTCGGGGAACTCGTCGGCGCGGGCGGCCGGCCGGCGGGCGGCGTCGGCGCGCTCGCGCTGGGCGGCGACGAGCAGGTGGCCCTCGTGGACGTCGTGCGGGTCGCGGGGCAGGCCGAGGCGCGTGTACTGGTCGTCGGGGGCGTCGTTGGCGCGCAACTGCTCGACCAGCAGCCGGATCATGCGCAGTTCGGTCGCGTCGTCGACGATCGGATTCTCCTGGTGCGGGTCGGCGGCGAGGTCGAACAGGAGGGTGCCGAAGCGCTGCGGTCCGAGGAGGGCGGGGGCGGGGGCGGGCACGCGCAGGGTCGGCGCGCCCTTGGTGAAGGAGAAGGGTTCGGCCAGGGTCGCCGCAGCCAGCTCGCGCGGGGTGAACAGGCCGCGCATCCGGGTGGGCATCAGGGTGTGTTCGTACAGGGGCTGGTTGGTGTCGTCGTGGCAGGCGCGCAGGTAGACGTGGCGGCCGTCGGTGATGTTCACGTGGCCGCCGAACATGCCGAAGAGGGCCGAGGTGCGCTCCGGGGCGGTGCCGGGTGTCTCGCCCAGCGGGCGGCCCCGCATGTCGGGTGTGCACTCGGCGCCGAAGAACTCCAGCAGGGTGGGGGCGAGGTCGATGGTCTGCACGAGCGCGTCGTCGCGCTCCGGGCGGCGCGGGTCGTGCACGAACAGCGGGGTGTGCACCAGTTCCTCGTACCAGGGCTGGACCACCTTGGCCCACCAGCCCTTCTCGCCGAGCAGGAAGCCGTGGTCGGTGCAGACGATCAGCAGGGTGTCGTCCCACAGGCCGTGGGCGTCCATGGCGTCCAATACGCGGCCCAGGGAGTGGTCGCACATGGACAGCAGTGCCGCGTACTCGTAGCGGGCGTGTGCGACCTGTGCGTCGGACTCGGTGACCCGGTTGTAGTCGGGCCAGTCGAAGTGCGGGCCGTCGTAGTCGTGCGGGTAGAGGGCCTTGTAGTGGGCCTGGGCGAAGAAGGGTTCGTGCGGGTCGAACGTCTCGATCTGGAGGAACCAGCCGTCCTCGGCGTGGTTGACGCGCAGGAAGTCCAGGCCGGCGTCGAAGGTGAGGGTCTGCGGCTGCTTGTCCTCGGTGTCGAGGTACTGCCGGTTGATCCAGTCCTGGCGCCACAGCTCGCCCCGCCCGGCGCGCAGGTCCTCGGGCGGCGCCGGGTCCGCGACCTGGCCCTTCCAGGGGTCGCCCTCCTGGCCGCGGAAGAACTCCCAGGTGTTGTAGCGGCCGTGGTAGGTGGCGCCGCCGTCCTCCCAGTAGTGCTGGTGGTCGCTGACCAGGTGGGTGTGGACGCCGTGCTGTTTGAGCAGTTCGGGCATCGAGTCGTCGAAGGGCTCCAGCGGGCCCCAGCCGCGGTGCAGGAAGTTGTGCCGTCCGGTGTGCAGTTCGCGGCGGGCGGGCATGCAGGGCAGCGAGCCGGCGTAGCAGGTGTCGTAGGTGACGGTGCGGGCGGCGAGGCGGGCGAAGTTCGGGGCGTGGACCCATTCGGGTGCGCCGTAGGGCGGCAGCATGTGCCGGTTGAGGCTGTCGAACATCACCATGACGGCCTTCACGGTGCGGTACGTCCTTCCGGTGCGGGTGTCCTCGGGTCGCGGGCGCAGCGGAAGCCGCCGTGGCCGGTGGAGGAGTCGGGTGTGTTGTGGGAGCGGGCGGCGACGCGGTAGCGGTTGCAGTAGGAGGCGTGGCACAGGTAGGAGCCGCCGCGGATGACGTACTCGCCGGGGCCGTAGGGGTCGGCGGCCCATTCCCACACGTTTCCGGAGGTGTTGTGGAGGCCGAAGCCGTTGGGTTCGTAGGCGGTGACGGGCAGGGTGCCGGTGCGGCCGCCGGGGCGGTCGGAGCGGTGCGGGAAGCGGCCGAGCCAGGTGTTGCACATCTCCCGGCCGTCCGGGGTGAAGTCGTCGCCCCACGGGTAGCGGGCGCCGTCCAGGCCGCCGCGGGCGGCGTACTCCCACTCCGCCTCGGTGGGCAGCCGCAGTCCGGCCCAGGCGCAGTAGGCCAGGGCGTCGTTGTGGGAGACGTGCACCACCGGGTGGTCGGCGCGGCCGTCGAGGTCGGAGCCGGGGCCCTCGGGGGCGCGCCAGGACGCGCCGCTGACGCCGAGCCACCAGGGCGCCTGTGCGACGCGGCCCTGTACGTGGCGCCGGGCGGCGGGGTGCAGCAGGAGGTGGAAGACGTAGGAGGAGCCGAAGCGTTCGGCGTCGGTGCGGTGGCCGGTGGCGGCGACGAAGGCGGCGTAGCGGGCGTTGGTCACGGCGGTGGCGTCGATGGCGAACGGGGCGACGGTCACCTCGCGCACCGGGCCCTCGCGGTCGGCGTGGTAGCCCTCGCCGAAGGCGTCGCCCATGCGGAAGGCGCCGCCGGGCAGCTCCACCATGGCGGGGTGGGCCTCCGGGGCGGCCGGGCGCACCCGGGGCAGCGGGAGCAGGCCGGTGGCGGACGCGAGGGTCGCGGACGCGGGGCCGGCCGCGGTGCAAGGGCGGCCGGGGGTGCAGCAGGCGCTCATGCCGGCACCTGCGTGTTCCGGGGCCGCGGGAGGTGTGCCGCGGGGACGGGTTCGGGTGCGGCGGCCAGCAGGGCTCGGGTGTAGGGGTCGGCGGGGTTCTCGCACACCTCGTCGGCGGTGCCCGTCTCCACGATGCGGCCCCGGTGCATGACGGCGATGCGGTGGCTGACCTGCCGTACCACGGCGAGGTCGTGGGCGATGAAGATCAGGGCCAGGCCGAGGTCGCGCTGGAGGTCGGTGAGCAGGCCGACGATCTGTGCCTGGACGGAGACGTCGAGCGCGGAGACCGGCTCGTCGCAGACGAGGACGGAGGGTTCGGGGGCGAGGGCGCGGGCGATGCCGATGCGCTGGCGCTGGCCGCCGGAGAAGGAGCGTGGGCGGCGGTGGGCGGCGCCCGGTTCGAGGCCGACGAGCAGCAGCAGTTCCTCGACCCGGCGGGCGCGGCCGGCGCGGTCGCCGATGCCGAAGGCGTGCAGCGGTTCGGCGATGATCTCCCCCGCGGTCATGCGGGGGTTGAGGGAGGCGTACGGGTCCTGGAAGACCATCTGGACGCTGCGCCGGACGGTGTGCAGCTCGCGCCGTGCGGGACGGGTGACGTCCCGGCCGCCCAGCCGCAGGGTGCCGGAGTCGCTGGGGTGTGCGTGGGCGAGGACGCGGGCGAGGGTGGACTTGCCGGAGCCGGACTCGCCGACGATGCCGAGGGTCTCGCCGGCGGCCAGGGTGAGGGAGACGCCGTCGAGCGCGGTGACGGTGCGCCCGCGTCTGCCGCGGCCGCGGTAGGTCTTGCCGAGTTTCTCGGCGGTCAGGACGACGGCTCCGGGGCGGGGCCGGTCGATGGGGACGGGCGGGGGTGCGGCGGGCAGCGGTTCGCGGCGTTCGGCGGCGGGCCAGCAGGCGGCGCGTACCGTGCCGCTCTCCTCGCCGGGGGCGGCCGGTGTCGGCGCCAGGGGCGGGGTGGCGGTGCGGCAGCGGTCCTCGGCGAGGGCGCAGCGGGCGGCGAAGGCGCAGCCTTCGGTGAGCCGGGCGAGGTCGGGCGGGGCGCCGGGGATGCCGGTGAGCCGGGTGCCGGAGGGGGCGGAGAGGCGGGGCACGGCGGCGAGCAGTCCGGCGGTGTAGGGGTGCCGCGGGCGGGTGAGGACCTCGGCGGTGGGTCCGTCCTCCACGACGGTGCCGCCGTACATCACCAGGACGCGTGCGCAGGAGCGGGCGACGACGCCCATGTCGTGGGTGATCAGGAGCAGGGCGGTGCCGGTGCGGCGGTTGAGGTCGCCGAGCAGGGTGAGGATCTGGTCCTGGACGGTGGCGTCGAGGGCGGTGGTCGGCTCGTCGGCGACCAGGACGTCCGGTTCGCCGGCGAGGGCCATGGCGATGAGGATGCGCTGGCGCTGGCCGCCGGAGAACTGGTGCGGGTGGTCGTCGAGCCGGGCCCCGGCGCCGGGGATGCCGACGAGGTCGAGGAGTTCGGCGGCGCGGGCGCGGCGGGCCGCCTTGTCGCGGCCGCGGCCGTGGGCGCGCAGTGCCTCGTCCAGGTGGGCGCCGGCGGTGAGCACGGGGTTGAGGGCGGTCATGGGGTCCTGGAAGACCATGCCGATGCGGGCGCCGCGGACCTGGCGCAGTTCCTGCGGGCCGGCGGTGGCCAGGTCCTGTCCGTCGAGCAGGACCTGGCCGGCGCGGATGCGTCCGGTGCCCGGCAGCATCCGCGCCAGGGCGAGGGCGGTGGTGGACTTGCCGGAGCCGGACTCGCCGACCACGGCGAGGGTCTCGCCGCGGCGCAGGGTGAAGGACACGTCGCGCACGGCGCGTACGGCGGCGCCGTCGGGGGCGGTGAACTCCACGTCCAGGCCGCGTACTTCGAGCAGCTCGCTGGCGGTCATCGGCGTATCTCCCGGTTCAGTGCCTCGGCGATCAGGGACAGGCCGAGGACGAGCGCGGTCACGGTGATCAGGGGGCCGGCGGCGAAGTGCGGCGCGTCGGACAGGTAGGGGACGGACTGGCTCAGTACGGAGCCGAGGGTGGGCTGCGGGGGCCGGACGCCGACGCCGAGGAAGCTCATCGCGCCCTCGACGAAGACGGCCACGGTCAGCGAGACGGCGATCTGCACGACGAGCGGGTCGGCGGCGTTGGGCAGGATGTGCCGGGTCAGGACGCGGGTGCGGGAGGAGCCGCCGACGCGCGCGGCGGTGGCGTACTCGCGTTCCCGCTCGACCAGGATGCCGCCGCGCAGCAGCCGGCCGAAGGCGGGTATCTCGGCGAGCGCGATCACCAGGACGACGGGCAGCCGGCCGGGGCCGAGGATGGCGGTGACGGCGAGGGCGAGGATCAGCCCGGGGAAGGCGAGGATGAGGTCGAACAGCCTTTGTACGGCGGTGTCCAGGACCGGGTGGACGGCGGCGAGCAGGGCGAACAGGCAGCCGAGGAGGGCTCCGAGGGGCACCGACAGGGCGATGATGCCGAGGTCGGCGCGGGTGCCGTAGAGCAGCCGGGCGAGCAGGTCGCGGCCCAGGTCGTCGGTGCCCAGCGGGTGGCCGGGTGTGCCGAGGGGGGCCAGGGACTGGCTGGACTGGTCGGTGGGGCTGTGGCCGGCGAGCAGCGGGGCGAGCAGCCCGGCGAGCACGACGAGGGCGACCAGGACGAGTCCGGTGCGGCCGCGGGCGGAGGCGAGGGCGGCCCGGTAGGGGTGGCGCGGCGCGGTGCGGGGGCGTTTCCCGGTGGCCGGGAGGGGTGCGGTGGCGGTCATGGGGTCACTCCCACCTGATCCGGGGGTCGAGCCAGGCGTAGACGAGGTCGGTGATCAGCTGGACGACGACGAAGACGGTGACGAGCAGCAGGAGCAGGTCCTGTACGACCGGGTAGTCCCGGCGGGTGAGGGCCTGTTCGGCGAGCTGGCCGAGGCCGGGCCAGGCGAAGATGGCCTCGACGAGCACGGCGCCGCCCAGCAGGTGGCCGGTCTGCATGCCGAGCAGGGTGACGGCCGGCGGCAGCGCGTTGGGCAGGGCGTGGCGCCACAGCAGCCGGCGGGGGTGGACGCCGGCCGCGGTGGCCGTGCGGACGTAGTCCTCGGCCAGGGCGCGTTCGATGCCGTCCTTGAGGTAGCGGCCGAGGACGGCGGCGCTGGGCAGGGCGAGGCAGAGGGCGGGCAGCAGCAGGTACTGCACGGCGAGGTCGGGGGCGGTGAGCAGGGAGACGTGTCCGCCGGGCGGCAGGACCTTCAGCAGCACCGCGAACAGCAGGACGAGCAGGACTCCGGTCACGAACGGCGGGACGGCGAGCGCGCCGGTGGTCAGGGCGCGGACCGCGGCGCGCACCCAGCCGCGGCGCGCGGTGGCGCCGAGCACGCCGAAGGCGGTGCCGAGGGCGATCACGAACAGCAGGGCGGCCGCGGTGAGTTCGACGGTGGCGCCGAGGCCGTCGGAGATGAGGTCGGCGCTCTGGCCGCCGATGGCGTAGGAGGGTCCGAGGTCGCCGGTGAGCAGGCCGCCGATCCAGTGCAGGTACTGGGAGGGCAACGAGTCGTCCAGGCCGAGGCGTTCGCGGATGGCGGCGACGGTCTCGGGGCCGGCGTCCGGTCCGGCCAGGGAGGTGGCGGGGTCGCCGGGCACCAGCCTGAGCACGGCGAAGATCACCAGGGAGGCGACGAAGAGGATGAGGAGGGCGGAGGGCAGCCGCCGCAGGAAGTGGCCGCGCATGTCAGCCCGCCAGGTAGGCGTGGTCGAGGTCGAGGTAGGAGAACTTGTTCAGGGTGACCCCGTGCAGTCTCCTCGCGGCGATCTGGACGTTGCCGCGGATCACGAGGTCGATGATGAACGCCTCGTCCAGCAGGATGTCGGAGATCTCCTGGCGCAGCCGGCCCGCGGCGGCGCCGGTGGCCGGGCTGGTCCACGCCTGCTGGACGACCCGGGTGTACTCGGCGGAGTGGAACTTCGAGGTGTTCCTGGCCTCGTTGAAGGGGTAGGCGCTGACGGCCAGGGTGGAGGGCTGGACCTGGGCGAAGCCGTGGCTCATGGTCCACAGGGCCGGCATCTTCTGGGAGATGAGGTTCTTCTGCGCGGTGGCCGGGTCGGTGGGCTGGAGGGTGACGTGGACGCCGGCCTGCTTGAGGTCGTACTGGAGGGACTCGGCGACGGCGGTGTCCCCGGGCAGGGCGAGGTGCAGCAGCGGGAGGTCGAGCCGGGTGTGACCGGCGGATTTGAGCAACTGCCGCGCCTTGGCGGGGTCGTGGGTGTAGTGGGTGCGGCCGGTCTCGGTGAAGGCGGGCGAGGACTTCGGCCAGGGCGCCGCGGAGGCGAGGCCGTAGCCGCCGAGCGACTGGGCGAGCAGGCGGTCGCGGTCGACGGCGTAGGCGAGGGCCTGGCGGACCGTCCTGTCGTTGAGCGGGGCGATCGTGGTGTTGACGCCGAGGTAGGTGGCTCCGGCGCCCGTGTCGTAGGGGGTGATGGTCAGGTCGGGGTGGTCCTTGAGGACGGCGAGGTTGCGGCCGGGCACCTGGAAGGACAGCTGGGACTGGCCGGTGCGCAGCGAGGAGACGAGGGCGTCGGCCTGGGAGACGACGCGGAACTCGACGGCGTCGAGGTAGGGGCGGTCCTTGAGCCAGTAGGCGTCGTTGCGTACGAAGCTCAGTCCCGAACCGGGGCTCCACTTGGTGAGTTTGAAGGGTCCGGTGCCGTTGAGCCTGGTTCCCTTGAGGGCTTCCTCGACGGAGTTCCGGTCGGTGATGATCATGAATTCGAAGAGGTCGAACAGGTTGTTGACGCGGTGGGCCAGTCTGAGGACCAGCTCGTGGTCGCCGCGCTTGTCGAATCCGGTGATCACGGCCGCCGTCGAGCGCAACTGGGCGGCGCGGGCGGGGTTCTGGAGGTTCTTCACGGCGAAGATGACGTCGTCCGCCGTGAACGGGCGGCCGTCGTGGAAGGTCACGTCCGACCGCAGACGCAGGGTGATGCTGCGGCCGTCCGCGGCGTAGTCCCAGGAGGTGGCCAGTTCGGGGTGGGGGGTGAGCCGGTCGTCGTAGCGGGTCAGCGTGTTGTAGATCAGCCGGTGCTGGTAGGACTGGCTGCTCTGCGCGAACAGCAGGCTCGGGGTGAAGTCGCTGTTGATCGCGACGCTCACGGTGCCGCCGCGCCGTGGCCCGGCGGGGCCCTCCTGCCCGGCGGAGCCGGTCTCGGAGACGGCCGAGCGGCAGCCCGCCAGCCCGAACCCGAGGAGCAGGGCGCCGCCGCCGGCGGACCTGAGGGCGCTGCGCCGGGAGAGCCGCCCGGGCATGGAAGGGTACAACTCGGTCATCAAATGCCTGCCTGTGACAGATCGGAGAGGGAAGGGGCGCCGGTGAGCACCCGCGCGCCGGCCGGCGGCGGATTCGTTCCGCTGCGAGAGCAATGGCGCGAGGAATCGAGCCCGCGTCTCGGTGCCCCGAGGCGTCAGCCGACGGGTGTCACCGGACGAAGGCGTGTACCGGAGGAGGAACCGGCGATCCCGCGGGAGTCAGGGGAGCCGGAGGGAACGGAGAGGGGCGCGCCGGGGCGTCAGCCGGCGGGCAGCGCCCGGGCCCGACCGCGGTGATCAGAGGCGGACGGCACAGACCGCGCTGGCCTGTCGACACAGGTCGACGTGCCTGCGGGAGACGAGGCGCTTGTCCGGATTCACGGCGCCAATATGACAGTGATGTCGTGCGCTGGTCAACGACAGCGTCCGGGGAATGAGATCGGATCAGCCCTCCCGGCCGCCGTCGCGGATCTCCCGCATGGTCTGCAAAGGCGCTCTGAACAGGGGGTTCAGCAGCACGGTGCCGGCCGCGACGGGGAGGGTGGCCGGTCCGGCATGCGGACTGACGATGCGTTCGGGGTCGTCGCAGACGTGTGACAGGTCGATCGCCGCGCCCCGGATCTCCTCCAGATAGCCCGCGTCCAGGACGCTGGCGTGCTCGGTGACGACCACCAGGTCCGGGTTGAGGACATCGAGCAGCAGGGCCACCGCCCGGCCCACCGCACGGGCCCGCTCGCGCAGCAGCCGGTCGGCGCGGCGGTCGCCCGCGGCGGCCGCGTCCACGACCAGGAAGACGTCGGCCTCCGGCACGATGCCGCGGCGTACCGCGGTCGCCGCGACGGCCGTGTTGGAGGCGGTCGCCTCCAGGCAGCCCGAACGGCCGCACGGGCAGGGCGCGGTGGAGTCGGGTACGGGCAGGTGGGCGACGTCGCCGGCCGCCGAGCCGGGCCCCTGGTGCACCACGCCCGCCACCCCCACGGCGGCGTCCACGACGTTGCCCACGAAGAGGTGGACCAGGCTCCGCCGGGCGGCGCTCCGGCCGAAGAGGATCTCCGACTGGGCGACGGCGCGCGCGTGGTTGTCGATCCGCACCGGCAGGCCGCCGAGCGCGTCGGTGAGTTCGGCGGCGAGCGGCCGTCGCCGCCAGCCGAGCGCGTCGTGCCGGACCACCGTGCCGGTCCCCGGATCGATCCAGCCGCCGAGGGCCGCACCCACCCCCAACAGGGGTCTGCCCGCCACGTGTTCGGCGAGGAAGGCGCGCAGCTCGGCGGTGACGAGGGCCGGCAGGCGGTCGCGGGCCAGTCCGTCGTGCCGGACGAGCCGCCGGGCCAGCACCCTTCCGCGCAGATCGACCAGGCCCAGCGTCGAGGCGGGCACGCCGAGGTGCACTCCGCCGGCCACGGGACCGGCGACCGCGCCGAGGTCGAGGTCCACCGGGATCTGCGGGCGGCCCACTCCCCCGCCCTCGGCGAGCTGGGGCAGCTCGCGCAGCAGGCCCAGCGCCGAGAGGTCGGTGGCCTGCCGCGACACGGCGGCCGGGCTCAGTCCGGAGAGCCGGGCGACGGCGCTGCGGGCGACGGGGCCGTGGTCGAGGACGGTCCGCAGCACCAGGGCGGCGTTGGCGTCGCGCCGGCCGTCACCGACCATCCGCGACGTGTGGGGGGCGGACGTCATCGACGCCTCCTTCGACATTGCGGGGACATGAATTCCCGGACGCGGCTCACGCGCCGGTCCGCTGCCGGTCACACGCCCGCTCTCCGTCCACGTTCGCGCTGTTCACAGCGGGTACGCGAGGGGAGCGCCGGGGTGTGCCCAGGCGCAGATTGAACCACCGCCGGGCGCCGGCCGGGCAGCATGGCCGTCCTTGACGGACCGCACGGCGGCTGCCAATGTCCACAGACATGTTCGCCACGGCCGCTTCCGGGCCGCGGCCCGGCGCGGCGGCACGGAACACCGTGCCGGCACTCTGTACGACCCGCTGCCCGGCCGCCGCCGACGCCTGACCCGCAGGACCGCGGGGGCACGTCCGCCCGCACCGGCCTTTCCCGGCCTTCCTGTTCGTGACGGTCCGCGCACCACGACGCACACCCGCGCCCTGGTTTCTTCCGCTCCGGAAGCAACCCCGCCGGCCGGCCTCCCCGCCCGCCCTCTCCCGGCCCGCCTCTCCGGCGTACTGAGCCGTACGGAGACCCACCGAAAGGACTCCCCCGTGTCCACCACCGCCCCCTCGCCCGCCACCCTCACCGTGACCAAGCTCGGCGGCCGCCTCGGCGCGCTCGTCTCCGGCGTCCGCCTCGGCGGCGATCTCGCCCCGGAGACCGTCGCCGCGATACGCGCCGCCCTGCTCGCCCACAAGGTGGTGTTCTTCCGCGGCCAGGACCACCTGGACGAGGACCGGCACGAGGCGTTCGGCCGGCTGCTCGGCACCCCGGTCGCCCACCCCACCGTCCCCTCGGCCGACGGCCGTTACTCCCTGCCCATCGACTCCGACCAGGGCGGCCGCGCCAACCAGTGGCACACCGACGTCACCTTCGTCCCCGCCTATCCGGCGTTCTCGATCCTGCGCGCCTCCGTCATCCCGCCCTACGGCGGAAACACCCTGTGGGCCAACACCGCCACCGCCTACGCCAACCTGCCCGCGCCGCTGCGCCGGCTGGCCGACGAACTGCGCGCCGTGCACTCCAACGACTACGACTACGCGGCCCTGCGCCCCGGCGCGCTGCCCGAGCAACTGGTGCGCTACCGGGAGGTGTTCGCCTCGACGAAGTTCCTCACCGAGCACCCCGTCGTGCGCGTCCACCCGGAGACCGGTGAGCGGGTCCTGCTGCTGGGCGGCTTCGTCCAGCGCATCGCCGGGCTGACCGCGTCCGACTCCCGCACCCTGGTCCAGCTCCTCCAGTCGCACATCGAGCGGCCGGAGAACACCTTCCGCTGGCAGTGGCAGGTCGGCGACGTCGCCATCTGGGACAACCGCGCCACCCAGCACTACGGTGTGGACGACTCCGACGACCACGACCGCAAGCTGCGCCGGGTCACCATCGACGGGGACGTTCCGGTGGGCGTCGACGGGCGGCCCTCCGTGCTGCTCGCCCCCGAGTCGGTGCCCGAGCCGTCGTTCGGCCCCGCGTCGGGCGCCTCGACGCGGGAGGCCGCCGCCGTATGACCGCCGCCCGCAGGCCCCAGGTGATCGTGGTCCTCACCGACCAGCAGCGCTGGGACACCGCGGGGGTGCACGGCAACCGGGCGGGGGTGACCCCGGAGTTCGACCGGCTGGCCCGCGAGGGCACGCTCGTCGAGCACGCGATCACCCCCAACCCGGTGTGCGCGCCGGCCCGCGCCGCCCTGCAGACGGGCCGGTACCCCACCGCCACCGGGGTGTTCCGCAACGGGCTGCCGCTGCCCGCCGGCATCCCCACGCTCGCCGACGTGTTCGCCGCCGCCGGGTACGCGACGGGCTACATCGGCAAGTGGCACCTGGCGGGCGAGGACGGCCCCGACGGGCCGGTGCCCCGCGAGCGGCGCGGCGGCTACCGCACGTGGCTCGCCTCCGACCGGCTGGAGTTCACCTCGGACGCCTACCGCACCGTGGTGCACGACGAGGCGGGCGAGGCGGTGCGGCTGCCGGGCTACCGCTCGGACGCCCTGATCGACGCGGCGATCCGGTTCGTCGCCGACCACCACGACCGGCCGTTCCTGCTCTTCCTCTCCCTGCTCGAACCCCACCACCAGAACCCCGCGGACGACTACCCGGCGCCCCGCGGCTACCGGGAGCGCTACGAGGGCCGCTGGACGCCTCCCGATCTCGCCGCGCTCGCGCCGGGCGCGCCGCACGGCGGCCCGCACCGCCACCTCGGCGGCTATCTGGGGCAGATCAAACGGGTGGACGAGGGGGTGGGCCGGCTGCGCGACGCGCTGCGCGGCCTGGGTGTCGAGGACGACACCGTGCTGGCCTGGACGGCCGACCACGGGTCGCACTTCCGCACCCGCAACGGCGAGTACAAGCGCTCGGCGCACGAGGCCTCCGTACGCGTCCCGTTCGCGCTGACGGGCGCCGCCTTCCGCGGGGGCGGTCTGATACGGCGGCCGGTGAGCACGCTCGACCTGATGCCGACGCTGGTCGACGCCGCCGGCCTCACCGTGCCGGAGGGCGTGCACGGCCGGTCCCTGCTGCCGCTGCTCGGCGGCGGCCGTGATCCGGGGCGCGCGGCGTCGGTGTTCGTCCAGATCAGCGAGGACCACATCGGCCGCGCGGTGCGCACCGCGCGCTGGAAGTACGCGGTGACGGCCGCCCGCCCGGACGCGGACCCGTGGCGGGAGCCGGCCGCGGACCGCTACCGGGAGACGGAGCTGTACGACCTCGACGCCGACCCGTACGAGCTGGACAACCTGATCGGGCTGGACGCCTACCGCCGCGTCGCCGACGAACTGCGCGGGGAACTGGCCGGGTGGCTGGCGCGGGTGGAGGGCGCCCAGCCCGCGATCGAGGCGGCGGCCGTGCGCACGCGCGCCCAGCGCAGCCCGGACTCCCTGCCCGGCACGGTGCCCTGGGAGGGGGTGCGCTTCGGTCATCAGCGGCCCTGACCACCGCGCGGGCGGCGGACCGCCGACGCCGCGGCATCGTCACGTCGCGGCATGGTCTCCCGAAGGGCCGTGTCACGTTCCCGTCGTGTCCGGCCCGCTCCGGCGCCATTCGGTGACGTAGCTGTCGAAGATGTGCCGCAGGTGGTGGCCGATCCGCAGGTAGTCGAGGTCGTCGAGGTTGGCGAGGGAGACGCGCACCGACCATTCGGGGCCGTCGAAACCACCGCCGTTCAGGAGGACGACGCCGGTCTTCTCGGCCAGGCGCAGCAGCGGGTCGATGGGCTCGTAGGCGGTGGTGAGGAAGTGCGCGAAGTCGGGGCCGTGTTCGCGTTCGGCCTCGGCGAGCAGGTCGAGTTCGACGTAGTAGCTCGCGCGTCCGGGATCGTGCGCGATCTTCATGCGGGCGCCTTCGAGGAGCAGGGCGAGGCGCCGGCGGACGATGCCGCGGACGCGGTGCTTGTACTCCCGGCCCTCCTCCAGCAGGCCGAAGAGGGAGAACAGCACCATCATGACCTGCTGGGGCAGGGACAGGCCGGCGGTGTGGTTGAGCGCCACCTGGCGGGAGTCGGCGACCATGCGGTCGATGAACCGCATTTTCGCCGGTTCCAGCGTCAGGGTGCCGTAGCGCCGGTCCAGGCGGTCCTTCTCCGCCTGGGGCAGAGCGGCGATCATGTCGTCGACGACGTTGTCGTCGTGCAGCCCGATCACACCGAGCCGCCAGCCGGTGGCGCCGAAGTGCTTGGAGTAGGAGTACACCAGCAGGGTGTTGCGCGGCAGTTCGGCGGCCAGGGAGCGGAAGCCCTCCACAAAGGTGCCGTAGACGTCGTCGGTGACGACGATCAGGCGGGGGTTCCTGGTCCGGACGATGTCCTTGATCTGCCGGGTGACGCGGTCGCTGAGGGCGAGGGAGGGCGGGTTGGACGGGTTGACGAGGCACACCAGCTTGATGGCGGGATCCTCCAGCTTGGCGACCTCCTCGGGCGGGTAGCGCCACTCGCGTACGCCCGCCTCGGCGAACCTGCTCGCCTCGACGTAGGTGACGTCGAAGCCGTAGGTGTCGAGTTCGGGGATCTCGATGTACGGGGTGAAGACCGGCACCATCAGGGCGATGCGGTCGCCCCGGTGCAGCAGTCCGTTCTTCGCCAGGGAGTCGAAGACGTAGCACATGGCGGCGGTGCCGCCCTCGGTGGCGAACAGGCTCAGGCGGTCGCCGGGCGGCGGGTCGCCCGCGAACAGTTCGTCGGCCAGGTAGGCGCGGACGATCTCCTCGGCGTGCGGCAGCATGCGGTCGGGGACCGGGTAGTTGTCGGCCGTGACGGAGTCGGCCAGTTCGTGGACGAAGGAGTCCTTGTCGAAGCCGAAGCGCTCCAGGGCGTAGGACACGCAGGTGGCGAGGAGTCCGATGCCGGGCATACCCGGGTGCTGGGCGACGAAGGCGTCGAAGCGGTCCCCGGCGCGGTGTTTCTCGGGCATGCCGCCGAGGTTGTCGGCCGTCCACACCCGCTTGGACTCGGCGAGGGCGAAACACCCGAGGGCGTGGAATGCCTCGCGCGGCCCGGTCGCCACCCAGTTGGGGTTGCCGCGGCCGGCGTTGAGCATCTGGACCTGCGACTTGTCCTGCTGGCCGGGCCGCTCCCGCTGGGCGTGCTCGGCCAGGGAGATGAACAGGTTCTTCAGCTCGAACGGGGAGAGCCGCGCGTAGGCCTGGATCTGCTCGCGGGACAGGCTCGCCTCGGTCATGGGGCCTCCAGGTGTGCGGGCGCGGGCGCGCCGGCCGGCGTCAGGCTCCGAGGACGCCGACCAGGAGCGGGCCGGTCAGCGGGAGCAGGAAGTTGGAGAGGGTGTAGGTGATGGTGTAGCCGAGCATGGGGACGGAGCTGCGGGCGACCTGGGTGATGGAGGTGATGGCCGGGGTGGAGCACTGCTGGCCCGCGATGGCGCCGATCAGCAGGGGTTTCTCGATGTTCAGCAGCTTGCGGCCGATGATCAGCGAGACGGTCGCGGGCACGAGCACCATGGCGATTCCCGCGATCGGCAGCAGCGCGCCGTACTGCTTCAGCAGCGGCAGCGCCTGCGGTCCGGAGGTGAGTCCGGTGCAGGCGATGAAGACGGCGAGACCCATGTCCTTCAGCGTGGTCGCGGCCTGCGGCGGGAAGGCGCCGAAGGTCTGGCGGCGGGAGCGGAACCAGCCGAAGAGCAGGCCGGAGACGAGGCAGCCGCCGCCGGTGCCCAGCGACAGCGGGACCGCGCCGAAGCGGACGACGACCTGGCCGAGCAGCGAGCCGGCCGCGATGCCGAGGCCGATGTAGACGAAGTCGGTGGTGTCGTTCTTGACGACGGCGCCGAGTTTCGCCGTGACCCGGCTCAGCCCGGCGCGGGCGCCGACCAGGGTCAGTACGTCGCCTCGATGCACGGCGGTGTCGGCGGAGGCGGGCAGGCGCAGGTCGCCGCGCACCACCTCGGTGACGTAGACGCCGTCGCGGGAGAACTCCGGGTGGTCGCGCCGCAGTTCGCCCAGGGTGCGGCCGTCGGTGGCCTTCTCGGTGACGGCGACCTGGCCGGTGGCCAGGTGGGTGTCCAGATCGGGCAGGCCCGCGGTCTCCGGGCCGGTGACACGGCCCGCCTCGATCATGTCGGCGCGCCGGCCGACCAGCAGGACGAGGTCGGACAGGGTCAGCTCGAAGCCGGGCGGGGGCGCGGGGACGACCTTGCTGCCGCGTTTGACCGACTCCACGGTGACGAGGCCGTCGAGCTGCCGCTCCAGGGACTCGACGGTGCGGCCGTCGGCGTGGGTGACGAAGAAGGTGCGGCCGACCAGTACGGGCAGCGCCTCCCGCTCGTCCGCCTCCAGTCCCCCACCGCCGCCGCGCATCCGCTCCCACAGGTCGCGGGAGGCGTCGGCGAGATTGATCCGCATCAGCATCGGCATGAGCTGACTGGTGTAGATCACGATGGTGATCAGGCCGAACAGGTAGCAGACGGTGTAGGCGGTGGCCACATGGCCCTGGTACTGGCTCACCTGCGCCGGGGTCAGTCCGCCGAGCTTGGCGATCGACTCGGTCGCGGTGCCGACGACGGCGGACTCGGTGGCGGCCCCGGCCAGGATGCCGGAGGCGGTGCCCACGTCCAGGTCGAAGGCTGCGGCCAGCCCGAACGCGATGCCCAGCACGCACACCAGCTCGATCAGGCAGAGGCAGAAGAAGCGCAGGCTGCGGCGGTTGAGGTGAGCGAAGAACTGCGGCCCCGCCAGGTAGCCGAGGGCGAAGATGAAGATCGCGAAAAAGACGGTCTTCACGTCGTCCGAGACGGTCACCTTCGCCCAGGCGCCCAGGAGCAGGGACACGATCAGTGTGCCGCAGATGCCGCCCAGGGTGATCGGGCCGACGCGCAGCTTGCCGAGGAGGTAGCCGACGGCGAGGCACAGGAACAGCGCGAGTTCCGGGTGGTCGCGGAGCACGCCCATACACTCACCCGCCGCATCTGTGGGGGAAGGTACCGATCGGACAGGGCAGCCGGATCCGTACACATGCCGAGCAGCAACCTAACCTCGCGCGGGCGGCGCCGCGCGGCCGGACAGCCAACCGGGTGGGGTGCGCTCCGCGGGCGGGCGGGTGGGGTGCGCGCTCCGGCCGGCTGGGTGGGGTGCCTCCTCGGCCGCCTGGGCTGGGGCCTTCGTGGCTGGCCGGGCCCGGCGGGACACGGTGTCGCGCGGTGGGACATGTCGTCGTACGGTCGCCGACGGTCCGGGAGCCGGTGGGCCGCCGCGGGGCGGAACCGTTCCGGCCGGGGCGGGTGGCTGGCGAGCCCGGTGGCCTGGGATGAGGCGGAAGGCCGGCCGGCGTGGTGGACGGGAACCGAACCGCCGTCCGGCGTATTGGCCGAGAACCGGGCGGTCGGCCGGCACAGCGGCTGGGAGCGGGGCTCGGGAGCGGGCGGCGTTCGGCGTCGGTGGGGGCTCGGGGAAAGCGTGCCGGGGATTGACGTCCCCGCGTCTACTTAGACTAGCCTTCCCTAAGTTGACCGTTTCCGGAGGGTGGCCGGTGGGATCTGGGGAACTGTCGGGGCGGGACGTCCTGACGCGCTCGGTCAGGGGACAAGGACGGCGCGTCGCCGTGGGCGCGGTGCTCGGCTGTGTGCACCAGCTCGGGGAGGCGCTGGTACCCGTGCTGATCGGCGTCGTCGTCGATCAGGCGGTGGCCGGGCGGGACGCCGGGCGCCTGGCGCTCTGGCTGGCCGTCCTGGCCGTCCTGTACGTGTGCCTCTCGTGGAGCTTCCGGCTGGGCGCGCGGATCGGCGAGCGCGGCGCCGAGGAAGCCGCCCACACGCTGCGGCTGGCGCTCGTGCGCCGCGTCCTGGACCCCAGGGGCGGAGCCGAGGACGACCGGCTCGCCGGCGAGCTGGCCAATGTCGCCACCGAGGACGCCAAACGCGTCGGCGCGGTCAACATGGCGCTGATGAGCGGCGTCTGGGCCGTCGCGGGCCTCGCCGTGAGCGCCGTGGTACTGCTGCTGACGTCCGTGCCGCTCGGTCTGATCGTGCTGGTCGGCACTCCCGTACTGCTGTGGCTCGGGCATCTGCTGAGCAAGCCGCTGGAGCGGCGCAGCGAGGCCGAGCAGGACCGCGCGGCGGGCGCCGCGGGTGTCGCGGCCGACCTGGTGGCCGGGCTGCGGGTGCTCAAGGGGCTCGGCGCCC
This sequence comes from Streptomyces similanensis, assembly GCF_039543625.1. Taxonomy (NCBI): domain Bacteria; kingdom Bacillati; phylum Actinomycetota; class Actinomycetes; order Kitasatosporales; family Streptomycetaceae; genus Streptomyces; species Streptomyces similanensis. The sequence continues at coordinate 158,060 of NZ_BAABKC010000049.1, read as the reverse complement.
AGCAGGCGGCGGTGGAGCGCTACCGCCGTACCAGCAGGGTGTCCCTGGCCGCCACCCTGCGCGCGGCGCGGGCCGAGTCGTGGCAGACCGGGCTCGTCCTGGCCCTCACCGGCGTCTTCATCGCGCTGATCGCCTGGGTGGGCGGACGGCTGGCACTGGAAGGCTCGCTGTCCCTGGGGCAGTTGGTGACGGCGGTGGGTCTCGCGCTGTTCCTGCTGGGCCCGTTGGAGACGTTCGCCTGGGTCAACGCCGACCTGGCGCAGGGCCGCGCCTCCGCCGCCCGGATCGCCCGGGTGCTCGCCGCCGGGCCCGCCGTCGTCGGCGGCGACGAGCCGGTGCCGGCCGGTGTGCGCGGGGAGTTGCGGCTGCGCGGGGTCCGGATCGGCGGGCTGGACGGCGTGGACCTCGACGTGCCCGCCGGGCGGCTGACCGGGATCGCCGTGACCGATCCCGCCTGCGCCGAGGCGCTGCTCGGGTGCCTGGGCCGGGAGGTGGACCCGGAGTCCGGGTCGGTCGAGCTGGACGGTGTGCCGCTGACCCGGCTGGCGCCGGCCGAGCTGCGGGCCGCGGTGCTGGTCGCCGCGCACGACGCCGCCCTGTTCGAAGGCTCCTTGGCCGCGAACGTGAGGCCCGCGCAGGGGACGGCGGACGGCGGGCCGGACCCGCGGACCGCACGCGCCATGGCGGCCGCCGATGCCGACGAGGTCGCCCGCTCGCTGCCGCACGGCGCGGCCACGCAGGTGGGCGAAGGCGGGCGGTCGCTGTCCGGCGGGCAGCGCCAGCGCGTCCTGCTCGCCCGGGCGCTGCGCGCCGAACCGCCCGTCCTGGTCGTCCACGATCCGACGACGGCCGTGGACGCGGTCACCGAGGCCCGGATCGCCCAGGGCCTCAGGGAGATCAGACAGGGCCGTACGACGGTCGTGGTGACCAACAGCCCCGCGCTGCTCGCCGTCACCGACCGGGTCGTGTTCCTGGACGGCGGCCGGGTCGGCGCCGAGGGCACCCACGGCGAGCTGGCCCGTACGCACGCGACCTACCGCACGGCGGTGCTGGCATGAGCGTGACCGCCGCGCCGAACGGCTCCGAACGCGCCCTGCTGCCCATGGCCACGCCCGCCCGCACCCGGGCCGCGGTGCGCGAACTGCTGCGCCCGCACCGCGCCCTGGCGGTCGCCGGCTTCGGCACGATGATGCTGGCCACGGCCGTCGGGCTGCTCACCCAGCCGCTGCTCGGCCACATCGTGGACGCCGTCGCCGAGCACCGTTCCCCCGACGCGCTCACCTGGCCGGTCCTCGCGCTCGCCGGGGTGGCCCTGGTGCAGGGCCTGACGACCGCGCTGGGCATGTCCCTGGTGTCCCGGCTCGGCGAGACCGCCCTGGCCCGGCTGCGCGAACTGTTCGTGGCCCGCGCCCTGTCGCTGCCCCTGGAGCGGCTGGAGCGGGCCGGCTCGGGCGACCTGAACGCCCGGGTCACCCGCGATGTGTCCCGCGTCGCCGACGCCGTGCGCGGCGCACTGCCCGAACTGGCCCGCTCGGGGCTGTCGATCGTGCTGACGCTGGGCGCCCTCGCGCTGCTGGACTGGCGGTTCCTGCTGGCCGCGCTGGCCGCCGTACCCGTGCAGGCGCACACCGCCCGCTGGTACGTCCGCAACGCCGTCCCCCTGTACGCCAAGGAGCGGATCGCCGCCGGCGCCCAGCAGCAGCAACTGCTCGACACCATCGGCGGGGCGCGCACCGTGCGGGCCCACCGGCTCCAGGAGGGCCACACCCGGCAGGTCACCGAGCGTTCGCGGGCGGCGGTGGAGCTGACGATGCGCGGGGTGCGGCTGGTGCTGCGCTTCTACAGCAGACTGCACATCGCCGAATACGTGGGCCTGACCGCCGTCCTGGTCACCGGGTACTGGCTGGTGCGGTCCGGCTCCGCCTCGATCGGCACCGCGACCGCCGCCGCCCTGTACTTCCACAGCCTCTTCGGACCGGTCAACACCGCGCTCGTCCTGCTCGACGACGCCCAGTCGGCGACGGCGGGGCTGGCCCGGCTGGTCGGCGTGGTGGACGAGCCCGCGCCCTCGCCCGGCGACGGCGCCGGGGACCGCGCGGCCGCCGTGCCGGGCGCGCCCGCGGTGACGCTCACCGGCGTCTCGCACGCGTACGCGCCCGGCCGTCCGGTCCTGGACGGCGTCGATCTCCAGGTGCGGCCCAAGGAGCGCGTGGCGCTGGTCGGCACCACCGGCGCCGGCAAGACGACCCTGGCCAAACTGGTGGCGGGACTGCACCGCCCGACGGCCGGACGCGTCGACGTCGGCGGCACGGAACCCGACGGCTCCGGCCGCCTGGTGGGCCTGGTCACCCAGGAGGTGCACGTCTTCGCCGGACCGCTCGCCGACGACCTGCGGCTGGCCCGCCCGGACGCGGGCGACGACGAACTGCGGGAGGCGCTGGCCGCGGTGGGCGCGCTCGGCTGGGCGGAGCAGCTGCCGGACGGTCTGGACACGGTCGTGGGCGACGGCGGCCACCGGCTGACCGCCGACCGCGCGCAGCAACTCGCTCTCGCACGCGTGCTGTTGGCCGATCCGCCGGTCGTCGTGCTCGACGAGGCGACCGCGGAGGCGGGCAGTTCGGGCGCCCGGCTGCTGGACGAGGCCGCCGAGCGGGCGCTGCGCGGCCGTACGGCCCTGGTCGTGGCCCACCGGCTGAGCCAGGCCGCCGCGGCCGACCGGGTGGTCGTGCTGGACGGCGGCCGGGTGGTCGAGCAGGGCACGCACGACGAACTCCTCGCCGCCCGGGGCCGCTACGCCGCTCTGTGGCGCGCCTGGTCGGACAACCGCTCCGCCTCCCCCACCGGACTCACTGACCGCACCGGACTCACTGAACTCCCTGCACCCGCCGAGCCCGCCGCCGGCGGTTCCCCGGCCGCTCACTGAGCCGCCCCCTCCGAGCCGGCCCACCCGCACCGTCGACACGAACCGAAGGATCAACCGATGCCCCGCGCCACCAGAGTCTCCAGGCTCACCGGCCTGTTCGCCTCCGTACTGCTGCTGACGGCCACGGCGGTCGCCTGCGGCTCCTCGCGCTCCGACAGCGACTCGTCCTCCTCCGGTTCCTCGGGCTCGTCGGCGTCCGCCGGCGCGTTCCCCGTTACGATCGACCACAAGTTCGGCAGTACGACGGTCAAGTCCGAGCCCCGGCGGATCGTGACCGTCGGGCTCACCGACCAGGACGCCGTCCTCGCCCTCGGGAAGGTGCCCGTCGGCACGACCGAGTGGGTGGGCGGCTACCCGGGCGCGATCGGGCCGTGGGCGAAGGACAGGCTCGGCGGCGCGGCGGCGCCGACCGTGCTCAAGGACAGCGGCACCGGCCCGCAGGTGGAGAAGATCGCCGCGCTCAAGCCGGATCTGATCCTCGCCGTCTACTCGGGGCTCACCAAGGCCCAGTACGAGAGCCTGTCGAAGTTCGCGCCGGTGGTGGCCCAGCCCAAGCAGTACAACGACTTCGGCGTGCCGTGGCAGCAGCAGACCGAGGAGATCGGCAAGGCGCTCGGCAAGCCCGGCCAGGCCGAGCAGCTGGTGTCGGGGGTGGAGGCGAAGTTCGCCGCGGCGAAGAAGGCGCATCCGGAGTTCGCCGGGGCCACGTCGGTGATGGCGACGCCCTACGAGGGCACGTTCGTCTTCGGCAGCCAGGACCCGCGCTCCCGTCTCCTGTCCGACCTCGGCTTCGGGCTGCCGAAGGACCTCGACAAGGTGATCGGGGACGAGTTCGGCGCCAACATCAGCAAGGAGCGCCTCGACCTGCTCGACCAGAAGGTGGCCGTGTGGATCGTGCCGGACCTGACGGGCGCGGTGACCAAGCTGCACAATGACCGGATCTACGCCGACCTGAACGTGGTGAGGCAGGGCCGGGAGGTCTTCATCAAGGAGACCAGCGACTACGGCAACGCGGTGTCCCTGTCGACCGTGCTGAGCATCCCCTACGTGCTGGACCGCCTGGTGCCGCAGCTCGCCGCGGCGGTGGACGGCAAGCCCGCGACGAAGGTGGCGCAGCCCGCCTCCTGAGCGAGCGGCGGGAGGAACGCGGAGAGGGGCGGGCCCGGCGGGCGCGCCCCTCTCCGCTTCGTCGTGCCCTGTCAGGAGCCGTCGACCAGGCTCTTGGGGCGCATGTCCGTCCAGTTGGCCTCGACGTGGTCCAGGCATTCCTGGCGGGCCGCCGGACCGTGGACGGCCTTCCAGCCGGCCGGTACGTCCACGAAGTCGGGCCACAGGCTGTACTGGCCCTCGTCGTTGACGAGGACGGAGTAGAGGCCTTCGGGGTTCTCGAACGGGTTGCTCATGTCGGTGCGGTCCTTGTCAGGTGGGGTGGTGGGTGGGCTGTGGGGGGTGCGCTGTGGGTGGTCAGTTCCGTTCGTCCGCTCGGCGTACCACCGCCTCGAGCGCCCGGAACCAGGTCTCGGCCAGTGCGCGGACCGCGTCCTCGGTGAGGAGCTCGGCCGCCCAGGCCCAGTGGGCGCTCAGCCGTGGCCCGTCGGGGTGGTCCTCGGTGAGCGCGTTGAGGGTGAGCGCGTGCGACATCGGCATGCCGGGGTCGGCGTCGAGGTCGGCGGCGTCCTCCTCGGGGGCGTAGGACCAGTCGGCGGCCTCGGGGCGCTCGAAGCGGCCCATGTAGTTGAACTCGATGTCAGGCTGGCCGAGTTCGGCGAGGAGCGGGCCGGTCGCGGGGTTGAGGTGGCGCAGCAGGCCGTGGCCGATGCCGGCCGTGGGCAGGGCGGTGAGGTGGCCGCTCACGCGGGCCACGGCCTCGTCCAGGGCGGGTCCGCCGGCGAGGGCGTCCGGTGCGTTCGGGCCCGGGTCGAGGCGTACGGGGACGACGCTGGTGAACCAGCCGACGGTGCGGGACAGGTCGGCGGCGCCCGCGAGTTCCTCCTCGCGGCCGTGGCCCTCCAGGTCGACCAGGACCGGGCCGCCGGCCGTCGCCGCGCCCAGGGTGCGGGCCCGCCAGTCGCCGACGGCGAGGGCGAACGCGGTGAGCAGGACGTCGTTGACGCTCGCGCCGAACGCGGCGGGCGCCCGGCCGAGCAGGGGTCCGGTGAGGTCGGCGGGCAGGGTCAGGGAGAGGTAGCGGGTGGTGGCGACGGTGTCGTGCGCGGGGTCGAGGGGCCGGGGCAGGGGCAGGCCGGCGCCTCGGGCGAGGGCGGAGGTCCACCAGGGCAGTTCGTCCTCGGCGGCCGGGTCGGCGGCCCGGGCGCCGAGGAGGCGCGCCCAGCGGGCGAACGACATCTCCACCGGGGCGAGTTCGGGGGCGCGCTCGCCGCGGACGGCGGCCCAGGCGGTCGCCAGGTCGGGCAGCAGCACCCGCCAGGAGACGCCGTCGATCACCAGGTGGTGGACGAGGATCAGCAGCCGTCCGGGGCGGTCCGCTCCGGCGTCGAACCAGACCGCCCGCACCATCGCCCCGGCGTCCGGGTCGAGGCCGCTTCGTGCCGTGCGGGCGTGGCGGGCGATGGCGTCCCGCAGCGCGCCCTGGTCGTCCGCGACGTCCCGCACGTCGACGCGGGTGAGCCAGCCGCGTACGTCGGCGTCGTGGGCCGGCGGGATGCGCAGGACGGGTTCGGGGGTGCGGACGAGGCGGGCGCGGAGCATGTCGTGCCGTGCGGCGAGCGCCCCGAGCACGGTCAGCAGAGCGGGTTCGGACAGGCCGGCCGGGGTGCGGACCAGGGCCGCCTGGTGGTAGGCGGCGAGGGGGCCGCCGCGGTCGAGCAGGGAGCGCATGATCGGGGTGAGCGGGGCGCTGCCGGTGCCGTCGTCGTGCGTGGCGTGCCGTTCCCCGGCGCCCAGCGGGACGGCGACGGCGGCGAGCGCGGCTACCGTGCGGTGCTGGAACACCTGGCGCGGGGTGATGCGCAGTCCGCCCGAGCGGGCCCGGGCGACGAGTTGCATGGCGATGATGCTGTCGCCGCCGAAGGAGAAGAAGTCGTCGTCGGCGCCGACCGCTTCCGCGGGCAGGCCGAGAGCGTCGGCGAACAGGTCGCGCAGGGTGTGCTCGGTGGCGTTGCCGGGCGGCCGCCCGCCGCCCGTCGCGGTGAAGTCGGGGGCGGGCAGGGCGGCCCGGTCGAGCTTGCCGTTGGACAGCAGCGGCAGCCTCTCCAGCACGACGACGGCGGCCGGGACCATGTAGTCGGGCAGCGTGGCGGCGGTGTGGGCGCGCAGCGCGGCCGGTTCTGGGCTCTCAGCGGCGCGCGGCACGGCGTAGGCGATCAGCCGCTTGACGCCGGGACGGTGTTCGCGGGTCACGACGACCGTCTCGGCGACGGCGGGGTGGGTGTTCAGCGCGGCTTCGATCTCGGCGAGTTCGATCCGGTAGCCGCGGATCTTGACCTGGTCGTCGGTGCGTCCGGCGAACTCCAGCAGGCCGTCCTCGCGCCGGCGGGCGAGGTCGCCGGTGCGGTACATGCGCTCCCCCGGCGCCCCGTACGGGTCGGCGACGAAGCGTTCGGCGGTGAGGTCGGGGCGGCCGAGGTAGCCGCGCGCCAGGCCCGGTCCGGCCAGGTACAGCTCGCCGGTGACGCCGGGCGGCACCGGGTGCAGGGCGGTGTCCAGGACGTAGGCGCGGCCGTGGTGGACGGGGCGGCCGACGATCGGGCGGTCGCTGTCGCGGACCCGTCCGACGAGTGCGTCGACGGTGGCCTCGGTGGGGCCGTAGAGGTTGACCGCCTCGGTGTCCGGGAGCGCGGCCAGCCGGGTCCACAGCGACTCGGGGACGGCCTCGCCGCCGAAGCCGACGACCGCGAGGGGGCAGTCGCCGCCGGGGCCGATCAGGCCGCTGTCCGCCATCCGGGCGAGCAGGGACGGGGTGACCTCGATGAAGTCGATGCGCCGGTCGCGGACGAAGGCGGCGAGGAGTTCGGGGTCGCGGCGGGTGTCGTCGTCGGCGATGTGCAGGGTGTGCCCGTCCAGCAGCCACAGCTGCGGCTGCCAGGAGGCGTCGAAGGAGAACGACCAGGCGTGTCCGACGCGCAGGCGGCGGCGTCCGGTGCGCCGCTTGGCCGCCTCGTGCAGGTCGTGGCGGTGGCTGTGGAAGAGGTGGGCGAGGCCGCGCTGGGTGACGACGACGCCCTTGGGGCGGCCGGTGGAGCCGGAGGTGTAGATGACGTAGGCGGGGTGGTCGGGGCCGGGCGGGGTGGGTTCCGTCTCGGGGAGGCCGTCCGTCGGGGCGTCCAGGCGCAGGACGGGGACGTCGGTGGCGGGCAGGGCGCCGGCGGTGTCCTCGGTGGCGAGGATCAGCACCGGGTGGGCGTCGTCGAGCATGCCGGTGAGGCGGGTGGCGGGCAGGTCGGGGTCGAGGGGCAGGTAGGCGGCGCCGGACTTCATCACGGCGAGGATCGCGGCGATGTGGTCGGCGGTGCGCGGCAGGGCGAGGGCGACGATCCGCTCCGGTCCGGCGCCGTGTCCGGCCAGTACGCGGGCCAACCGGTCGGTGCGGGCGTCGAGTTCGGCGAAGGTGAGGGTCGTCGTGGCGTCGGTGACGGCGGGCGCGCCGGGGTCGGCGGCGGCCTGGGCGGTGAACAGGGCCGGTACGGTGCGCAGGCGTTCGGCGGGCGGGAGCGCGGTGTCGTTCCAGGTGTGCAGGACGGTGTGCCGGTCGGCGGCGCCGAGCAGGTCGAGCCGGCCGACGGGGCGGTCCGGGTCGGCCGCCATGTCGGTGAGCAGGCCGGTCAGGGCGTCCGTGATCCGCCGTACGGTGGCGGCCTCGAACAGCTCGGGGCGGAACTCGGCGGTCAGCCGGAGTCGTTCGGCGGGCTCGATCGCCCAGGCGAACGGGTAGTGGGTGGCGTCCTGGTGGTCGAGGACGGTGACGCGCGGCGCGTCGTCCCCGTCGGCGTCCTCCTCGGCCACCGGGTACGACTCGAACACCACGAGGGTGTCGAAGAGTTCACCGAGTCCGGCGGCGCGCTGGATGTCGGCCAGGCCGAGGTGCTGGTGGGCGATGAGCCGGGACTGCTCGTCCTGGAGCCGGTCCAGCAGGGCGGCGGCGCTCTCCTGCGGGCGCAGCCGCACCCGGACCGGCACCGTGTTGATGAACAGGCCGATCATGGCCTCCGATCCGGCGAGTTCGGGCGAGCGGCCCGCGACGGTGGCGCCGAACACCACGTCGTCGCGTCCGGTGAGCCGGCCCAGCAGTACGCCCCAGGCCGCCTGGACGAGGGTGTTGAGGGTGATGCCCCGGGCGCGGGCGAAGGTCTCCAGGCGCGCGGTGCGGCCGGCGTCCAGTTCCACGGTGTGGGTGTGCGGGAGGACGGCGGTGCGGTCCGGGTCGGCGGGCGCGAGCCGGGTGGGTTCGGCGAGGCCGGACAGGGCCTCGGCCCATGCGGCGGCGGAGGCGGCCGGGTCCTGGGCGGCCAGCAGCCTGAGGTGGGCGCGGTAGGAGGCGGGCGGGGCCGGGGTGCGGCCCGTGTAGCGCGCCCACAGTTCGGCGGTGAGCAGCGGCAGCGACCAGCCGTCGAGCAGCAGGTGCTGGTGGGAGAGGACCAGCCGGTGCCTTCCCTCGCCGAGCCGGGCGAGCAACAGCCGCAACAGCGGCGGGCGTTCGGGGTCGAAGCGGCGGCGTTCCTGGCCGAGCAGCCGGGTCAGTTCGGCCTCGGTGTCGTCGTTGCCGGTGAGGTCCAGCTGCCGCCACGGCAGGACGGCCGTGCGCGGGACGACGGCGACGGGCCGGCCGGAGGACAGGTGGGTGAAGCCGCTGCGCAGGTTCTCGTGGGCGTCGAGCAGGTCCTGCGCGGCGGCGCGCAGCCGGCCGGCGTCCAGGGGGCCTTCGAGGTCGTAGGAGACCTGGACGGTGTAGACGTCCGGTCCCTCGTCGCCGGAGTCCAGGGCCGCGTGGAAGAGCAGTCCGGCCTGGAGGGGCGAGACCGGCAGCACCTCGGTTCCGGCGGGCAGCGCGGTCAGTTCGGCGCGTTCGGCGGCGGTGAGGTCGAGCGGGACGGTGTCCTCGCCCGTCCGCTCGGCGGTGGCGGCCGCCGTGGTGACGGCGGCGAGTCTGGCCACCGTCTTGTGCCGGAAGACGTCGCGGGGGCTGAAGGCCAGGTGGGCGGCGCGGGCGCGGGCGACCAGGCGCATGGCGACGATGCTGTCGCCGCCGAGGGCGAAGAAGTCGTCGTCGACGCCGACCCGTTCGAGGCCGAGGACGTCGGCGACGAGGGCGGCGAGGGTCTCCTCCAGCGGGGTGCGCGGCCGCGTGCCGCCCACCTCGGCGGCGAAGTCGGGCGCGGGCAGCGCCTTGCGGTCCAGCTTGCCGTTGGCGGTGAGCGGCAGGGCGTCCAGGACGAGCACGGCGGCCGGGACCATGTGGTCGGGCAGCGCGGCGGCGGTGTGGGCGCGCAGCGCGGCGGGCTCCGGCCTGGCTCCGGCGGCCGGGACGGCGTAGGCGACGAGCCGGTCCTCGCGCAGGACGACGGTGGCGTGCGCGACGGCCGGGTGGGCGGCGAGGTGGTGCTCGATCTCGCCGGGTTCGATGCGCAGGCCGCGCAGTTTGACCTGGTCGTCGGTGCGGCCGAGGTATTCCAGCTCGCCGTCCGCCGTCCAGCGGGCCAGGTCGCCCGTGCGGTACATGCGGGCGCCGGCGGGGCCGTGCGGGTCGGCGACGAACCGCTCGGCGGTCAGGTCCGGGCGGCCGAGGTAGCCGCGGGCCAACTGGATGCCTGCCAGATAGAGTTCGCCGGCCACACCGGGCGGTACCGGGCTCAGTGCGGCGTCGAGCACGTAGGTGCGGGTGTTCCACACCGGGCGGCCGATCGGCACGGTGGCCGGGTCGGCGCCCACCTCGTGGGCGGTGACGTCGACGGACGCCTCCGTGGGGCCGTACAGATTGTGCAGGCGGCTGCCCGGCAGCACCCGGTGGAAGCGGGCGGCCAGCGGCGCGGGCAGGGCCTCGCCGCTGCACATCACCTGGCGCAGGACGCCGCAGCCGGCGGCGGCGGGCTCGTCGAGGAAGGCGCGCAGCATCGACGGCACGAAGTGGGCGGTGGTGACGTACTCGCGGCGGATCAGGTGGGCCAGGTAGGCGGGATCGTGGTGGCCCTCGGGGCGGGCGACGACGAGGGTCGCGCCGGTGATCAGCGGCCAGAAGAACTCCCACACCGACACGTCGAAGCCGGCCGGGGTCTTCTGCAGCACGCGGTCCTGCGCGCCGAGCCGGTAGGCGTCCTGCATCCACGCCAGGCGGTTGGCGATGCCCTGGTGGGGAACGGTGACGCCCTTGGGGCGGCCGGTGGAGCCGGAGGTGTAGATGACGTAGGCGGGGTGGCGGGGGTCGTAGGAGGCGGGCAGGGGGGCGGCGGACGGGTGTACGGGTGTGCCGTCGGCGTGGACGGCGAGGGTCGGCGTCCCGGTGCCGGGCAGGGCCGTTGCCTCGGCGTCCTCGGTGGTGACCAGGCAGACCGGGCGGGCGTCGGTGAGGGTGTGCGCCAGACGCTCGGCCGGGTGGCCGGTGTCGAGGGGGAGGTAGGCGGCGCCCGCGCGGTGCACCGCGAGCAGGGCGACCACGAGGGCGACCGAGCGGGGCAGGGCGACGGCGACGGTCGTCTCCGCCTGCGCGCCGTGTGCGGCGAGGGTGCGGGCGAGGCGTTCCACGCGCTGGTCGAGCTCGGCGTAGGTGAGCGAGGCGTCCTCGCACACGAGGGCCGTGGCGGCGGGAGTGCGGGCCGCCTGGGCGCGGAACAGCTCGGGGAGGGTGAGGCCGGGCACCGGCCGGGCCGTGTCGTTCCACCGGGTGAGGACGCGGGCGCGTTCGCCGTCGCGGAGCACGTCCAGGGCGCCGACGCGCCGGCCGGGGTCGGCGGCGACCTGCTCCAGCAGCATCTCCAGCCGACGGGCGAGGAGTTCGGCGCTCCCCTCGTCGAAGAGGTCGGCGCTGTACTCGATCCAGCCCTCGATGCCCGCGCCGTCGCCCAGCTCCACGAAGTCGAAGCTGAGGTCGAACTTGGCGCCGTCCTGGCCCAGCGTCTCGCGGCGGACGGTGAGGCCGGGCAGGGCGGGTCCCTCGCTGCGGCCGGCGAGGTGGACGACCATCACCTGGAACAACGGGTGGCGGGCGAGGGAGCGTTCGGGGTTGAGGGCCTCCACCAGGCGTTCGAAGGGCAGGTCCTGGTGCTCGTAGGCGGCCAGGTCGGTCTCCCGGACCCGGGCGAGCAGGTCGGCGAAGGTGGGGTCGCCGGACAGATCGGTGCGCAGGACCAGGGAGTTGACGAAGAAGCCGACCAGATCTTCGAGGGCCTCGTCGGCGCGTCCAGAGACCGGCGCGCCGAGGGGGATCTCGTCGCCGGCGCCGAGCCGGTGCAGCAGCGCGGCCACGGCCGCCTGGGCGACCATGAACACGCTGACCCCGTGGTCGCGGGCCAGGCCGCGCAGCGCGCCCGTCAGGCGGGGCGGCACGGTGAAGGCGACGGCGCCGCCGCGCCCGCTGGACTCGGCCGGGCGCGGCCGGTCGGCGGGCAGGTTCAGCTCCGCCGGGAGTCCGTCGAGGACGCCGGTCCAGTGTGCGAGCAGGGCGGGACCGGCCTGTGCCAGCAGGTCGCGCTGCCAGAGCGTGTAGTCGGCGTAACCGGCGGGCAGCGCCGTCCAGTCGGGCGCCCGGTCCTGGACGCGGGCCGCGTAGGCGGTGGAGAGGTCGGCGAGGAGCGGCCGGTCGGACCACTCGTCGGTGGCGATGTGGTGCAGCAGGAGCAGCAGGACGTGCTCGTCGGGGCCGGTCCGGGACAGCACCGCGCGCAGCGGGAGGTCGCGGGCGAGGTCGAAGGGGCGGGCGGCCTCGGCGGCCAGGTCCGCGCCGTCGGCCGAGGCCAGTTCGAGCCGTGCCCGCGCCGGGTCCAGGACGTGCTGGTACGGCTCTCCGTCGATGGCCGGGAAGACGGTGCGCAGCGGTGCGTGCCGGGCGATGACGTCGTTGAGGGCGGCTTCGAGGGCCGCCCGGTCCAGGGCGCCGGTGAGCCGCCAGGCGGAGGGGACGGTGTAGGCCGGGTTCGGGCCCTCCACCTGGTGCAGCAGCCACAGCCGCCGTTGGGCGGAGGAGAGCGGGAGCCGCTCGGGGAGCGGGCGTCCGGCGTGCAGGGCGGGGCGGGCGAGCGCGGTCGCCGTGCCGAGGCGGGCGGCGAGCCGGGCGGGGGTCGGCGCGTCGAAGACGGTGCGCAGCGACACCTCCTCGCCGAACGCCGCCCGGATCCGGGCGGCCAGCCGCATCGCGATCAGGGAGTGGCCGCCGAGGGCGAAGAAGTCGTCGTCGGGGCCGACGCGTTCGACGCCGAGGACGGCGGCGAACGCCGCGCACAGCAGTTCCTCGCGTCCGGTGCGCGGCAGGCGTGCGCCGCTCGCGGTGGCCGCGGCGGGGTCGGGGGCGGGCAGGGCGGCGGTGTCGAGCTTGCCGTTGACGGTGCGGGGCAGGGCGTCCAGGGCGACGAAGGCGGCGGGGACCATGTGGTCCGGGAGCGCGGCGGCGGTGTGGGCGCGCAGGGCGGCCGGTTCGGGGGCGGCGCCGGTGCGGTCGGCTACGACGTAGGCGATGAGGCGGGGCGCGCCGGGCCGGTCCTCGCGGACAAGGACAGCGGCGGCGGAGACGGCGGGGTGCGCGGTCAGGACGGACTCGATCTCGCCGGGTTCGACGCGGAAGCCGCGCAGTTTGACCTGGTCGTCGGCGCGGCCGAGGAACACCAGGGCGCCGTCGGGGCGGCGGCGCACGAGGTCGCCGGTGCGGTACATGCGCTCTCCGGGCGCGCCGAACGGGTCGGCGACGAAGCGTTCGGCGGTCAGGGCCGGGCGGCCCAGGTAGCCGCGAGCCAGGCCGTCCCCGGCGAGGTACAGCTCGCCGGGGACGCCGACCGGAGCCGGGCGCAGCCGCTCGTCGAGGACGTGGGCGCGGATGTTGTCCAGCGGGGCGGCCCAGTCGGCCGCGTCCCGGGCGGCGGCGTCCTCGGTGCCGGCCCGCGGTCCGGTGGGGCCGTGGTGCCAGCCGTAGGCGTCGACCGCGCACTCGGTGGGGCCGTACAGGTCGTGCACGGCGGTGCCGGGCAGGGCGGTGAGGCGGCGCCAGAGGGCGGGCGGGGTGTGCTCGCCGCCGACGGCGATGACCGCCGGGACCGGATCGGCGCCGTCGGGGGCGAGGAAGCCGTGGTGGAGCAGTTCGCGCAAGTAGGTGGGGGTGAGGTCGAGGAAGTCGATCCGGGACGCGGCCAGGCGGCGCAGCAGGGCGGCCGGGTCGAGCAGGGTGGTCTCGTCGACGACGTGCAGTTCGTGTCCGGCGAGCAGCCACAGCAGCGGTTCCCAGGAGCCGTCGAAGCTGAACGAGGCGGCGTGGATCGCGCGCAGCGCGTCGCGGCCGGTGGCGCGGACCGCCGGTTCGATCAGGTCGCGCAGATGGGCGGCGTAGAGGTTGCTCAGTCCGCGGTGGGTGCCGATGACGCCCTTGGGGCGGCCGGTGGAGCCGGAGGTGTAGATGGTGTAGGCGGCCTCGGCGGGGTGGGGCGGCGGTCCGGCCGGGGCCGTCGCGGCGGCCGGCCACGGGGCGTCCAGCAGCAGGCGCGGTACGGCCGGGGTGTCGGGCAGGCGCCGGGCGAGCGCGGTGGTGGTGAGCAGGCACACCGGGGCCGCGTCGGTCAGCATGAACTCGACGCGTTCGGCCGGGTGTTCGGGGTCGAGCGGGAGGTAGGCGGCGCCGGAGGCGAGGACGCCGAGCAGGGCGGGCACCATCGACCGGCGGGGCAGGGCGAGGGCGACGACGGTGCCGGGGGCGGCGCCGTGGGCGCGCAGCCGCGCCGCCACCTCGTCCGCGTATGCCGTGAGTTCGGCGAAGGTGAGGTGTGCCGGGTCGTCGTCGGGGCCGGTGACCAGTGCGGTGCGGTCGGGGTGGCGGCGGGCGGTGTCGGCGAGGATCTCGGGGACGGAGCGCGTCTCGGCCGGGTGGGCGGTGTCGTTCCAGGCGCCGGTGGCGTGCGCGCGCTCGCCGGGGGTCAGCAGGTCGAGTGCGGCCAGGGGGGCGTCCGGGGTGCGGGCGGCCTGGTCGAGGAGCAGGACGAGGCGTTCGGCGAGGAGCGCCGCGGTCGCCGGGCCGGCCAGGTCGGTGGCGTACTCCAGCAGGAGCGTGACGCGGCCGCTCGCGTCGGACTCGTCGACGAAGGTGAAGTCGAGGTCGAACTTGGCGGTGCCGGTGTCCATGTCGTACCAGTCGGCGGGCAGTCCGAGCAGGGTGCGGGCGTCGCCGTCGGGGCGGTGGTGGTAGCCGAGCATGACCTGGAAGAGGGGGTTGCGGCCGGCCGCCCGGGGCGGGTTGACGGCCTCCACGACGCGGTCGAACGGCACGTCCTGGTGCTCGAAGGCGGCGAGCGCCGACTCGCGCACCCGCTCCACGAGTCGGCGGAACGTCAGCTCGCCTCCGTCGGGCGCCGACAGGTCGGTGCGCAGGACCAGGGTGTTGACGAAGAAGCCGACCAGGTCGTCCAGCGCGCTGTCGGTGCGGCCGGCGACGGGGGCGCCCAGGGGGATGTCGTCGCCCGCGCCCAGCCGGTGCAGCAGCGCCGCGGTGGCCGCCTGGAAGAGCATGAACATGCTGGCGCCGGTCGTCGCGGACAGCTCGCGCAGCGCCCGCCCGGTCGCGGCCGGTACGTCCCGGCGCACGACGGCGCCGGCTCCGGTGGGTTCGGCCGGACGCGAGCGGTCCAGGGGCAGTGCCAGTTCCTCGGGCGCGCCGCGCAGGGTCTCGGTCCAGTGGGCGAGCTGCCGCGCGCCGACCTCGTCGAGGAGCTGTTCCTGCCACAGCGTGTAGTCGGCGTACTGCACCGGCAGGGGCGCCCACTGGGGGGCGGCGCCGGCCGCGCGGGCGGCGTAGGCGGTTTCGAGGTCGGCGAGGAACGGCCGGTCGGACCACTCGTCGGTGGTGATGTGGTGCAGCACGAGGGCGACCACGTGGTCCTCGGGCGCGAGCCGGAACACCTCCGCGCGCACCGGGATCTCGCGGGTCAGGTCGAACGGGCGGCGCTGTGCGGACTCGATCAGCGCGGGCAGCCCGTCCTCGGCGCTGTCGGTCACCGTGAACGGCGGGTCGGCCTCCTCGGCGGGCAGGATCCGCTGGTGGGGCACGCCGTCGATCTCGCCCACCAGGGTGCGCAGCGACTCGTGCCGTGCGGTCACGTCGTGGAGCGCGGCGCGCAGCGCGGGGAGGTCGAGCGCCCCGCGCAGCCGCAGGACGAGCGGGAAGTTGTACGCCGCTCCCCCGGCGCCCCCCGCCGTGTCGCCGAGCTGTCCCACCAGCCACAGCCGCCGCTGGGCGGCCGACAGGGCGATGTGTTCCGGCCGCTCGGCGAGGGCGGTGAGCGGCGGCCGGACGGGCCTGCCGTCGTCCACACGGCCGGCCAGCAGGGCCGGGGTGGGGGCCTCGAAGAGGTCGCGGATGGCGAGTTCGGCGCCCAGTTCGGTGCGGGCGCGGCTGACCAGCCGGGTGGCGAGCAGCGAATGGCCGCCCAGGTCGAAGAAGTTGTCCTCGGCGCCGGTCTCGGGCAGTCCCAGCACCTCGGCGAACAGGCGGCACAGCGCCTCCTCCCGCGGGGTGCGGGGGCCGCGCCCGCCGCCGAGCGCGACGGCGGGCTCGGCGTCGGGCAGGGCGCGCACGTCCAGCTTGCCGTTGGCGTTCATGGGCAGCGCGTCGACGGTGACGAAGGCGGCCGGGACCATGTACTCGGGCAGTTCGCGGCCCAGGTCCTCGCGCAGCCGCCGGATCAGGGCCGCGGTCCCGCGGGCGGCGGTGGGGTCGTTGGCGTACGGCGCGACGCCGCCGCCGGGGCGGAACAGGCCGGCGGTGAGCCGGGGTTCGGCCGCCAGGAAGACGGCGTCGTAGGTTCCGGTCCGGGCCGCCCAGGTGGTCAGCACCCGGTGTCCGGCGCTCTCGCCGAGCAGGCGCAGGGTCTCCGGGTCGATGCCGTCCTCGCGGGTGCGGCCGTCGGGGATGCCGGTCACCCGCAGCGCGTCGGGCCGTGTGGCGCCGGGGCGTGCGCCGGCGCGGCGGTCGGGCCGTCCGGCGGCGCGCAGGAGTTCGCCGACGGCCTCGGAGGTCCAGCCGCCGCGGGTGAGTTCGCCCGCGGCGTGGGCCGTGGCCCAGGCGACGGCCGGGATGTCGTCGAGGCGGACGTCGGGCTCGCCCGCGTACAGGACGACGTCGTAGCGGTGCCGGGTCAGCTCGTTGTGGTGGCGGCCCCGCTTGGTGCGCAGGTCGACGCCGTGGCCGAGGGCGGTGAAGTAGTCGGGGTCGACGAGGAGTTCCTTCTCCAGGCGCAGTCCGCGCTCCACGGCCCGCTCCAGGGCGGTGTCGTCGGTGGCGTCGGCGCCCCGGGCGCGCTGGATCTCGGTGTGGAAGGCGCGGGCGAGGCGGAGGTTGCGCACGTCGCCGAGGTAGAGGGCGCCGCCGGGCGCGAGCAGGGTCATGGCGCCGTCGATGACGGCGGTGAGGTAGTCGATGCTCGGGAAGTACTGGACGACGGAGTTGACGACGATCGTGTCGAACCAGCCGGCGGGCAGTCCGCTGAGGTCGTCGGCGGGCCGGCAGCGCAGTTCGACCCTGGCCGCCAGTTCGGGGTCGCGGGCGCGCAGTTCCGCGCCGATCTTGCGGATGACCGGGGCGGCGAAGTCGGTCGCCCAGTACGCCTCGGCGTCCGGGGCGAGAGCGGACAGCAGCAGGCCGGAGCCGACGCCGATCTCCAGGACGCGGCGCGGGTTCAGCGAGCGGACGCGGGCGAGGGTGGCCTCGCGCCACTCGTGCATCTCCTCGAAGGGGATGGGCCGGCCGTCGTAGGAGCTGTCCCAGCCGTCGTAGCGCTCGGTGAAGACGGCGGTGCCGATCTCCTCGTACTCGTCGGAGTAGATCTCCTGCCACTCGCCGACCTGGGCGGCCTCGGCGGCCGGGCGTTCGCCGGCGTCGGCGCCGGAGGGCACGACGTAGCCGACGAGCCGTTCGTCGCGCACCACGACGGCGGCCTGGGAGACCAGCGGGTGGCGGCTGAGGGCGCTCTCGATCTCGCCGGGTTCGACGCGGTAGCCGCGGATCTTGACCTGGTCGTCGGTGCGGCCGAGGAAGTCGAGGTTGCCGTCGGGGCCCCGGCGGACCAGGTCGCCGGTGCGGTACATGCGCTCGCCGGGCGCGCCGAACGGGTCGGCGACGAACCGCTCGGCGGTCAGGCCGGGGCGGTCGAGGTAGCCGCGGGCCAGGCCGATGCCGGCGATGTACAGCTCGCCGGGCACGCCGTCGGGCACCGGGCGCAGCCAGGCGTCGAGGAGGTGGGCGCGGGTGCCGCGGATGGGCCTGCCGACGGTGGGGGTGTCGCTGTCGAGGGTGCCGCCGCCGAGGGTGTTGATGGTGTACTCGGTCGGCCCGTACAGGTTGTAGCCGTAGGTCCCCTCGGTGTCGCGCAGGGCCGTCCACACCGTCTCCGGCACGGCCTCGCCGCCGAGCAGGACGAGCGGCGGCACGTGGCCCTCCAGCAGGCCCTGTTCGATCAGCAGCCGGGCGTAGGTGGGGGTGACGTTGACGACGTCGACGCGGTGCCGTTCGCAGTAGGCGACCAGGGCTTCGGCGTCCCGGCGCAACTCCTCGTCGCAGATGTGGACTTCGTGGCCCTCGACCAGCCACAGCAGCTCTTCCCAGGACATGTCGAAGGCGAAGGACACGGTGTGCGCGATGCGCAGCCGCCGTCCGCCGGCCGCGGCGATGGCCGGTGCGAAGATCTCCTTCTGGTGGTTGAGCTGCATGTTGGTCAGGCCCCGGTAGGGGGTGACGACGCCCTTGGGGCGGCCGGTGGAGCCGGAGGTGTAGATGACGTAGGCGGGGTGTTCGAGGCTGAAGCGGCGGCGCACGGGTGTGTCGGGCAGCGCGGCCAGTTCGGCCCGGACGGCGGGGTCGTCCAGCAGGACGCGCGGCAGGTCGCCGGCCAGGGTGGCGGAGACGGCGGTGGTGGTGAGCAGCAGCAGCGGGCGGGCGTCGGCCAGCGTCAGCGAGAGCCGGTCGGCCGGGTGGTCCAGCTCCAGCGGCAGGTAGGCGGCGCCGGTGCGCAGGACCGCGAAGAGCGCGACCACCGTGTCCAAGGAGCGCGGCAGGCCGAGGGCGACGACCCGCTCGGGGCCGGCGCCGCGGTCGAGGAGCAGCCGGGCGGTGCGGTCGACGGCCGCGTCGAGTTCGGCGTAGGTGAGGGCGCGGTCGCCGAAGACGAGGGCGCGGGCGTCGGGGGTGCGGGCGGCCTGGGCGGCGAGCAGGTCGGCGATGGTGTCCTCGGGGTCCTCGACCCGGGCGGCGGCCCACTGTTCGCGCAGGGCCGCGTGTTCGGCGGGCAGCAGCGGGTCGAGGGAGCCGACGGGCGCGGCGAGGTCGGCGGTGAGGCGGTCGCAGAGCAGGGTGAAGCGGTCCAGGAGGGTGCGGGCCCGGTCGGCCGGGACCAGGTCGGGCCGGTGGGTGAGGGTGACGGCGATGCGGCGGCCGGGGGTGACGACGAGGTTGGCCGGGTAGTGGGTGGCGTCGACGTTGGCGACGGCGGTGGCGCCGTGCCGGGTGCGCAGCCGCTCCAGGCGGTCCTCGGTGTCGTTGTTGCGCAGCACGAACAGGGTGTCGAACAGTTTGCGGTGGCCGGTCTCGGCCTGGAGCACACCGAGGCTCAGGTGTTCGTAGGGCATCAGGTCCAGACGCTCGGCCTGGACGCGGCGCAGCAGGCTGAGGACCGGTTCGGCGGGGTCGAGGGCGATGCGGGTGGGGACCGTGTTGAGGAAGAGGCCGATGACGTTCTCGACGTCGTGGACCTCGCTGGGCCGGCCGGCGACGGTGGTGCCGAAGACGACGTCGGCGCGGCCGGTGGCGGAGGCCAGGGTCAGGGCCCAGGCCGCGTTGAGGAGGGTGTTCAGGGTGAGGCCGTGGTCGCGGCCGGTCCGGCGCAGCCGGTCGCTGAGTTCGGCGTCCAGGTGTGCGTCGAGCTGGTCCGGGACGACCGGTTCGAGCCCGTCGGCGGCGGCCGGGGCGAGCAGGGTGGGCTCGTCCAGGCCGGTCAGGGCGGTGCGCCAGGCGGCGGTGGCGGCCGCGTCGTCCTGCCGGTCCAGCCAGGTGAGGTAGTCGCGGTAGGCGCCGGGGACGGGCAGGGCGCTCGCGTCGCCGCCGCTCTCGTACAGGGCGAACAGCTCGTCCAGGAAGAGCCAGGCCGACCAGCCGTCCCAGAGGATCAGGTGGCGGCCGATGACGAGCCGGTCGCCGCGCTCCTCGCCGAGGCGCAGGAGGAGCATCCGGAACAGCGGGGGCGCGGCGAGGTCGAACCGGCGGTGGCGTTCCGCTTCGGTCAACTCGGCTGTGCGGGCGTCCTGTTCGGCGCCGCGCAGCTGCGAGAGGTCGATCTCTTCGAGGGGCGCCTCCGGGGCCCGCACGATGAACTGGACGGGCTGGGACGTTCCTTCGCTGGTGAAGCCGGCGCGGAGCCCGGGGTTGCGCTCCAGCAGGGTGCGCACGGCGGCGCGCAGCCGGTCCGCGTCCAGCCGTGCGGCGAAGTCGAAGGTCTCGTGGACGGTGTAGACGTCGAGGGCGCCCCGGTCGTAGGCCGAGTGGAAGAACAGGCCCTCCTGGAGCGGTGCCAGCGGCCATACGTCGGCGACGGCGGCCGGGGCGGCGAGCGCGCGGACGCGGGCGTGTTCGGCCTCGGTGAGGGTGAAGGGTGCGGCCGGGGTGTCCGCGGCGGCCGCGGCGGTGCCCGCGGTGGCGGCGAGGGCGGCGGGTGTGCGGTGGGTGAACACGTCGCGAGGGCTGAGGTCGAGTCCGGCCGCGCGGGCCCGGCCGGCGACGCCGATGGAGCTGATGCTGTCGCCGCCGAGCCGGAAGAAGTCGTCGTCCGGGCCCACGTCCTCGGTGCCGAGCACGGCCGCGAAGATCTCGGTGAGCCGCCGCTCCGCCTCGCCCGCGGGCTCGCGGCGGGCGGCGCGTTCGGCCTCGGGGGCGGGCAGCGCGGCCTGGTCGAGCTTGCCGCTCGGGGTGAGCGGCAGGTCGTCGAGGACGACGTACGCCTCCGGGACGAGCGGTGCCGGCAGCGCGGCGGCGAGGGCGGCGCGCAGCGCGGCGGGGTCGGCGACGGCGCCGGTCGCCGGGACCGCGTAGGCGACCAGGTGCTGCTCGCGGACCACGACGGCGCCGCGGGCCACCGCCGGGTGGGCGGTCAACACGGCTTCGATCTCACCGAGTTCGATCCGGTTG
This sequence comes from Streptomyces similanensis, assembly GCF_039543625.1. Lineage (NCBI taxonomy): Bacteria > Bacillati > Actinomycetota > Actinomycetes > Kitasatosporales > Streptomycetaceae > Streptomyces > Streptomyces similanensis. The sequence continues at coordinate 137,823 of NZ_BAABKC010000049.1, read as the reverse complement.
CCGCGCAGTTTGACCTGCCGGTCGGTGCGGCCGAGGTAGTCGAGAGAGCCGTCCGGGCGGCGGCGCACCAGGTCTCCGGTGCGGTACATGCGGGCGCCGGGCGTGGCGGCGTCCGGGTCGGCGACGAAGCGGTCGGCGGTGAGGGCGGGGCGGCGGTGGTAGCCGCGGGCCAGCTGGACGCCGGTGAGGTACAGCTCGCCGGGCGTTCCGTCGGGCACCGGACGCAGGCACGTGTCCAGCACGCGCAGGCCGGTGTTCCACACGGGCCGCCCGATGGGGACGGTGGTGCCGGGTGCGCCGTCGTAGGCGTGGTGGGTCACGTCGACGGCGGCCTCGGTGGGGCCGTACAGGTTGTGCAGCGGTACGCCGGTCAGCTCGCGCCAGCGGGCCGCCGTGCGGCCGGGCAGGGCTTCGCCGCTGCTGAAGACGCGGCGCAGGCGGGCCGCCCAGGCGGGGTCCGCGGTCACCTCGTCGGAGGCGAGGAACGCCTCCAGCATCGAGGGCACGAAGTGCGTCGTCGTCACTCCCTCGGCCGCGATCAGCCGGGCGAGGTACCCAGGGTCGCGGTGGCCGTCGGGCGCGGCCAGGACGACGGCGGCGCCCTGGCACAGCGGCCAGAAGAACTCCCACACGCTCACGTCGAAGCTCGCCGGCGTCTTCTGCAGCACCCGGTCCTCGGGGGTCAGTCCGTAGGCGCCCTGCATCCAGGCGAGCCGGTTGCCGACGGCGCGGTGGGTGACGACGACGCCCTTGGGGCGGCCGGTGGAGCCGGAGGTGTAGATGAGGTAGGCGGGGTGGTCGGGGGCGAGCGGTGCGGGGCGGTCGTCGGTGAGCGATGTGGCGTGGCCGGGGTTGAGCGGCGCGGCTTCGCTCTCGCCGGTCTCGCCCGCCTCGCCGCGCTCCTCGCCGTCCTCTTCGACGTGCAGGACCTCCAGGCCGTGCCCCTGTGGCAGGCGTGCGGCGTCGTGGGCGGTGGTGACGACGGTCCGGGCGCCGGAGTCGGCGAGCATGTACGCGATGCGGTCGGCCGGGTAGTCGAGGTCGACCGGCAGATAGGCGGCGCCGGACTTGAGCACGCCGAGCAGGGCCACCATCAGTTCGGCCGAGCGCGGCACGGCGACGGCGACGAACTTCTCGGGTCCCGCCCCGGCGGCCCGCAGCCGGCGGGCCAACGCCGCCGCGTGCGCGTCGAGTTGGGCGTAGGTGAGAGCGGTGTCGCCGTACACGACGGCGGTCGCCCCGGGGGTGCGGGCACTCTGGGCGGAGATCGCGGCGGGCAGGGTGACGGGCGGCACGGGCCGCCGCTCGCCCTCGGTGTGCGCGGCGGCCCGCTCGGCCGGGGTGAGCAGGTCGAGGGCGGCCACCGGAAGCGCGGTGTCGTCGGCGAGGGCGGTCAGGACCAGGACGAGCCGGTCGGCGACCGTCCGTACGGCGTCGCCGGGGATCCGGTCGGCGTGGTGCTTGAGCCGCAGGTCGAGCCGCCGGCCCGGCTTCACGATCAGCGCCAGCGGGTAGTGGACGGCGTCGTGGAAGGCGTGCCCGGCCAGCCGGACGGCGCCGGTGGGGTCGGTGAGGCCCGGTTCGGCGGGGTAGTTCTCGAACACCACCAGGGTGTCGAAGAGTTCGCCGTCACCCGCGTGCCCGGCCGCCCGCTGGATCTCGGCGAGGCCGAGGTGCTGGTGGTCCATCAGGGCGCTCTGCTCGCCCTGGAGGCGTTCCAGGACGGCGCCCAGGGTGTCGGCGGGGTCCCAGCTCAGGCGGGTGGGCAGGGTGTTGATGAAGAGGCCGATCATCGACTCGATGCCGTCCACGGCGGCGTCCCGGCCGGAGACGGTGGTGCCGAAGACCACGTCCTGGCGCCCGGTCAACCCGGCCAGCAGCAGGCCCCAGGCGGCCTGGACGACCGTGCCGAGGGTGACGCCGTGCGCACGGCCGCGGGCGGTGAGGCGGGCGGTGGTGCGCTCGGGCAGTTCGACGCGGATCTGGGCGGGCTCGATCGGCCCGGCGGCCGGGTTCCCGGCCAGGCGGGTGGGCTCGTCGATGCCGGCCAGCGCGGCGCGCCACGCCCGCCGTGCGGCCTCGCGGTCGGCGCGGGCGATCCGGGCCAGATGATCGCGGTACGGAGCGACTTGGGGCAGCTCGGCCGGCCGCTCGCCGTAAAGGGCGAGGAGTTCGCGGTGCAGGACGGGCAGCGACCAGCCGTCGGCAATGATGTGATGGAACGTCAGCACCAGGCGGCTTTGGTCCTCGCCGAGGCGGACCAGGGCGAGGCGCAGCAGCGGCGGGCGGGCGAGGTCGAAGCGGTGGGCGCGTTCGTCGGCGGCGACGGCCTCGGCGAGGCCCGCGCGGACGTCGGCGGCCTGGGCGGACAGGTCGACCTCGCGCCAGGGCAGGTCGAGGCCGGTGGCGACGAGCTGGACGGGACGGCCGTCGGGGAGCTGGCGGAAGCAGGCCCGCAGCGGTGCGTGCCGGTCGAGCAACCGCTCGGCGGCGCGCCGCAGTTGGCCGCCGTCGACGGGTCCGGCCAGGTCGATGGTCTGTTGGACGACGTAGGCGTCGTGCTCGGCGCCGTCCACCAGGGCGTGGAAGTAGAAGCCCTCCTGGAGCGGGCCGAGCGGCAGGACTTCGGCGACGGTGAGCGGGTCCTCGCCCCGCAGTGCGGCGAGTTCGGCGTCCGTGGGCGTCTGCCAGGGCGCCTCGGCGCTCTCGCCCGCGCTGTCGGCGGTGCGGGCGACGGTGGCCAGCTCGGCGACGGTGCGGTGCCGGAAGACGTCGCGCGGGGTCAGTTCCAGACCGGCGCGGCGGGCCAGGACGAGCAGGTGGATGGCGACGATGCTGTCGCCGCCGAGCGCGAAGAAGTCGTCGTCCGCGGTCACCGAGGGGACGCGCAGGGCGCGCGCGTACAGGTCGCACAGCAGGCGTTCGCGTTCGGTGCGCGGGGCGCGGCCCGAGCTGAGCAGGCCGTAGTCCGGTACGGGCAGGGCCGCGGCGTCCAGCTTGCCGCTGGGGGTGACCGGCAGCCGGTCCAGCGGGACGAGGGCGGCCGGGACCATGTACGCGGGCAGGAACTCGGCGGCGTGCGCGCGCAGCACGGCCATCAGCGCGGTGACGTTGCGGAACGGCGCGGGGCGGTTGGCGTGCGGCCGGGTCCTGCCGGGCCGGTAGAGGGGGCCGGGCGGGGTGTCGTCGCCGAGCGCGAACACCGCGTCGAAGCTGCCGTCCTCGGCGTCCGCGGTCCAGGTGAGGGCGGTGCGGTAGCCGTGCCGGGCGGCGGTCTCGTCGAGGGCGGCGGGGTCGACGCCGACGGGGCCGGTGCGGCTGCTGTCGTCGAGGGCGCCGAGTGCGGCCAGGTCGGGGGCGAGGCGGGCGTTGGGGATGCCGGTGACGCGCAGCAGGGCCGGCCGGTCCGGGGCGGTGAGCCGTTCGGCGAGGGCCTCGGGGGAGCCGACGGCAAACCAGGGGAGCCGCGGGGCGGTGTCCGGGGCCGGGTGGGCGCCGGGGCGCAGGACGACGTCGTAGCGGTAGCGGGTCAGCTCGTTGTGGTGGGCGCCGCGCTTGATCCGCACGTCGGCCGTGAAGCCGTCCAGGGTGGCGAAGTAGTCGGGGTCGAGGAGGAGTTCGCCCTCCCAGGCGACGGCCCGGTCCACGGCGGCCCGCAGGGCCTCCTTGTCGTCGGAGCGGCCGTCGCCGGGGCGGCCGTCGGCGGCGCGGCCGGACTCGATGGCGGCGGCGAGGGTGCGCTGGAGCCGCAGGTTGCGGACGTCGCCCACGAACAGCGCGCCGCCGGGGGCGAGGAGCCGGGCGGCCGAGCGCAGGACGCCGGTGAGGTAGTCGGCGCTAGGGAAGTACTGGACGACGGAGTTGACGACGACCGTGTCGAAGTGTCCTTCGGGCAGGCCGGTCAGCTCGTGCGCGGGGCGGGCGAGCAGGGTGACCCGGCCGGCCAGTGCGGGTACGCCGTCTACCTGGGCGCGCAGGGCGCGTACCGCCTCCTCGGAGAGGTCGGTGCCCCAGTACTCGGCGCAGTCGGGGGCGATACGGGACAGCAGCAGTCCGCTGCCGACGCCGATCTCCAGGACGCGGCGGGGCCGCAGCCCGCGGATCCGGGCCACGGTGGCATCCCGCCACTCGCGCAGATCGGCGAGGGGGATGGGCAGGCCGTCGTACATGCTGTTCCAGCCCGCGAAGTTCTCCTCCAGGCCCTCCGACCCGGCGGCGGAGTAGAGGAGTTCGTGCAGGTCCTTCCAGTCGGCGACGGCCTCGTCGGCTCCGGCGGCCGTGTCCAGGGAGGGGACCACGTAGGCGGCGAGGCGGCGGTCGCCGGGGCGGTCCTCGCGGACCACGACGGCGGCCTGGTCGACGGCGGGGTGGGCGCGCAGCACCGACTCGATCTCGCCGGGTTCGACGCGGAAGCCGCGGATCTTGATCTGGCCGTCGGCGCGGCCGTGGAACTCCAGCCGGCCGTCCGCCGTCCAGCGGACCAGGTCGCCGGTGCGGTACAGCCGTTCGCCGGGCGCGCCGAAGGGGTCGGCGACGAACCGCTCGGCGGTCAGCGCGGGCCGGCCGAGGTAGCCGCGGGCGAGTCCGGCGCCGCCGAGGTACAACTCCCCCACCACACCGGCCGGTACGGGGCGCAGCCGGTCGTCCAGGACGTAGGCGCGGGTGCCGGGGTCGGGGACGCCGATGGGCACGATGGCGCCCGCCGGGGTGTCGGGGTCGCAGCGGCCGAGCGTGGAGTTGGTGGTGGCCTCGGTGGGGCCGTAGGCGTTGAACATCATCCGGCCGCGCGCGTAGCGGCCGACCAGTTCGGGCGAGACGCGTTCGGTGCCGGCCAGCAGGGTCGCGGTGGGCGGCAGATGGACGTCGTCCGGCATCGCCGCGAGCAGGGCGGGCGGCAGGATCATGAAGGTGACGCCGTGCGCGTGGGCGTAGTCGGCGAGCGGGGCGCCGGGGACGCGGCGGTCGGCGGGCACGACGACGAGGCGGCCGCCGGAGAGCAGGCCGAGGCACAGGTCCCAGAAGGCCACGTCGAAGCTGGGCGAGGCGAACTGGAGGACCCGGCTGTGCGGGCCGATGCCGAACCGCTCGCGCTGGGTGGCGACCAGCCCCGCGACGCCGGCGTGGGAGAGGACCACGCCCTTGGGGCGGCCGGTGGAGCCGGAGGTGTAGATGACGTACGCCGCGTGGGCCGTGGTCAATTCGGAGGCGACGTCCGGGTCGTGGGCCGGGTGGGCGGCGAGTTCGGCGGAGGTCTCCGGCGCGTCGAGGACCAGTGGGTCGGCGCCGGGCGGCAGGTCGGGGAGCGTGTCGGCGGTGGTGACCAGGCAGACCGGGCGGGCGTCGTCCAGCATGTAGGCGATGCGGTCGGCCGGGTAGTCGGTGTCGATCGGGAGGTAGGCGGCGCCCGTCTTGAGCACGGCGACCTCGGCGACGATCATGTCCGCTGAGCGCGGCACGGCGAGGGCCACGACCTGCTCGGGTCCGGCGCCCCGGGCGACCAGGGCGTGCGCCAACCGGGCGGCGCGCTCGTCGAGTTCGGCGTAGGTGAGGCGGACGTCGTCGTGGACGAGGGCCACGTCGCGCGGCCGGGCGGCGACCTGTTCGGCGAACATGCGCGGCCAGGTGAGCGCGGGCACGTCGTGCGCGGTGTCGTTCCAGTCGGTCAGCAGTCGCCGCCGCTCGTCGGCGCCGAGGAGTTCGAGGTCGGCGACGGGTGTGCCGGGGCGGGCGAGGGCGTCGGCGAGGAGGGTGGCGTAGTGGCCCAGGATGCGGTCGGCGGTGGCGGGTTGGAAGACGTCCTCGGCGTACCGGAGCCGCAGCCGTCCGTCGGTCACGGACAGCGCGAGGTCCAGCGGGCCGCCGTCCACCCAGGGCGCGGGGCCGAAGCCCGCGGCGCACAACAGGGCGCCGCCGCGCCCGGGTTCGGGGGCGAGCAGGCGCAGCAGCTCGCCGGTCGGCAGCCGGTGCGCGGCGGCCTCGTCGCGTACGGCGGCGACGCGCTCGCGCAGCCTGGCGAACGACAGCTCCCCGTGCACCGGCACCCGCAGCGGCAGTCCCTCGTGCGCGACCGTCACCTCGCCCGGCGCGCCGCCGCCGTAGCGGTGCAGCAGGGCGGTGAAGGCGGCGAGGCGGGTGGTCTCGTCGGCCGTCGGGCCGGGCGGGGCCGTGCGGTCGGCGTACGGTCCGGATCGCCGCGGGTGCGGCGGGTGCGGGAAGTCGAAGGGCAGCGAGGTCTGCGGCGCCGGTGAGCCGAACCGCTCCCGCCAGTGGTCCGCCGAGGTCGCCGCCCGCGCCGTCGCGGCGGCGGAGGGTGTGGAAGAACGCCTGTTGCCCGACACAGCTGCCCGTGCCTCCCCATAGGTGTGGAACGGCTCAGCGGAGCCGCGACCGCCCACATAGTAAGGTAAGGGTTGCCTAACTCAATAGGGCCGCCGAGGTTTGGGACGGGCCGCATCGCAGCGGCTGAGGTTATGCTCACCTAACCTGTTGTCAGTACTGTTCCGCGGTCCACCGAACGACGTCATGGAGACCGGCAAGTGGCTTCCGGCAGAAGGCTTCGCACCACGGTGCTGGTGGCGCTGATCGTCGCCCTCCTGATCCTGCTGTCCCTCCTCTCCGTGGCGCTGGGCGCGTTGAGCGTCCCGCTCGACCAGGTGGTCCGCTCGGTCCTCGGGCATCCGCCCAGCCGCCTGATCGACAACGTGATCTGGTCGGTGCGCGTCCCGCGCACCCTGCTCGGCCTGACCACAGGCGCCGCGCTCGGCCTGTCCGGCGCGCTGATGCAGGCGCTGACCCGCAACCCGCTCGCCGACCCCGGCATCCTCGGCGTCAGCGCCGGCGCCTCGTTCGCCATCGTGGTGTCGGTCGCGGTGTTCGGCGTCGGATCGCTGTACGGCTACGTGTGGTTCGCCTTCGCCGGCGCGCTCGTCGCGAGCGTCCTGGTCTTCTTCCTGGGGCGGCTCGGCCGGTCCGGGGCCACCCCGGTCAAGCTCGCGCTCGCCGGAGTGGCCGTCACCTCCCTGCTCTCCTCGCTCACCAGCGCCGTGGTCCTCACCGACCAGGACGCGCTGGACCGCTACCGCTTCTGGTCCGCCGGCACCCTGGCCGACAAGGACTCCGGCGACCTGCTGCGCATCCTGCCGTTCCTGGCGGTCGGCGCCGTCCTCGCCCTGTCCTGCGCCCCCGCACTCAACAGCCTGGCCCTCGGCGACGACGTGGCCGCCTCCCTCGGCCGGCGGCTGGGCCTGGTACGCCTCCAGGGCGTGACCGCGATCATGCTGCTGACCGGCGCGTCGGTCGCCGTCATCGGCCCCGTGGTCTTCCTCGGCCTCGTCGTCCCGCATCTGGCCCGGATGCTCGCCCAGTTCGCCGGCATCGGCCCCGACCACCGCTGGCTGCTGCCGCTGTCGGCCGCGCTCGCGCCCGTGCTGCTGCTCTCCGCCGACATCGTGGGCCGGATGGCGGCCCGCCCCACCGAGATCCAGGCCGGCGTCCTCGTCGCCTTCCTCGGCGGCCCGTTCTTCATCGCCCTGGTCCGCCGCCGCAAGCTCGCGGAGGTATGAGCGTGCCCGCGAAGTCCTCTCCCGCCCTGCCCGCACCGTCCGCCCTCCCGGCGCGGTCCGCGCTGCGCGACCGGCCGTTCCGCCTCGCCGCGCCGCCGGTGTCCGGCATGTGGCGGCCGCGTCTGGTGCTGACCGGAGTGCTCGTCGGCGTCGGCGCGTTCGCGCTGTTCTGCTGGGGCCTGGCCCTCGGCGACTACCCGGTGAGCCTGCCCGAGGTGGTCAAGGCCCTGTTCGGCGTGGGCGATCCCGGCACCCTCACCGTCGTACGGGAGCTGCGGCTGCCCCGCGCCCTCACCGGCCTCCTGGTCGGCGTCGCCTTCGGCGTCTCCGGGGCCGTGTTCCAGACGATGACCCGCAATCCGCTGGCCAGCCCCGACATGATCGGGCTGACCGAGGGCGCCGGGACCGCCGTGGTCGCGGCGGTGGTCCTCGGCTGGACCGGCGGACTCGGACTGTCCACGCTGGGACTGCTCGGCGCCCTGGCGACCGCGCTGCTGGTGTACGCGCTGGCGTGGAAGGGCGGGGCCACCGGCTACCGCATCATCCTCGTCGGCATCGGCGTCTCCTGGATCTGCACCAGCGCCACCGACTTCCTGGTGGCGCGCGGCAACCGGTTCGAGGCCGAGGAGGCGCTCGGCTGGCTCGTCGGCAACCTCAACGGCCGCACCTGGAACCAGGTGGACTCCCTGGCCGTCGCGCTGGCCGTGCTGCTCCCGGCCGCGCTGGGCATGGGCCGCTGGATGCGCACGCTCCAGCTCGGCGACGATGTCGCCGCCGGACTCGGCACGCCCGTCCAGCCGGTCCGGCTGGCGCTGCTGCTCACCGGGGTGGGCCTGATCGCCTTCGGCACCGCGGCGGCCGGACCGGTCGCCTTCGTCGCCCTGGCCTGCCCGCAGATCGCCCTGCGGCTGGCCGGCACCTCGGCGCCGCCCCCGCTCGTCTCCGGTCTCACCGGCGCGTTCGTCGTCCTCGGCTCCGACCTCCTCGCACGCGAGGCGATCCCCGGGACGGAACTGCCGGTCGGGATCGTCACCGGCGCCCTCGGCGCGCCGGTCCTGCTGTGGCTGCTCATCCGCGCCAACCGCGCGGGCTCTGGAGGCTGATCCCATGTCGACCACCGACTCGCGCACCCCGCGGCCGGCCACCCCCGGCTCCCTGCCGCAGCCCGCGCCCGGACCCGAACTGCGGGCCCGTGACCTGCACCTCGGCTACGACGGACGCGTGGTGGTGCGGGGCCTGGACCTGACCGTGCCCACCGGCCGGATCACGGCCATCGTCGGCGCCAACGCCTGCGGGAAGTCGACCCTGTTGCGCGCTCTGGCCCGGCTGCTGGCCCCCCGTCAGGGCGCCGTGGAGCTGGACGGCGCCGCCCTGCGCTCGATACCGACCCGGGAACTGGCCCGCACCCTCGGCATCCTGCCGCAGACGCCGGTGGCGCCGGAGGGGCTGACCGTCGCCGACCTGGTGGGCCGGGGCCGCTCCCCGCACCAGACCTGGTGGCGGCAGTGGTCGGCGGCGGACGAGGAGGCCGTCCGATCGGCGCTGACGGCGACCGGGCTGACCGAACTGGCCGACCGGCCGGTGGACGAGCTGTCCGGGGGCCAGCGGCAGCGCGCCTGGATCGCCATGGCCGTCGCCCAGGGCACCCCCGTCCTGCTCCTGGACGAGCCCACGACGTATCTCGACCTCGCCCACCAGATCGACGTGCTGGACCTGATCACCGACCTCAACCGGCGCGAGGGCCGCACGGTGGTGATGGTGCTGCACGACCTCAACCAGGCGTGCCGGTACGCCGATCACGTCATCGCCATGAAGGCGGGCCGCATCGTCGCCGAGGGCGCGCCGGCCGAGGTGGTCACCGAGGCCACCGTCGAGGACGTCTTCGACCTGCGCTGCCGGATCGCCCTCGACCCGGTCAGCGGCACCCCGCTCGTCATCCCGCTCGGCCGCCACCACCACGGCGACGGCGCGCGGACGGCCGGGGACGCGGTGCCGGCCGCGGTCGACTGAGCCCGCCCCGATCCGGCGCACGGCCCCGCCCCGATCCGGCGCACGGCCCCGGTCCGACCCGGCGCGCGGCCCGACCCGATCCGGCGCGCGGCCCCGGCGTGGCGCGCGCCGGGGCCGCGGCGTGTTCCGCCCGGCGCTCAGGGCCGGGACGTCAAGTACCCGCCCATCGTGCGGAAGTAGTCCGTCGCCGCGTACTCCGTGCCGTCGTCCGTGCGCACCCGCCGGACCAGGAGGCCGGGGCAGCGCCCGGTGTGGGCGTCGGCGCCCGCCACGACGACCACGCCGTCGCCCTCGCGGATGAAGACACGGCCCGGGGTGCCGCCGTAGCGTCCCTCGGACACCGCCGCGGAGACGATCTTGAGCCGCTTGCCGCCGTGGAAGGCGTAGGCGTTCGGGTACGGGTCGGACTGGGCCCGCACGAGGCGTTCCAGCCGGTCGGCGGGCCAACTCCAGTCGATGCGGCTGTCCTCGGCCGACCGCTTGTGGAAGAAGCTGGCGCGGGCGCGGTCCTGCGGCATCCACTGGCCGGCGTCCTGGCCGGAGGCGATCAGGTCGAGCGACTCCCGCACGAGGGGCGCGATGAGGTCGACGGTGCGGTGGAAGAGATCGGTGGCGGTGTCGGTGGGGCCGACCGGCACCGAGCGCTGCACGAGGACGTCGCCGGCGTCCAGTTCGGCGTTCATGCGGTGCGCGGTCACCCCGACCCGCTCCTCACCGTTGATCAGCGCCCAGATGATCGGGGAGAACCCGGCGTAGGCGGGCAGCAGCGAGTCGTGGATGTTGAGGGTGCCGTGCGCGGGGAGGTCGAACAGCTCCGGCGGCAGCCAGGTCCGCCAGTTGTTGGCCACGATGATGTCGGGGCGCGACTCCCGTACCGCGTCGAGGAGTTCGGCGTCGTCGGGACGGCTGCGCAGCAGCACCGGGACGTCGTGCTTCTCGGCCAGTTCGGCGACGTTGTCGTCCCATATCTTCTCGTAGGCGTGCTCGCTCTTCGGATGGGTGACGACGAGCACCACCTCGTGGTCGGAGTCCAGCAACGCCTGCAGCGTGCGGTGGCCCCACGTCTGGTAGCCGAGCATGACGACCCGCATGACGGTCCATCCCTTCACAGACTCCATTGCTAGGTAAGCCTTACCTTATCTAGCATGAGGCTGCCTGAGGGAGGCGATGCCAAGGTGAAATCACCGATCATGGATTCCGACGTCGTCCACGACATCGTCGGAGTCGGTTTTGGTCCGTCACATCTCGCTCTGTCCATAGCGGTTGAGGAGTACAACGCGCATTCTGCGGCGGACGGCCGCCTCGACGCCCTGTTCCTGGAACGCCAGCCGCGCTTCGGCTGGCACCGGGGCATGCTGATCGACGATGCCACGATGCAGGTCTCCTTCCTCAAGGACCTCGTCACATTGCGCGATCCGACCAGCGACTACAGCTTCCTGTGCTTCCTGCGCGAACGGGGCCGGCTGATCGACTTCCTGAACCAGAAGACGCTCTTCCCGCTGCGGGCGGAGTTCCACGAGTACTTCGCGTGGGCGGCCGCGCGCGTCGCGCACCTGGTCTCCTACGACAGCGAGGTCGTCGCGGTGGACCCGGTGCGCGACGCGGCGGGGCAGGTGGCCTTCTTCGACGTCACCTGCCGCGACGCCGGGCGCCCCGGCGCGACCGTGACCCACCGGGCCCGCAACGTCAGCGTGGCGATGGGTCTTGAGCCGCATGTGCCGCCGGGTCTCGAACTGTCCGAACGGGTCTGGCACAACAGCGAGTTGATTCCCCGGGCCGAGCGGCTGGCCGCTTCGGGGGCGGCGGTGCGGCGGGCCGTCGTGCTCGGCGCCGGACAGAGCGCCGCCGAGACGGTGGACTACCTGCACCGCACGTTCCCGGACGCCGAGGTGTGCTCGGTCTTCGCCAAGTACGGCTACACACCCGCCGACGACAGCCCGTTCGCGAACCGGATCTTCGACCCCGACGCGGTCGACGTCTACTTCTCCGCGCCCTCCGGGGTCAAGCAGTCCCTGCTCGACTACCACCGCTCCACCAACTACTCGGTCGTCGACATGGAGTTGATCGAGTCGCTGTACGCCACCGCGTACCGGGAGAAGGTGGCCGGGCGGGAGCGGTTGCGCTTCCTCAACGTCTCACGCCTGCGCGGTGTCGCGCCCGGACCGGCGGGCGGCGTCGACGTCACGGTGGAGTTCCTGCCCACCGGCGAGCGGCAGTCGCTGTCCGCCGACGTCCTGGTGCTGGCCACCGGCTACCGGCCCCGGGACCCGGCCGCGCTCCTGGGCGACGCGGCCAAGCTGTGTCTGCGCGACGACGGGGACGAGCTGCGCGTGGGCCGCGACCACCGGGTCCAGACGCCGCCGGAGGTCAGTGCGGGCATCTACCTCCAGGGCGGGACCGAACACACCCACGGGCTCACCAGCACCCTGCTGTCGACCGTGGCGATCCGGGCGCAGGAAATCCACAGCTCCGTCCTGGCCGGCCGGACCGCGGTGGCCTGACCCGCCCCCGCGTCCTCGCGCCCCCGTACCGCCTGTGGCCCGGACGACGGTCCGTCCGGGCCACAGGCTCGCCGTGCCGGGCGTGGCCCGCACGGTCCGCGACGTCTCACACGTGTGCGGCGTCAGAGGGTGAGCAGTTCCTCGTAGAAGCCGCCGAACCGCCGCGCCGGGTCGACGAGATGGATCTCCAGGATCCAGTGGCAGGCGCGGCCCGCCTTGTCGGTGCGCCGCAGCGGGGTGTCGTTGGCGGGGGCGATGTACGACTCGGTGTCCGCGCCGTCGATCTTCTCGTGCGGGAACTCGCCGACCAGGTGCCCGGCGTGCCAGCCGCCCAGTTCCCAGCCGGCCTCGGCGGCGAGGCGGGCGACCTCGGCGTGCAGCGCGGCGCCGGTGATCTCCGGGTGGCTCTCGAAGTGCCGCTTGCCGGCCGCGAACACCTCGGGCAGGTCGGCGCGGAGCCGGTGCTTGACGGGGTCGTCGCCGAGGACGAAGGTACGGCCGAAGTCGGCCTCGTACTCCTCGAAGATCGGGCCGAAGTCGGCGAACACGATGTCGTCCGCGCCGATCACGCGGTCCGGCGGGTTCTCCCGGTACGGCGCCAGGGTGTTCGGCCCGGAGCGCACGATCCGCTTGTGCCAGTGCCGGGTGGTGCCGAACAGCTCGTTGGCCAGGTCCCGGACCCGGTCGCTGACCGCCCGTTCCCCTTCTCCGGGTGCGACGAGGCCGCGCTCCTCGATCTCCCGGAACAGTCGCGCGGCCTTGCCCTGGGCGTCCAGCAGCCGTGCGGCGCGCGTGGGTTCGTCATCTGCCATGAGTCCAGAACCTAGTCGGACCCGATCACCTGCGGCAACGCGATTCACGACCCGGGGCGGCGGTCCGGTCCCCGTGCCGCCTCCTTCCGGCATCATATGACAAACCGATGAAATTGCTTCTTTAGGAAATACCCACACACCGGTGTTTTTACTGTCAAAAGCCACGAAGAGTCTCTACTGTCCTGCTTGTCAGCGACCAGCCCATAACGGGCTGTGGTGACACGAACAAGGAGAGGCAATGCGCAAGTTCCAGAAGGCCGCTGTCGTCGTGGCCATGCTCGGCAGCGTCGGCTTCATCGGTGCCGGTGCGGCCCAGGCCCACGGTGGCGACGGCGGGCTGAAGGTCGACAGCAAGCAGAACCAGACCTGCACGGGTCAGGTCGACTCCCAGCAGGGCCTGGTCAACGTCCAGGACCTCGGCGTCGGCCTCAACGCCATCCTCGGCGTCGGCAACCCGGTCGGCAAGGCGACCTCGGTGTCCTGCGCCTCCACCGTCAGCTTCGGCTGACGATCACCCCGCAGGTGATCTAGGCCGGTTTTGGGGCCCGAACCACTGGTTCGGGCCCCGAGCCGTTTCCGGCGCCGAGGCACTCGCCGCCGGTGAATCGGAGTCGGCCGCGGCGCGCCGCCCGGCGGCCGGTGACCGCAGCGGCGTCCACCCGGTCCTCCAGCTCCACGACTGTGTCACCGGGCGTCCCCGGCAGGAGCGCCAGTGGTATGCGGTGTCCATGGAGTTCACCCTGCACGCCGCCCGGCATCCCGACGTCGCCCAGGCTCTCGCCGTCCACGAGAACCGGCTGACCGAGGGCCTGGCGGACGTCGTCACCACCGCGCTCGCCGGAGCCGGTCGCCGGCCCGGCCTCGATCCTGAGGACCTGGCCCGTCTGCTCGTCGCCGCGTTCGAGGGACTCACGGCCCGCCGGCTCGTGCACGGCGACGGCGAACCCGGCCGTCCGCGACGCGCACCAGGAGCACCTGTCCGGGGAAGGCGCGCAGGGCGAGGAGTTCGCTCCACATGCTCCTCATCCCTCCGCTCGGGGCCTCTCCCATGACAAGCCGGGCCGGTCACCGCGGCAACCCGGCCGCCGGAGCCCGCAGGTGTGAGTGCTGTGCTTTCGCCGGCTGCCGCCCGGGGGACGGTCCGCTGCCCGCCGCCGGTGCGCCGCGGCGGGTACGCGGCTCCCCCGGCACGTGGTCTGTACCGGGGGAGCCTGAGCCGGGCCGGCCCCCTAGGGGAAGGCCACCGATCCGACCTGATCCAAGAGTCCCCCGCGCCGCCGCCATGATTCCCACCGTTTGCGGATCACCCGTTCGCCCGCTTTCCGGCGCGGTTCCGCGGGGCCGCCGCGGGGTCAGGGGCGGCCCCGCCAGCGCAGGATCTCCAGGGCGGCCCCCACCTCGACGGGGTGTTCGGCGAGCGGGCGCGGCAGCAGCCGATCGGCGCGGGCGAGCCGGCGCAGCAGCGTGTTGCGGTGGGTGAACAGCCGGGCCGCCGCCCGGGTGGCGTTGCACTGCTCGGCGATGAAGACGCGCAGCGTCTCGGCGACCTCGGGCGGCGCGCCCTCCAGGTCGCCGAGGGTGCGGGTGACGAACCGGTCGGCGCGTTCGGGGTCGGAGGTGAGCAGGGCGACGAGCTCGATCTCGTGGTGGGAGGCCAGTCGCGAGGGCGAGGTGAGCCGGGCGAGCATCTGCTGGGTGGTCAGGGCGTCGAAGTGGCTGCGGCGGAAGCCGTCGAGATCCGGCGCGGTGGAGCCGACCGCGATCCGCACGTCCGGCAACTGGTCCAGCGCGGCGCGCAGTGGTGCGGTGTCGGGTGTGCCGTGGACCCACACCCACCGGGTGGCGGCGCCGGCCAGGACGCTCAGCGGGCGGGTGTGTCCCGCGGCCTCGGCGAGGGCGTCCACGGCGCGGTCGAGCCGGCGCAGATCGGGGTCGGCGGCGTCGGTCCAGACGATCGCGGCGGTGTGGGCGGCCCGCAGCCGGTAGCCCAGCCGGCTCTCGGCGCGCTCGCGGGTGATCGGCGCTCCCTCCAGCAGCAGGGTGACGGTCTCGCGGCGTTCCGCGTGCGTGCCGCGGGTCAGCTCGTCGCGTTCGGCGCGCATCCGGGCGGTGATCGTGCTGATGGTGTCGTCGACGAAGGCGGAGATGGAGCGCAGGGACACGTCGAGCAGCTCGCGCAGTTCCCCGGGGTCGGCGGTGAGCGAGCAGGCGATCTGGGTCCACAGCCGCAGGGCGACGCTCTCGCCGGCCCGGTAGGCGTCGAGGGCGGACTCGTCCAGGCCGCGCCGGACGATGTCCCGGGCGGTGGCCAGCGGGGTCTCGGTCTCGTTGGCCGGGACCGGCTCGCCGGGGTCGCGGACGTTGGCGGCGGCCCAGAAGAGCAGGTTGGAGCGGTTGACGCGGCGTGTTCCCGCGGCGAGCACCGGATCGGAGGCGATCTGCCGCCTGGTCTCGCCGGTCAGGGTGGCCGCGTCGAGTTCGTCGAGCCACTCGTCGGGCGGGTGCAGGGCGATCTCCGCGCCCTGCCGGATCAGTTCCCGTACCCGGGGGGACGGCGTCTTCCATGCCACGCGCCCATCGTAGTGGTGCGGATCGTCACCCCGGGCGGATGGTTGTGGTGCGCTTCGCACATTGCGCTCGGGTGTCCCGGCGCACAGCATGGACGGACGCGCCCGTCCCACACCGTCTGGAGCCGCCCATGTCCGCCGCCTCCGGCCCGCCCGCCCCCGAGCACCTTGACGTCCTGGTCATCGGAGCCGGGATCTCGGGCATCGGCGCGGGGCGCTACCTGAGGACCGAGCTGCCCGCCAAGAGCTTCGCCATCCTGGAGGCCCGGCAGGCGTCCGGCGGGACCTGGGACCTGTTCCGCTACCCGGGCATCCGCTCGGACTCGGACCTGCACACCTTCGGCTACGAGTTCAAGCCGTGGCGCGACGAGCAGTCCATCGCCGACGCGCCCCGCATCCTGTCGTACCTGCGCGAGACGGTGCGGGAGAACGGCCTGGACGCGCACATCCGCTACCACCACAAGGTGCTCGGCGCGTCCTGGTCGAGCGCCGAGGCGCGGTGGACCGTGGACGTGGAGCGCACCGACACCGGCGAGCGGGTCCGGCTGACCACCGGCTGGATCTTCTGCGCCGGCGGCTACTACCGCTACGACGAGGGCTTCACCCCGTCCATCCCGGGCCGCGACCGGTTCACCGGCCCGGTCGTGCACCCGCAGCACTGGCCCGAGGACCTGGACTACGCCGGCAAGCGCGTGGTGGTGATCGGCAGCGGCGCCACCGCCGTCACGCTGGTGCCCGCGATGGCCGGCGCCGCCGCGCACGTGACGATGCTCCAGCGCACGCCGTCGTACGTGCTGCCGGTGCCGCGCGAGGACGTGATCGCCAACGCGCTGAAGAAGTACCTCGGCCAGCGGCGGGGCTACGCCCTGACCCGGCGCAAGAACATCGCCCAGCAGCGCGTGGTGTGGCGGCTGTGCCAGAAGTACCCGAAGGCGGCACGGCGGCTGATCCGGTGGGTCAACGCCCGGCAGTTGCCCGCCGGCTACGCCGTCGACACGCACTTCAACCCGCCCTACGACCCGTGGGACCAGCGGCTGTGCGCGGTGCCCGACGGCGATCTGTTCCGCGCCATCCGCAGCGGCAGTGCCTCGGTCGTCACCGACCGGATCGCCTCCTTCACCGAGACGGGCGTCCTGCTGGAGTCGGGGCGGGAGCTGCCGGCGGACGTCGTCGTCACCGCGACGGGGCTGAACGTGCAGGCCTTCGGCGGCGCCCGCCTCACCGTCGACGGCCGCGAGGTGCGCCTGCCGGACACCGTCGCCTACAAGGGCATGATGCTCTCCGGGGTGCCGAACTTCGCGTACGCGATCGGGTACACCAACTCCTCCTGGACGCTGAAGATCGGCCTGCTGTGCGAGCACCTCTGCCGGCTGCTGGCGCACATGGACGCCCACGGGTACGACGTCTGCCGGCCCGAGCCGGCCGACCCGCGGATGCCGACCCGTCCGTTCCTCGACTTCGGCGCCGGCTACATCCAGCGCGCCGTCGACTCCCTGCCCCGCCAAGGCGACCGGATGCCGTGGCTGACCTCGACGGACTACCGGGACGACGTCCGGCTGCTGCGCGCGGACGACGTCACCGATCCCGAGCTGCGTTTCTCCCGGGCGAGCCGCACGGGCGGTCTCACCACTCGACCGGCAGTGCGTGCAGACCTCTGAGCATGGCCTCCGTCTTCCAGCGCAGTTCCGCGTCGCCGACGGCCAGTTTCAGACCGGGCATCCGGACCAGCAGCGTCTCCAGCGCAACCTGGAGTTCCAGCCGGGCCAGCCGGGCGCCGACGCAGAAGTGGGCGCCGTGCCCGAAGCTCAGGTGCGGGGCCTGCGGGACGCGGTCCAGGATCAGGTCGTCGGCGTCCTCGAAGACCGCCGGGTCGCGGTTGGCCGCCGACATGTCGACGAGGACGGGTTCGCCCGCGCGGACGAGGACGCCGCCCACCTCGACCTCCTCGGTGGCGTAGCGGGGGAAGACGAGGCCGTTGGGCATGGGGACGTAGCGCAGCAGTTCCTCGACGGCGGCGGGGATGTCGGCGCGGCGGTCGCGCAGCCGGGACAGCCATTCGGGGCGGCGCAGCAGCAGGTAGCAGAAGTTGGAGATCTGGTGGTAGGTGGTGACGAATCCGGCGGAGAGCAGTTCGGCGGCGAGCTCGAACAGTTCGTCGTAGCTGAGGCGGTCCTCCTCGTCGTGGGCCCGCACCAGGCAGGTGAACAGGTCGTCGCCCGGCTCCCGGCGGCGCAGCTCCACCAGTTCGGCCAGGTAGGCGCCGAACTCCTGTGACTGGGCGGTGAAGTCCTCCACCGTCACGGCGTGGGCGAGCATGACGTCGAGCCATCGCCGGATGCGGTGGTGGTCGTCCTCCGGCACGCCGAGCAGGTCGCAGATCAGGGTGATGGCGAGCGGGAAGGCGAAGCCCCGCACCAGGTCGCCCGGCGGGCCGGTCTCCTCCAGCCGGTCGAGCAGCGCCTCGGCGGTCTCGCACACCCGCTCGCGCAGCCGGTCGACGCGGCGCGCGCCGAAGTGCCGGGCCACCACCCCGCGCAGCCGGGCGTGCTCGGCGCCGTCGGTGGAGAGCAGTCCGACCCCGCTGATGGACTGCGGCCGCATCCTGGGCTGGTCCCGCTCGGCGCCCGCCCGCAGGCTGAATCTGGCGTCCGAGAGCACCGAGCGGGCGTCGGCGTATCCGGTGACCAGCCAGGCGTCCTCGCCGTAGGGCAGCCGGACCCTGGGCATCGGCGCGTCCCGCAGTTCGGCGTAGCGCGGTGCGGGCGCCAGGCACTCATCGGACGTGAAGGGATACCGGAGGGGTTCCGGTCGTTCGCTCATCGGGGCTCGCATCCTTCCCATGGGGGCCTACCGGGATGACGACGTGGGTGGGGGGCGGTCCGGTGTCGTCGGTGTGGGCGGTGAACGCGCGGCCGTCGTCGCGGCAGACGAACTGCATGACGTGCCGGCCGGCGGCCGCGGCGCGGATGAGGCCGCCGGTGGTGGCCCAGACGCCGGAGAAGTAGAAGTTCGACAGGCCCGGGAGGGTCGGTCCGTGCTTCTTGACCAGCTTCTCCAGCGTCTCGCCGCTCTCCACGAAGGGCTGCCAGCCGAGGACGGTGCCGTCGTGGTTGGCGGTGTAGCGGGTCTGGGTGAGCGGGGTCGACACGTCCCGTACGGCGACGGAGTCCTTCAGTCCGGGAAAGCGCTGGTCCAGGAAGTCCAGCAGGGCGTCGCGCACCTGGTGCTTGGCCTCGTAGTACGCCCGGCCGCGGCGCACCGGCAGGGTGTGCAGCTCCTTGCCGCCGCGGCTGCGGGTGCGCTGCTCCGGGGCGTCGTTCAGGGCGCGCCAGGGGCCGACGTCGCTGAAGTAGGTGGCGTAGACGACGGTCGTGCGCTCGGGGGACAGCTCCGGGTAGTGCAGGCTGCGGAACTGGACGTTGACGCTGGGGTGGCGGATGCCGGTCAGCCGGTCCGCCTCCGCGTCGGTCAGCAGGTGGGTGGTGCAGGGGTCGCCGTCCGGGAAGGGGCGGCGCAGGCCGAGGAAGAGGGCGACGTAGCCGGGGAAGATCATGCCGGGCCGGTCGATGACCTCGGTGTACAGCCGCCGGTACTCCTCGTTCAGGTAGCGGCCGCCCAGGAACTTCATGGCGGTGGTGTGGCCGTCGCACGCCGAGACCACGATGTCGGCGCGGAACTCCCGCCCGTCGCTCAGGCGTACGCCCACGGCCCGGTCGTCCTCGACGAGGATCTCCGTCACCTTGGCGTTGTAGGCGATCTCGCCGCCGAGCCGCAGATAGCGCCGCTCGATGGAGGTGGCCAGTCCGAGGGAGCCGCCCTCGGGGACGCCGGCCGAGAGGTTGGCGTGCGCGGCGAGCTGGAAGTAGAACGGCAGCACCGGGAAGGCGGCGTGCTTCTCGTAGAGGATGAAGTTGAACGCCTCGCGCAGCAGCGGGTCCTTGAAGGCGGCCGAGTAGTCGGTCATGAGGACGCCGATGGACTTGCGGATGACGTTGAAGTGGGGGACGAACGAGGCGAGCATGCGCCAGCGTTCGGTGCGGCTCATCAGCCCGACCGGTTTGAGGAAGGGGTAGGCGGCCAGGCAGGTGCGGAACTTGCGCAGTCCGTCGCAGAAGTCGCGGATCAGCTTGGCGTCGGCCGGTGAGAGGTCCGTCAGATGGGCCTGGAGCCGGTCGGGGTCGGAGTAGAAGTAGACCGCCCGGCCGTCGCGTCCGCGCACGATGTTGAAGACGTCGAAGTGCCGCATCTGCTTGCCCTGGAGGGCGCCCAGCTCCAGCCAGACGCGGTGCATCTCGTTGCCCGGTCCGTTGCCGAGCAGCCAGCTGACGCAGCAGTCGAAGGTGAAGTCGCCCCGCTCCCATGCCGTGCAGCAGCCGCCGGGGATCTCGTGCATCTCGAAGATCCGGGTCCGGTAGCCGTTCATCCGGGCGTAGCAGCCGGTGGACAGGCCGCCCAGACCGGCACCGATGATGATCATCGTCTCGCGGCGGGGCTTTCCTGGCATCGTCACGCTCTCCTCACCTCATGCTCTGGTCGAGCTGGGGCAGCCGGCCCAGCTTCCCCGGGTGCCACGCGTCGCGGCCGGTGCTCTCCCAGGCCCGGAACGGCAGGCCCAGCTCCTGGCAGAGGTACTGGACGGCGAAGCGTCCGCCGGAGGCCACCCGGATCAGGCCGCCGCCGGTGAACCACTGGCCCACCAGGGAGAGGCCCGCGAGGCCGGGCAGCCGCATCCGGTCCTTGTCGATCAGTGCCTGCAACGGGTCGTCGGCGTCGGTGAAGGACTTCCAGGCGAGGATGCTGCCGTGCAGGTTGCCGGTGTAGCGCTCGGTGGTCACCGGTGTGGCGACGTCGATGACGTCGACGCGCCCGGCGAGTCCGGGATGGCGCCGGTCCAGGAACTCCCGGACGAAGTCGGCGGTCTGCCGCTTCAGCGCCCAGTAGGCGCGGCGGTCGCCGGCGCGCAGTGCCTTCCAGGAGGCGTAGTCGCTGAAGTAGGTGCAGTGGATCACGGAGCGGCCGGGCGGTGCGAGACCGTCGGAGAAGCGGGAGCGCAACTGCACCACCAGGCTCTTCTGGAGGACGCCGGGCAGTCGGGCGCTGTCGGCGTCGGAGAGCAGGTGGGTGGTGCTGTGCGGGGTGTCGGCCGGTACGTCCCCGCGCAGTCCGACGAAGACCGACACCACACCGGGGTAGACCAGGTGCGAGGTGCGCAGCATCGACTGGAACAGCTGGTCGGCCCGGGGGCTGGAGTGGCGGCCGCCCAGCAGGCGGTCGAGGGTGGTGGCGCCGTCGCAGGCCGCCACGACGTGGTCGGCGTAGTGCCGTTCGCCGCCGCGCAGTTCGACGCCCACCGCGCGGTCGCCCTCGACGAGGATGCGCTCCACGCGCGCCCGGTAGTCGATCCGGCCGCCCAGGGAGGTGTAGCGCTCCTCGACCGAGCGGGCCAGTCCCAGCGAACCGCCTTGCGGGAAGCCGGCGTTCAGCCGGTGGGCGCCCGCCATGTTGAACAGGTAGGGCAGCAGCGGGAAGCCCTCGTGGTCCTGGAAGAAGATGAACGGCAGCGCGCGGCGCAGCAGGGGGTCCTGGAAGCGCTCGGCGAAGGCCGCCATGGGTGTTCCGGCGGTGCGCCGCAGCAGGTTCAGCAGCGGCACGACCGTGCGCACGGTGCGGGCCTTCTCCCGCAGGGAGAGCAGCGGGGTGGGCTTGAGGAACGGGAAGAGGTCGACGTCGGCGAACCGCCGCAGGTCGCGGCAGAAGGACCGGATCAGCCGCGCGTCCGCCGGGGCGAGGTCCAGCAGGTGGCGCTCCAGGCGGTCGGGGTCGTTGTAGAAGGACACCGAGCGGCCGTCCTCGGCGACGACGGTGTTGAAGACGTCGAAGTTGCGGATGGTCTTGCCGTCGAGGGCGCCCAGTTCCCGCCACACCCGGTGCGCGTCGTTGCCGGGCGCGGTGCCGATCAGCCACTCGATGCAGTAGTCGAAGACGTAACCGTCGCGGGACCAGGCCGTGCAGCAGCCGCCGGGCAGGACGTGTTTCTCGAAGACGCGGCTCTCCATGCCGCTCATCTGGGCGTAGCAGCCGGTGGACAGTCCGCCGATGCCGGCGCCGACGACGATGACGCGCGGCCTGGCTCCGGGGGCCCGGTCCCGGGCGGTCCACTGCTGGCGTGGGCTAGCTCGCACGCGCCGTCGCCTCCTTCGCCGCGCCGCCGTGCGCCAGCAGGCCGCGGATCAGCCGGGCGTTGTGCTCCACGTGTCCCGGGTCGAGCATGTCGGCGTGGCCGCCGGCGCCGCGCAGGACCTGGGTCGGCCGGGGTGAGGCGCCGTGCCAGGAGCCGCGCTCGCCGGCGGCGTAGAAGGCGGTCTTGTGCGCGTCGGAGACGACGGTGACGCGGGCGCGGACCGTGCCGAGGTTGGGGGTGCGACCACAGAAGGCGATGTAGTCCCTGGCCTGTTCGAGGGTCTCCCGGGCGAGGGCGTCGGAGCCGGTGTGCTTGCGCAGGTGCTCCCGCAGTTCCCGTTCGAATGCCTCGATGTGTTCGGGGCCGGGGGCGAAGGAGGCGTCGATACGGTACGAGTCGACGATGACGACGTCGCTCACCTCCCGGCCGCGCCGCTCCAGTTCCTTGGCGACCTCGAAGGCGAGGTTGCCGCCGAGGGAGTAGCCGAGCAGGGCGCAGGGGCCTTCCGGCCGGAGCGTGGTGATCAGGTCGGCGTAGCGGGTGATCTTGTCGTCGTCCGCCACGTAGTTGAAGGCCGTCAGCTCGTGTTCCGGGAGGTGTTCGGCGAGCCGCCGGTAGACCAGGCCGTGGCCGCCGGCCGGCGGGAAGCAGAACACCGTCTCTCCGGCGCCGCGGTTGAGGGTGAGGTAGGGCTGCGCGCCCGGCAGGCGGCCGGTGACGATGTCCTCGACCGTCCGGGCCATGCCGTGCAGCGTGGTGACCTTGAAGAGCCGGCCGACCGGGATGCTGATGCCGAACTCGCCCTGGAGCCGGTGGATCAGCTCGATCAGTTTGATGGAGCTGCCGCCGGACTCGAAGAAGTCGTGCCGCAGACCGATGCCGTCCACACCGAGCAGGGCCGACCAGTGCGCGGCCGTACGGGTCTCGTACAGCGTCACCGGCGGATCGTGGGCCTCCTCGCCGGTGGTGGGCCGTGGCTCGGGCAGTGCGGCGGTGTCTACCTTGCCGTTCGGGGTGAGCGGCAGTTCGGGCAGTTCGGTGAAGGAGGCGGGGATCAGGTAGGTGGGCAGGTGCTCGCCGAGGTGGCGGCGCAGCTCGCGCCAGTCGAGGCGGGCGCCGGGCGCGGCGACGCCGTACGCGCACAGGGTGTTCTCGCCGTGTGCGTCCGGACGGACGCGGACGACCGCCTGGGCCAGGGCGGGCCAGCGGGCGAGCTGGGACTCGATCTCCCCGGTCTCCACCCGGTGGCCGCCCACCTTGACCTGCGAGTCGGCGCGGCCGATGAGGTGGAGGCAGCCGTGGGCGTCCCAGCGGGCCAGGTCGCCGGTCCGGTAGAGGTGTACCGGGGCCGCGTCGGCGTCGCCGCTGCCCGGGGTCCGCCGGACGAAGCGGCGCGCGGTCTCCTCGGGGTCGCCGAGGTAGCCCGCGGCGACCCCGCTGCCGCCGATCCACAGCTCGCCCGTGACACCGGGCGGCACCGGCTCGCCCTGGTCGTCCAGGACGTACGTCTCGGTGCCGGGGAAGGGCCGGCCGATGGGGACCATCCGGCTCGGGTCCAGGCCGTCGGTGGGGCCCTCGAAGCAGGTGCTGTCGATGGTGGCCTCGGTCAGGCCATAGGAGTTGACCACGCGGGTGGCGGGGCCGGCGAGGGCGCGCAGCCGGTCGTACTCCTCGACCTTCCAGGTGTCCGAGCCGACGATCAGCAGACGCGTGAAGTCGAGGCGCAGGCCGTCGCGTTCGCAGTGCGCCATGAGGCCGCGGACGACCGAGGGCACGAACTCGGCGCAGTCGACGCCCTCGGCGCGCATCGTCTCGTACAGCTTCGCCGTGTTGAACAGCAGCTCGCGGCCGATCAGGACCAGGGTGCCGCCCGAGCACAGGGCGCGGACCAGGTCGCCGGTGAAGACGTCGAAGGACGGGCTCGCCATCTGGAGGTGGACGCGGGCGTCGGTGTCGAGGCGGTACTCCGTGCGCCAGGCCGCGTAGGCGGCGGCCAGATTACGGTGGCCGACCTGGACCGCCTTGGGGCGGCCGGTGGAGCCGGAGGTGCAGATGACGTAGGCGGGGGCGTCCATGCGGACCGGTGGATCGGCGGGTTCCGAGGGCTCGGAGAACTCGGGGGGTTCCGTGAGTTCGGCGTCTTCGGCGCCTCGCGCGGTCTCGGGTGCTCGCGCGGTCTCGGGTGCTCGCGCGGCTTCGGCCTCCTGCGCGGTCAGGTCGGCCAGGGTGAGCGCGCCGGGGTGGGCGGTGAAGCGGCGCGGGTCGTCGGTCACGAGGTGCGCGGCGCCGGCCTGGGCGGTCATGTGCTCCAGCCGGTCGTCCGGGTCGTCGGGGGCGAGCGGCAGATAGGCGCCGCCCGCTCTGAGGACGGCGAGCAGGGTGACGATCAGCTCGGCCGACTTGTCCAGGCACACGGCGACGACCGTGCCCTCGCGGACGCCGAGTGCGCGCAGCCGCCGGGCGCGGGCGCGGCTGCGGCGGTCCAGTTCGCCGTAGGTCAGGCAGTCGGCCGTCCCGTCCGGCGCGGGCACCCGGACGGCGATCGCCCCGGGGTGCGCGGCGGCCGCCCGGAGGATCAGTTCGTGCACCGGCGTCCGCGGCTCGGCCGGCCGGCGTACGGCGCCGCTCCATTCACCGAGGATCCGGCGGCGCTCGCCGGGGCCCAGCAGTTCCAGCTTGTGGGCCGGTTGCGTGGCGGGGGCGCGGGTGAGGGCGTCGAGCAGGGTGACGTAGTGCGCGGACAGCCGCCGCATCGTCTCGGGCAGGAACAGGTCGGTGTTGTACTTGAACACGCAGTGGAACCGCCGGTCGGCCTCGTCCTCGTACACCGACAGCGTCAGGTCGAACTGCCCCTCTTCCTCGGGGAGTTCGATGTACTCCAGGCGGTAGCCGTACTTTTGGGCGGCCACCTTGTGGGTGAGCAGGATGAACATGGCCTGGAAGACCGCGGAGCGGCTCGGGTCGTGCTGGAGGCCGAGTTCCTCCACGAGCAGCACGAACGGGTACTCCTGGTGGTCCAGGCCGCCGAGCACCACCTCGCGGACGCGGGCGAGCAACTGCTCCACCGAGGGGCCGTCGCCCAGGTCGAGATGGAGCGGCAGCGGGTTGACGAAGTAGCCGTAGACGGAGGCGAACTCCTCCTTGGTCCGGCCCGTCACCGGGCTGCCGACGACGATGTCGTCCTGCCCGGAGTAGCGGTGCAGCAGCACGTAGTAGGCGCTGAGCAGCACCATGAAGACGGTGACCTGGTGCGTGCGGGCCACCTCGTGGACGCGGGCGCTGAGGCCGGCGTCGAGGGCGAAGAACTCGGAGGCGCCGTTGTGGGTCTGGACGGCGGGGCGGGGCTTGTCGGTGGGCAGGCCGAGCACCGGGACCTCGGCCGGCAGCGCCGCCTTCCAGTAGTCGAGCATCCGGCGGGCCTGGGGGCCGGCCAGGAACTGGTTCTGCCAGTTGAGGAAGTCGAGGTAGCGCGCGGCGACGGGCGGCAGCTCGGGGGTGCGGCCCCGGCGCAGCGCCTCGTAGACGGCGAGGAGTTCCTCGATGAAGGTGAACGTCGAGATCGCGTCCGAGACGATGTGGTGGACGGCCTTCATCAGCACCCAGCGGTCGGGCCCGCGCCGGAACAGCCGCAGCCGCACGAGGGGGTCGTGGGCGAGGTCGTACGGTCTGCGGTACTCGCGCACGATCAGGGTGCGGACGTCGTCCCAGGGCGTGCCCTCGACGTCGAAGAGGGCGACGTCCAGGCGCCGCGCGGCGTCGGCGGCGGGGGTGACCTTCTGCACCGGGCGGCCGTCCTCGTGGGTGAAGTTGGTGCGCAGCGCGGGGTGGCGCTCGACCAGGGCGCGGAACGCGTCGAACACCAGCTCGGGGTCGAGGGGGGTGCGCACCTCAACCGCTCCCCCGATGTTGTAGGCGAAGCCGTCCGGGTTGAGCTGCTTGAGGAACCACAGGGCCTTCTGGTTCTGGGTCAGCGGGTGCCGCGCCTCGTCGTGGAACAGCTCCACCGCGGCCGCGCCCGCCGTCTCGTCGGCGTCGGCCGCGACCAGTTCGGCCAGTCCGTCGTGGAGCTGCCCGGTCAGTTCGGCGACCGGAGCGCTGCTGAGCAGGGTGACGACGGGGAGGGTGAGGCCCAGGTGCGTCTGGACGCGGGAGCGCAGTTCCATCGCGAGCAGGGAGTCCAGACCGAGCACGCCCAGGGCGGCGTCGAGGTCGACCTGCTCCGCCCCGACCCGCAGGACGCCGGCGACGATCTCGGTGAAGCGCGCCGTCACCAGGGCGCGGCGGGCGACGGCGTCGGCGGCGCGGAAGTCTTCGAGGAAACTGCCCTGTTCGCCCGGTGGGACGGCCGGGCCGCCGGCGGCGGCCAGCTCGGTCACCAGGGGCGGCGCCGAGGGGTACCAGGCGAGGAAGGCGGGCCAGTCGACGACGGTGGCGACGAGCAGTTGGGCGCGGTCCTGTCCGATGACGCGTTCCAGTACGGCCGTGCCCGCCTCGGGCGACAGGGAGCTCATGCCGCGGTGGGTGCGGTAGTGCTCGATGAGGCCGAGTTCCTCGATCATGCCGGTCGCCCAGGGGCCCCAGTCCAGGCTGAGGCCGGGCAGCCCGCGGGCGCGGCGGTGGTGCGCCAGTGCGTCGAGGAAGGCGTTGCCGGCGGCGTAGTTGGTCTGGCCGGCGGTGGTGAGCAGAGAGGCGATCGAGGAGAACAGGACGAAGTGGTCCAAGGGCTGGTCGGCGAGGTGGCGGTGGAGGAGGTAGGCGCCGAGGACCTTGGGGTCGTGGACGGCATCGAAGGTCGGCCGGTCCATCTCGGGCACCAGGGTGTCGCGGACCTGGCCGGCGAGGTGGAAGACGCCGCGGATCGGCGGGGAGCCGAGGCGCCGGTGCTCGGCGAGCCAGGCGACCAGGCTCGCCTCGTCGCCGATGTCGAGGGTGGCGACGACGGGCTGGGCGCCCCGTGCCTCCAGCTCGCGCACGAAGCGGGCGGCGCGGCCGGCGGCGGAGTCGGGGTCGGTGGCGGACCGGCTCCCGGGGTCGGGCAGCGGGGTGCGGCCGACGAGGATCAGCCGCCGTGCGCCCCAGGCGACGAGGGCGCGGCTCAGCAGCCGGCCGAGTGCGCCGAAGGCGCCGGTGACCAGGTAGGCGCCGTCCGGGCGCAGTCTGAGCGGCAGCGGCCGGGTGAGGCCGGCGGCCGGGGTGAGGCGGCTGGTGTGGCGGCGGCCGGCGCGCAGGGCGATCTCGTCGTCGGCCTCGGGTGTCCCGTCGGCGGTCGTGATCTCGTGCAGCAGGGCTTCGGCCTCGGCCCTGCGGGCGGCGGCGCCGGCCGGGGAGGCCGGATCGAGGTCGATGAGCCGTCCGCGGTGGGCGGTGAGTTCCTGCTGCCACAGCACGCGGCCGATGCCCCAGGCGGGTGCGGCCAGCGGTTCGACCGGGTCGGTGGCGGTGACGGCCTGGCTGCCGCGGGTGACGATGTGCAGTCTGGCGTCCGGCAGCGCGCCGGGCAGCGTCCGGGCGAGGGCGACGAGGGCGTATCCGCCGGTGCCGGCCGCCTCACGCAGTGCGTCCGCGGTGGTCGTCGTGTCCAGGGTGGGCAGGTCGAGGTTCCACAGGTGCACGACGTGGTCGTAGGGGCGGGCGCCGGAGCTGCGCAGGTGCGCGAAGAGGCGTTCGAGGTCGGCGGCCGAGTCCGGCCGGACGGTGGATTCCCGCAGGTCGTGGGAGGTGCGGTGGGCGGCGCCCGGGCGGACCAGGTGGCAGCGGCCGCCGCGGGCGGTGATCAGGGCGGCGAGCGCGTCGGCGACGCCCCGCGCGTCGGCGAACAGCAGGCAGTCGGGCGCCGTCGTCCCGTCGGCCGTGGCCGGGCCGGCCGAGTCGGCCGGGCTCTGCGCGTCGACCCAGGTGAGGTCGGCGAGCCAGGAGTCCACGGTGCCCAGGCCGACGGCGGCGGTGGTCTTCTCCACGTCGACGGCGCGGAATCCGCTGATGCGGCCGAGCGGGGCGCCGTCGTCGCCGTGGACGGTGATGTCGCCGACGAGTTCGCCCTCGGCCCGGCGGGTGACGACGGCGTGCGCCCACAGCGGGCGGTCGCCGACGGCGGCCATGCGCACCTCGTCGATCGACAGCGGCAGCCGGATGCCCGGGGCGCCGGCCGGGTCGTGCCCGGCCGGGTCGTGCCCGGCCGGGGGAATTCGCCCGGTCGGTGGGATCTGCTCGGCCGGTGGGATCTGCTCGGTCAGCAGTGTCTGGAAGCAGGCGTCGAGCAGGACCGGGTGCAGGTGGTGGCGGGCGGCGTCGGCGCCGATCGCGGCCGGAGGACGGAGCCGGGCCAGCGCCTCCCCGGGGCCGGTCCACACCTCCTCGATGGCCTGGAAGGCCGGGCCGTAGTGGTAGCCGAGCGCCGCGAGCGCGGCGTAGCAGCCGGCGCCGTCGAGGCGGCGCAGGCCGCGCGCGCGGACCTGGTGGGCGTCCAGCCGCTCACCGCCCGCGGTGGGCTGGCCGGAACGCACGACGCCGCGGGCGTGCACGGTGCGTTCCCCGGCGTCTCCGGTGGGCGCCGTGGCGACGGTGAAGGCGGCGCTGTCCGGGGAGAAGGAGAACTGCACGGTGGCGGTGGAGCCCGCCGAGGCGTCCTGGGTGTCGGGTCCGGCGGTCAGGAAGAGCGCCTTGCGCAGCTCGATGTCGGCGAACACGGCCGTGCCGCCGGTCAGGGCGCGCACCGCCTGCGCCGCCATCTCCAGATAGCCGGCCGCCGGGAAGACCACGCTGCCCTGGATGCGGTGGTCCTCCAGGTAGGGCAGCTGCTCGGTGTCGAGCCGGGCCTCCCAGGCCGGCTCGGCCGTGGCCAGCCGGCGGCCCAGCAGCGGATGGTCGCGCCGGCCGAGGCGGACCTGCTCGACCGCCTTCGGCTCGGCCCAGTGGCGGTCCCGCCGCCAGGGGTAGCGGGGCAGTGGGACCGGCCGGCCCTCGGGGTGCAGCACCTCCCAGGCGATGTCGACGCCCGCGTTGTGCAGGGCGGCCAGCGACAGGGCGATCCGTTCGCGTTCGTCCTCACCGCGGCGGATCGAGGGCAGGCTCAGCCCGTCGGCGTCCTCGGCGGCCAGGCATTCGGCGATCGCGTGGCCGAGGACGGGGTGCGGGCCGATCTCCAGGAAGAGGCCGTGGCCGTCGTCGGCGAGGTGGTCGACGGCCGTGCGGAAGTGGACGGTGTCGCGGACGTTGCTCCACCAGTAGGCGGCGTCCAGCTCAGGGCCCTTGGCGGGACCGCGGCCGGCCGCCTCCTGCCCGCCCGTCAGGTACAGCGGCACCTGTGCGGCGCGGGGCCGGAGCCGGGAGAGCGAGGAGAGCAGCTCGTCCTTGATCAGGTCCATGCGGTGGCTGTGGTACGGCACCCGCACGGCGAGGAACTTCGCGAAGACGCCTTCGGCGGCGAACAGCGCGGCGAGCTCGGCGAGCGCCTCCTCGTCCCCGGCCAGGGTGATCGCGGTCGGGCTGTTGACGGCGGCGACCGACACGCGGTCGGCGTAGGGCCGCACCCGTCGCTCGGCCTCCTCCGCCGGAAGGCCGGCGGCCAGCATCGTGCCGGCGCCCACGAGTCTCTGTTGGAGGCGGCTGCGGTGGACGACGACCATGGCGGCCTGCTGGAGGGTGTAGACGCCCGCCTCGTGGAAGGCGGCGACCTCGCCGGTGCTGTGGCCGACGATCGCGTCGGGGTGCACGCCCCGGCTGCGCCACAGGGCCGCGAGGCCCACCTGGACGGCGAAGTTGGCGGGCTGCGCCAGCCAGGTCTCGCTCATCCTGGAGTCCGCCTCGTCGGCGGACAGCTCCTTCAGCAGCGACCAGCCGGCCAGTTCACGGATCTCGCGGTCGCAGCGCTCGACGGCCGCCCGGTACACCGGTTCCGTCTCGAACAGCTGCCGGCCCATCCCCCACCACTGCGGCCCCATGCCGGTGAAGACCCAGACCAGGCCGCGTCCGCGGCCCTCGCGGCGCCGGCCGAGCAGGACCCGGGGGTGAGCCTGGCCGCGTAAGTAGGTGTCGAGGGCCTCTTCCAGCGACGTGCGCGAGTCGTAGACGACCGACAGCCGTGCTTCGAGGTGCTGCCGGCGGCGGGCCAGGGTGTGGCCGAGGTCGGTGAGGGAGCCCGCCGGGCCGTGCGCGGTCCCGGCGAGTTCCGCGCGGATGCCGGCGGCCACCTGGGGCAGGAGGTCCGGGTCGCGGGCGGTCAGCGGGAGGACGGAGTAGCCGAGGGCGGCGGGGACGGTGTCCGGCTCGGGCCGTTCCCCCGCCCCCGCGCGGACGGGCGCGGCTTCGAGCAGCACGTGCGCGTTGGTGCCGCCGAAGCCGAAGGAGTTGACCCCGGCGCGGGCGGGCCCGTCGTGCTCGGGCCAGTCGACCGCGCGGGTGGGGATCTCGAAGGGCAGGGAGTCGGGGTCGATGGCCGGGTTGAGGTGTTCGAGGTTGATGTGCGGCGGGATCCTGCGGTGTTCGAGGCTGAGGGCGGTCTTGATCAGTCCGGCGATGCCGGCGGCCGCCTCGGTGTGGCCGATGTTGGTCTTGACCGAGCCGACGTAGCAGCGGGCGCCGGGCCCCCTTCCGAGCGACAGCGCCTGCCCCAGGGCGGCGGCCTCGATCGGGTCGCCGACCGGCGTGGACGTGCCGTGCGCCTCGACGTACTGGAGGCTGCCGGGTGCGATGCCGGCCTGGGCGCAGACCCGCTGGATCAGGGCGACCTGCGCGTCGGGGTTGGGCACGGTGATGCCGTGGGTGCGGCCGTCCTGGTTGACGCCGCTGCCGATGATCACCGCGTGGACCGGGTCGCCGTCGCGCAGGGCGTCGTCCAGGCGCTTGAGCGCGACCACGCCGACGCCTTCGGAGCGTACGTAGCCGTCGGCCGACGCGTCGAAGGCGCGGGAGCGGCCCTGGGGCGAGAGGAATCCGCCCTTGGTCTCGGCGATGGTGTACTGCGGCGCCATGTGCAGCAGGGCGCCGCCGGCGAGGGCGAGGGCGCTCTCGCGGCGGCTGAGGCTCTGGCAGGCCAGGTGGACGGCGACCAGCGAGGAGCTGCACGCGGTGTCGAGCGAGACGCTGGGACCGCGGAAGTCGAAGCAGTGCGAGACGCGGTTCGACACCATCGTCATCATCGTGCCGGTCGCCGTGTGGGCGGCCAGCGACTCGAAGCCCAGATCGGCGAACTGGAGGATCTTGTAGTCGAGCGTGAACGCTCCGACGAAGACGCCGACGTCACGGCCCGCCAGCTCGGCCGGTCTCTGCCCGCCGTCCTCCAGGGCCTCCCAGGCCACCTCCAGCAGTTTGCGCTGCTGCGGGTCCATGTGCGCGGCCTCGCGGGGACTGATGCCGAAGAAGGCCGGGTCGAACTCGTCGAAGCCGTCGATGTAGCCGCCGCGTCCGCCGACGAGCCGGCCCGGTTTGGACTTGTCCCGGCTCGCGAGGGTCGTGATGTCGTACCGGTCGGCGGGGGTCGGGGTGATGCAGTCCCTGCCCTCGATCAGGTTGTGCCAGAACGCCCGGTGGTCACTGGCGCCGCCGGGCAGGCGGCAGCCGATGCCGATGATCGCGATCTTCTCGGTGGGGGCGTTGTGGGAGTCCGACATGGCCGAGTCCTTGGGTGGTCGTGACGTGGCGGCGCACGTGAAAGGGCAGGGCGACGGCCCGACGGCGGCGAGGGCCGGCGGTCAGGCGGGGCGGGAGAGCGGCGGAAGGTGGCGGGCGTCAGGCGGCGGGGCGCCGCCACGCCTGGAGGTGGCTGGCGAGGACGGCCTCGGTCCCCGGGAAGGACGCCGGGTCCGAAAGGCCCACCGCGGCCGGCCGGCGGCCGGGACACCAGGTCCAGCTGCCGAATATGCGGTCCCAGACGGCCAGGTCCGAGCCGTAGTGACCGGCTTCGGCGAGGTCCGTGCTGTGGTGCAGCCGATGCTGTTCGGGGCTGGCGAAGAGGTGGTTGAGCCAGCCGATGCGGACGTCGATGTTGGCGTGGGTGAAGTAGCCCTGGGTGATCACGAAGAGGCCGATCGCGAACACGGACTCCTGCGAGAAGCCGAGCAGGCTCAGCGACAGCTGCACTCCGCCCTGGGCCAGCAGGACGTCCAGGACGTGGTTGACGCCGTTGTTGGCGACGTTGACCTTGCGCGGCAGGTGGTGCACGCCGTGCAGCCGCCACAGCCAGGGGTTGGTGTGGCTCCAGCGGTGCACCAGATAGCTCGCCAGGGACCCCACCAGCAGGGCCAGCGGTGTCTCCACCGCCAGGGGCAAGCTGGGCCTGGCCGGCGACACGACGCCGACGAGGGACTCCACCAGCAGTTGCGCGGTGACGCTGCCGACGGCGGTCACCAGGAAGTAGACGCCGTACCGGCCCCATTCGCGGCGGTCCGGGTGCCAGCCGCGGTCGTAGGGGATCACCCGCTCCAGGATCACCAGATAGGCGATGACCGCGAACTGGAAGGCGGAGGTGGTCAGTCCCGGATCGAGCCGGTACCGCAGACCCGCGACGGCCGTGGCGACCGTGGCCACGAGCAGCACGGGATAGGCCGCGCGACGCGTCCACATGCGCGACCACCCCCTTTCCCGCTTCCCCCTGTTCCTGCTCCCTGCATGCCCAGCGTGGCGTTGGGTAATCGCGTGGCGACTAAGAGTGATGGTACGACTTGCCCGGGCGCAGCGGCCGCCCGCGCGCGGCGACCGCCCGGGAACAGCGAAGAGCCGGGGCCTCTCGGCCCCGGCTCCCTACGGCTGCGGTGCGGTCAGGCCTTGGGGGGCTTGACGGCGATGTCGAGGTAGAAGGCGTCGATGCTGCGGACGGCCGCCTCGAACTCCTCCAGGTTCACCGGCTTGGTGACGTACGCGTTGGCGTGGTGGTGGTAGGC
This sequence comes from Streptomyces similanensis, assembly GCF_039543625.1. NCBI lineage: Bacteria > Bacillati > Actinomycetota > Actinomycetes > Kitasatosporales > Streptomycetaceae > Streptomyces > Streptomyces similanensis. The sequence continues at coordinate 105,313 of NZ_BAABKC010000049.1, read as the reverse complement.
GCCGGTGACGTCGTCCGGCGCCGCGGAGGTGGTCAGGACGACGACCGGGATGGTGCGCAGCTCGGCGTCCTCCTTGACCACGGCGAGGAACTCCCGGCCGTTCATGCGCGGCATGTTGAGGTCGAGGACGATGAGGTCGGGACGCTCGTTGGCCGGGTCGCGCAGGTAGTCGAGGGCCGCGATGCCGTCGGACACCTGGGTGAGGTTGCGGGTGCCGCGCTCGGCCAGGGCGTCCTGGATGAGCATGGCGTCCGCTGCGTCGTCTTCGACCAGCAGGACGTCGTAGGGGCGGGTTGCGGCGACAGCCATGATTCACGAGCTCCGGGGTGTGGGATGGGGGTAGGGGCGGTGGGTGCCGTTGGTGATCAGTCCGGGCCAGCGGCGCCGGGCTCCTTGTCGGCTCATGCTCACGGCCTGGCCGATCTCGGGGTAACCGGCGCCGTGCGCGGCCGCGGTGGAGGCCGCCTGGTCCTCCAGGCGCCGCACCGCCTGCTTGACGCCGGCCAGTACGCGCAGGCGTACGAGCGCGTGGCGGCGGGCGTCGGTCTCGTCACAGGTCTCCGCCGTCGGGTGGGCGGCGTCCTGGGTCAGAAGCCGGTTGAGTTCGTCCATCACCTGCGTCACCAGCGCGGCCGTCTCTGCGCCGGCGGCGCGCGGAAGGGAAGGCGGACCAGGCATGCCACCAGCGTACGGCGTTGATCCGATCCGAGACAACATACGTTGTCAGGCCACGGGTACAGTGTGCTTGCCGCACCGAGCCGTGGTCCTGGTACCCCGAAGGAGAGACACGAACCCCCATGAACAGCAAGCCGCCCGGCCCCAAGGGTCTGTTCTCGGACTGGACCACCCGGCACTGGCTGCGGGCGGGGGTCGCCGCCACCCTGGTGGTGCTGGCGGTGGTCGGGTCACTGGGCGGCTGGGCCATGTGGCGCACCTCACAGATCACCACCGAGCTGGTGGACCGGCGGTCCCCCGCGCTGATCGACTCCATACGCTTGCAGGAGTCCCTGGTCAACCAGGAGACCGGTATCCGCGGCTACGGGCTGTCCGGTCATGCCGACTTCCTCCAGCCCTACGCCGAGGGCCAGGCCGACGAGAAGGCCGCCCTCGACCGCCTGCGCCCGCTCACCCGCGCCGACGCCCGCACCAGCGCCGACCTGGCCGAGGTGGAGCGGCTGATCGGCGTCTGGCACGAGCGCATCGCCCGTCCCATCGCCGCCGCCCCCGCCTCCCAGGCCGCCAGGCTCAGCGCCGAGCGGGCGACCGAGGGCAAGGACACCTTCGACTCGCTGCGCAAGGCCATGGTGCGCCAGCAGTCGCACCTGGAGAGCGAGCGGACGGCCGCCGGCCGCGACCTGCGGCGGGCGCAGACGCTGCGGAACTGGATGTTCGCCGTCATCGCCGCTGTCATCCTGCTGGTGGCGTCCCTCGTCTTCGAGGGACTGCGGCGCGGCATCACCAATCCGCTCACCCGGCTCGGCTCGGCCGCCCGGGACGTCTCCGAAGGCCGTTTCGGACGCAACCTGCCCGGCACCGGGCCGGCCGACCTGCGCCGGCTGGCCTCGGACGTGGACTCCATGCGCCGGCGGCTGCTGGAGGAGCTGGAGTTCAGCGAGGAGTCCCGCCGGCTGCTGGACGAGCAGGCGGCCGATCTGAAGCGGTCCAACGCGGAGCTGGAGCAGTTCGCCTACGTCGCCTCGCACGACCTCCAGGAACCCCTGCGCAAGGTGTCCAGCTTCACCCAGCTCCTCCAGCGCCGCTACGGCGGACAGCTGGACGACCGGGCCGACCAGTACATCGCCTTCGCCGTCGACGGCGCCAACCGCATGCAGGTCCTGATCAACGACCTGCTGGCCTTCTCCCGGGTCGGCCGCGTGCACAACGATCACCAGCGCGTGGCCCTGGAAGAGGTGTTCGCCCGGTCCGTGGACAATCTGAGCGTGGCGATCGAGGAGAGCGGCGCGGAGATCACCCACGACCCGCTGCCCGAGGTCGTCGGCGACACCACGCAGCTGAGCATGCTCTGGCAGAACCTGCTGTCGAACGCCGTGAAGTTCCGCAGCCCCGAGCGGCCGCCGCGCATCCGCGTGAGCGCGGTGCGCGAGGGCGACAACTGGCGGTTCGCGGTCGCCGACAACGGCATCGGCATCGCGCCCGAGTTCCAGGAGAAGGTGTTCATCCTCTTCCAGCGGCTGCACACCAAGGACGCCTACCCGGGCACCGGCATCGGTCTGGCGATGTGCAAGAAGGTCGTGGAGTTCCACGGCGGCACGATCGGGATCGACCCCGGCCACGCACCGGGCACCCGGATCGTCTTCACCCTGCCCGCCGCCGACGCGCCCGCGGCCCCGGAGAGAAAGACCCAGCCGTGACCGACCACGCCGCGGGCACGCCCGGGAAGTACCACATCCTGCTGGTCGAGGACGACGACGGGGACGCCCTCCTGGTCGAGGAGCTCCTCTACGACACCGACCTGCCGCACACCCTGACGCGCTGCCGCACGGCCGCCGACGCGCGCAGGGAACTCGCGGCGCAGCCCGTCCACTGCGTCCTGCTGGACCTGCACCTGCCCGACGCCTCCGGGGTGGAGACGGTCGAGGCGATCCAGACCGACACCGGGGCCGCCATCATCGTCCTGACCGGTCTGGACGAGCCCCGCGCGGGTGTGGAGGCGCTCGGCGCCGGCGCACAGGACTACCTCATCAAGGGCAAGGTCGAACCCGACCTGCTCCAGCGGGCCGTACGCTACGCCCTCCAGCGCAAGCAGGCCGAGCGCGCCAACGCCGCCCTCCAGATCGGGCGGCTCAGGGCCGAGGAGAACGCGCGTCTGGAGCGCGGACTGCTGCCCGAGCCGCTGCTCTCCTCCGCCGCCGTCACCGCCTCCAGCCGCTACTACCCCGGCCGGGCGCAGGCGCTGCTCGGAGGCGACTTCCTCGACGTCGTACAGACCGACGACGGGCAGGTGCACGCCATCATCGGGGACGTCAGCGGCCACGGCCCGGACGCCGCCGCGCTCGGTGTGTGCCTGCGCATCGCCTGGCGCGCCCTGACCCTGGGCGGCCACCGCAACCAGCAGCTGCTGCGTCTGCTGGAGCGGATACACATCGCGGAGCGCACCGGCAATGACCTGTTCACCACCTGCACGCTGATCACCGTGGACCCGCGGGCGGCCACCGCCACGCTGCACCTGGCCGGTCACCACGAGCCGCTGCTGCTCACCCCCGAAGGGGCCCGGGAGGTCTCCGCGGCCCACGGGGTGGCCCTCGGCATCGTGCCCGGGCTGGGCCAGTGGACGGCGACCACCCTCGCCCTGCCTCCGCGCGGCGCCCTCGTCGCGTACACGGACGGCCTGATCGAGGGATTCGCCAACAGCACCGGCGACCGGCTCGGGGTGGACGGCCTGCTGCGGATCATCGACACGATCCCCACGCCGGACCCGGGCGCCCATCTCGACGAGCTGATCGCCCGGACCCGCACCCTCAACGCCGACCGGCACAGCGACGACCTCGCCGTGCTGCGCCTGGACTGGAACACGGGGACGGCCGCGGCCACGGCGAACGCCTGGCGCACCGCGCCGTGACGGCCGGCCGGACGCCAAGTGGCGTCCGGCGAAACGGGGTTGAGGCGGTTCATGCGCCAGGCGGGCGGATTCCCCCCCTTCGGGTGGACGGCCCCGCTTCCCCTGCCGCCGCGTGCGCGCCGGACGGATAGTGGAGCAGCCGCCGGAACGGGATGCCGGCGCGCGTCCGGCCCCGTCGACGGCGTGGGCCGCAAGTCCGGAAGGAGAGGTGTGCCGCCCATGCGTACCCCTGAGGCGACCGACCGTGTCCAGCTTGTCTTCTCCCTCTTCGACGCCGACGGGAACGGCTGTCTGGAGGCCGACGACTTCGATCTGATGGGCGAGCGGGTGGTCGCGGCGGCGCCCAAGGCCGACGACGCGGCGAAGGACGCGCTGCTGGCCTCCCTGCGCCGGTACTGGACGACGCTGCTGGCCGAACTCGACGCCAACGGCGACGGCCGGATCAGTCCGGAGGAGTTCGAGGCCTGTGTGCTGTCGCCGGAGCGGTTCGAGGCGACGATCGACGAGTTCGCCCGGGCGCTCTCCGCGATCGGCGATCCGGAGGGCGACGGATTCGTCGACCGTCCGGACTTCGTGGCCCTGATGACCGCCATCGGCTTCCGGCGCGCCAACATCGAGGCGCTGTTCGAGGCCTTCGGCCCGGTGGCCGGCGACCGCATCCCGGTGGAGGTCTGGGCGGAGGGCATCCGGGATTACTACCGCCCCGAGAAGGCCGGCATCGCCGGAGACCATCTGACCGCCGACGGCGGCGGGCGGTGACGCGGGCCCGTGTCCTCGCGGGCGCGGCGGCGGGGAGCGTCCCCGGCCGGTGACGGGCGGGGCTACTCCACGTCGATGCCGAAGTCCTGGACCAGTTCGGCCAGACCGCCCGGGTAGCCCCGGCCGCCGAGGACGAAGTCCCAGTCGCCGCTCGCCCGGCGGCGGAAGGAGCCGAGGACGAGCGCGGTCTCGCCGGGCCGGCCGTCGGACACGTCGAGCCGCCCCAGCTCGGCCAGGCGCGCGTCGAGCAGCCGGATGTGCGCGTCCGTGAACCCGGACAGGTCGGCGTCCGGGTTGACCTCCGGGTCGACGGCGGCCACCAGCACGAACCGGTCGGCGTCGGCGGGCAGCGCGTCGAAGGCGACGCCGATCGCGGCCTTGTCGGGCGCGGCGGCGGGCAGGGCGCGCACGGCGCCGTCCGGGGAACGCGGGTTGTTGTAGAAGACGAAGTGGTCGTCGTCGAGCACCCGGCCGCCGCGGCAGACGAGGGCGCACACGTCCAGGGCGACGCCGCCGGTCCACGACATGCCCAGGACGTTGTGGCCGTCGGGCAGCCCGGGGTCCGCGGCCCGCGGCGCCGGCCGGGCCGCGGGACGGCGCGGGCCGTCGTCCAGGCGGCCGCGCAGGCCGTGGCGGTGCAGCAGGTCGACGAGTTCGGTCCCCGCGATCAGCTCCAGCGGCTTGCCGCCCGCGAAGGTGTGCGAGCCGGGGCCGAACTTGGACGTCGTCACCAGGACGCCCTTGTTGGCGCCGGTGTCCTGCACGGTGCCGTACAGGTCGCGCACGGCGGTGGGCGGCACGGTGTTGCGGTAGCGCTTGACCTGCACGACGATCTTGCCGCCGCGGATCGGCGTGGGGTCGAGCGCGTCGACGTCCACCCCGCCGTCGCCCGAGCGCTGAGTGGTGACCGCCTGCATCCCCATGGCCCGGAACAGCTCGGCGACGAGGTTCTCGAAGGCGATCGGGTCCATCTCGTACAGGTCGGGGTCCTCGTCGCTGCCGTGGGTGACCACCCGGTCGCCGACCTCCTGCGGCCGACGGCCCGGCCGTACCGGCGCGAGCTGGTCGGGGCGGGCCGAGAGCTGCCCGCGCAGCGCGTCGGCCAGGCAGCTGCCGGCGTCCACCTGCGCCAGGTGGAGTTCGCGGAAGGTGGAGCGCGCGGCCATGACGGTGGCCAGGTGGATGTGGCCGGGACGGCCGGTGGTGGGGTCGTGGCCGTCGACGAACCCGTTGAGGACCACCGATTCGAGCGCGTCCGACCGGTCGGCGGCGAAGAGTTCGTGCAGGACGAGCAGCATGCACTGGGCCAGGACCTCGCGGTACAGGGCCCGGCGCTGGGTGACCGGACGGGCGGTCTCCTTGTCCTGGTCGGTCCCGGCCACGTACCGCACGGACCTGGTCTCGGGGACGACGTCGTAGGCGGGCAGCTCCCAGTCCAGGACCAGTTGCCGGGCCGCCGGGTCGTAGGCGACCGCCACCTGCCGCGGGAAGTCCTCGGGCCAGGCGGTCGAGGCGTAGAGGGCGGCGGAGAAGTACTCGACCACGGAGTCGGGGTCGCCGCGCCCGACTCCTTCGGCGAGTTGGGCGACACCGGCGTTGTGGCGGCGCAGCTCGGCCAGCCGGGTGTCGGCCCACTGCCGGTACTGCTGCTGGTAGGCGGCCAGTTGGCGCTGCCGCTGAGCCTCCGCCGCCTGCGCCGCCCGCAGGTCCTGCTCGAAGCGCGCGCGGGCCTCGGCCTGCGCCTGGGAACGCCGGCCGGCTGTCCATCCGCTCTGGGTGCGGTAGTGCTCGAAGTCCGGCATGGGCAGGGGCTGCGCGAGCGGGCCGGGGGCGAAGGGCTCGATCTGCTCGGGGCGCGTCAGGGAGGAGACGTCGAAGGCGGGCGCCCGGCATCCCGTCGCGAGCAGCCCCTGCAACGCGGCGACCCGCGCGTCCAGTTCCTCGGTCCGGCGCGCCGCCTCGGCCTGCCGGTACTCGCGGTAGGTCTGGGCGGCCCGCCGCTCCCGGGCGCGCGCCTGCTGGGCCTCCTGCCTGCGTCGCCTGGCGTCGGCCTCCAGCTGGCGCTGCTGCTGCCTCTGCGTCTCGGCCCAGACGCCTGCCAAGCCGGTAGAACGACGACTCATGTGCTGCAAGCCCTCCCCGAGGTGCCCTGGTTGTCCCCCACAACCAGTTGTAACGGCACGACTCTATCCAGCGAGCGCCGTGCCGCCTATCCGCCCGGCACCGGCAACTGCCGTACCGGGCCTGTCCGGAGAGTGACACACGGGTGTACGGGGCCGGGCGGGCGGGGTCGGGAGGGCGCAGGTGGCCGAGTCGGCGGGGCGGCCGGGTGGGCTGGGGCGGCCGGGTGTGCCGGCCGCCCCAGCCCTGCCGCCCTGCCGGCCGTCGCGGCTAGAGCGTGCGCTCCATCCTGTCGGCCACCAGCTTCACGAACCGTCCGGCGTCCTTGGGCTGTCCGCCCTCGGCGAGCAGCGCGAGGCCGTACAGCAGCTCGGCGGCCTCGGTGAGTTCCGAGAGGTCCTCGCCCTGCCGGGCGTACGCCTGCCGGACGCCCTTGACCAGCTGGTGGTCCGGGTTGAGTTCGAGGATGCGCTTGGCCCGCGGCACCTCCTGGCCCATCGCCCGGTACATGTTCTCCAGCGCGGGCGTGAGGTCCTCGGAGTCGGAGACGACGCAGGCCGGCGAGACGGTGAGGCGGGAGGAGAGGCGGACCTCCTTGACGTCGTCGGCCAGGTGCTCGGTCATCCAGCCGAGCAGCCCGGCGTACTCCTCGGTGTGCTTCTCCTGCTCGGCCGTCTTCTGCTCGTCCTCCTCGCCGCCGAGGTCGATCTCTCCCTTGACGACCGAGCGCAGCCGCTTGCCCTCGTACTCCCCCACCGTGTCGACCCACACCTCGTCGACCGGGTCGGTCAGCAGCAGCACCTCGACGCCCTTGGCGCGGAACGCCTCCATGTGCGGGGAGTTCTCGACGCTCTCCCGGGACTGGCCGGTGATGTAGTAGACGTGCTCCTGGCCGTCCTTCATCCGCTCCGCGTACGCGGCGAGCGTCGTCGGCTCCTCGGCGTCGTGGGTGCTCGGGAAGGAGGCCGCGGCGAGCAGGGCGGCCCGGTTGTCGGCGTCGGTGACCAGGCCCTCCTTCAGCACCGCGCCGAACTCCCGCCAGAAGGTGCGGTAGCGGTCCGGGTCGGCGGAGCGCATGTCCTTGACCGTGGCGAGGACCTTCTTCGTCAGACGGCGCTGCATCAGCCGGATCTGGCGGTCCTGCTGGAGGATCTCGCGGGACACGTTGAGCGAGAGGTCCTGGGCGTCGACCACGCCCTTGACGAACCGCAGGTAGGGCGGGAGCAGTTCCTCGCAGTCGTCCATGATGAAGACGCGCTTGACGAAGAGCTGGAGGCCGTGCCGTTGGCCCCGGGTGAACAGGTCGTGCGGGGCGTGGGCCGGCAGGAAGAGCAGCGCCTGGTACTCGAAGGCGCCCTCGGCCTGGAGGCGGACGGTCTCCAGCGGATCGCGCCAGTCGTGGCTGATGTGCTTGTACAGCTCGTGGTAGTCCTCGTCGGCCACCTCGTCGCGCGGACGGGCCCACAGCGCCTTCATGGAGTTCAGCGTCTCGGGCTCGGGCGCGTCCTCGCCGTCGCCCGCCGCGGTGACGAGGCGGACCGGCCAGGTGATGAAGTCCGAGTACCGCTTGACGATCTCCTTGATCTTCCAGGCGGAGGTGTAGTCGTGCAGCTGGTTCTCGGAGTCGGCGGGCTTGAGGTGGAGGGTGACGGCGGTGCCCTGCGGGGCCTCGTCGACGTTCTCCAGGGTGTACGTGCCCTCGCCGCGCGAGGACCAGCGGGTGCCCTGGGACTCGCCGGCCCGCCGGGTGACCAGGGTGACCTCGTCGGCCACCATGAAGCCGGAGTAGAAGCCGACGCCGAACTGGCCGATCAGCCCGTCGCCGCCGGCGCCCTCCTGCGCCTCGCGCAGTTCCGCCAGGAAGGCGGCGGTGCCGGAGTTGGCGATGGTGCCGATGAGCTGCGTGACCTCGTCGTAGGACATCCCGATGCCGTTGTCCCGCACGGTGAGGGTACGGGCCTCCTGGTCGGCCTCGATCTCGATGTGCGGGTCGGAGGTGTCGGCGTCGAGCGTGTCGTCCCGCAGGGCCGCCAGCCGCAGCTTGTCCAGCGCGTCGGATGCGTTGGAGACGAGTTCCCTGAGGAAGACGTCCTTGTTCGAGTAGACCGAGTGGATCATCAACTGGAGCAGCTGACGGGCTTCAACCTGGAACTCAAACGTTTCGGTCGGCATGGTTCGCGTGTACCTCACAGGTGCGCTGTCGCCGGGATTTGGCGACACCACTTTACTGAACCGCGCGGGCGGCGTCGGCCGGATGAGGCGCGGTCGACCGCCGGGCCGGGGCGCTCCCGCACGCGGTTCGGGCGGCGACGGCGTGGTGGGTACTCGATCGGTGCCCGTCCGCCGGTGTTCCGGCGGTCCGCGCCGTAGGGAAGGACGGCCGCCCATGCAGCACGACGAGATGATCACGAAGGTGCGGGCGCTGGCCCAGCTGCCGGGCCGGGGGCCGGCCGAGGCGGCGACGCGTGCGGTGCTGACCACCCTGGGCCAGCGGCTGCCGTCCGGGCTCGCCGGCCATGTGGCGGCCCAGCTGCCGCCGGAACCGGCCGCCTGCCTCCGGCATGCCTCGGAGGCCGCCTCGTCCGGGGCGGCCGCGTCGGGAGAGCGTTTCGGGCTGACCACGTTCGCCGGGCGCATCGCCGCTCGTACCGGCACGGACGAGGACGCGGCGCTGCGCGAGGCCGCCGCGGTGCTGGAGGTGCTCGACGCCGCGCTCGCTCCCGAGCTGATGGAGAAGCTGGCCGGGGCGCTGCCCGGGGACATCCGCGAACTGCTGCCGCTGGGGCGCGCGGCGGAGGACGCCGAGTGACGGGGGCGTAGCGGCGGACCGTGCGGATCGGCTGCGCCGGGCCGCGCACGGAGCGGCCGGGTGTGCCTGGTCGCGCACCGAGCGGCTGGCTGTGCCTGGCTGCGTGCCGGGCGGCTGACTGTGCCTGGCTGCGTACCGGGCGGCCGGATGGGGGTGAGCGGATCGCACCGCGCCCCGGTGCGGGGCGGCGAAGCGCTCGCCCTCACGCACCGGTGCGGGACGGCGAGCGGATCTCGTCACGACCCGGTACGGGGCGGCGAGCGAACCGCGTCACGTCCCGGCGGCGGGCGGAGTGTGCCACGCCCCGGTACGAGGCAGCGAGCGGACCGTGCCGCGCTCCGGGTACCGGGGGGCCGAGCGAACCTGCCGCGCCCCAGTGCGGGGCGGCAAGCGAACCGCGTCACGCCCGGTACGGGGAGGCGAGCGCATCGCACCGCGCCCCGGTACCGGGGGCAAGCGGATCGCACCGCGCCCCGGTGCGGGGCGGCGAGCGGACTGTGCCGCGCCCCGGTGCGGGGCGGTGGGCGGAGCGTCTCGTGCCCGGCCGCGCGGGGCCTCTCGCATGCCGCGCGGCCGGTGCGCGGCCGTACCGGTGGACGGGGCGCGGCGACCGGCAGGGGGCCGGTGATGGCACGCGGTGCCCGATCCGCGGGCTTGCACCTGCCGACTCGGGGGCACTCGGCAGGGACACGGACACCCCCGGGCACGGACCCGGGGTGCGGCGGGCCGCGAGGCCCGCCGGGAAGACGAGAGAACAGACGCGGCGACGGCACGTGTGCCGAGGCCCGGCCGTGCGAGCCGAGTTCCCGCGTCGCGACCGAGGAGAGTCCCGCCGCCATGCTGCCCCGCCTGTTCCCGCCCCCGTTCCCGTCCTCGTCCCGCACCGTCGCGCGCCGTGCCGTCGCCGTCGCGCGCCGAGGCGGTCACGCCCGGCGGTGGCCGGCGCCACCCGGGCGACAGGCCGGGGAAGGGAGGTTTGCCTGATGTGCGGTCTCAGCGGCGAGATCCGCTTCGACGGCGGCCAGCCCGACATCGCTGCGGTCGAGCGGATGACCGACCGGCTCGCGCCGCGCGGACCGGACGGCCGCGGCCTGTGGTCCCAGGGCCCGGTCGCCCTCGGCCACCGCAGGCTCAAGATCATCGACCTGTCGGAGAGCGGCGCCCAGCCCATGGCCGACCCGCGCGCCCGGCTGACCGGCGTCTTCAACGGCTGTGTCTACAACTACCGCGAACTGCGCGAGGAACTGCGCGGGCTCGGCCACCGCTTCTTCTCCGAGTCCGACACCGAGGTGGTGCTCAAGGCGTACCGGCAGTGGGGCACGGCGTGCGTCGAGCGCTTCTACGGCATGTTCGCCTTCGTCGTCGTCGAGCAGGACACCGGCCGGGTGGTGATGGCCCGCGACCGGCTCGGCGTCAAGCCGCTGTACCTGGCCGAGACGCCGGAGCGGCTCCGGTTCGCCTCCTCGCTGCCCGCCCTGCTGGCCGCCGGCGGAGTGGACACCTCGCTCGACCCGGTCGCGCTGCACCAGTACCTCAGCTGGCACGCGACCGTCGCCGCGCCCCGGACCGTGCTCAACGGCGTGCGCAAGCTCCCACCGGCCACCGTCCGTGTCATCGAAGCGGACGGCACGAGCCGCGAGCACTGCTACTGGCAGCCCTCCTACACGCGCCGCGCCGAGTACGCGGGACTGAGCGCCGACGACTGGACGGACGCCGTGCTGGAGGCGCTGCGCACCGCCGTGCGCCGCCGCATGGTGGCCGACGTGCCGGTCGGCGTGCTGCTGTCGGGCGGCCTGGACTCCAGTCTCATCGTGGCGCTGCTGGCCGAGGAGGGACAGCGGCAGCTGGCCACCTTCAGCGTCGGCTTCGAGTCGGAGGGCGGCGACGAGGGCGACGAGTTCGGCTACTCGGACCTGGTGGCGCGGCGCTTCAGCACCGACCACCACCAGCTGCTGGTGCCCTCCGACCGGGTCTCCCACGCGCTGGACGACGCGGTCGCCGCCATGAGCGAACCCATGATGAGCCACGACGTGGTCGCCTTCCACCTGCTGTCCGAGCAGGTCGCCAAGGAGGTGAAGGTCGTCCAGAGCGGGCAGGGGGCGGACGAGGTGTTCGCCGGTTACCACTGGTACCCGGCGATGGCGGACGCGCCGCGCGAGGACGCGGCGCGCGCCTACATCGACGCCTACTTCGACCGGTCGCACCGCGATCTCGCCCGCATGCTGGAGCCGGACATGCTGGCCGGTCACGACGCGTCCGCCGAGTTCGTCCGCGCCCACATGGCCGCCCCGGGCGCGGAGAGCGCGCTGGACGCGGACCTCAGACTGGACACGCACGTGATGATGATCGACGACCCGGTCAAACGTGTGGACAACATGACCATGGACTGGGGTCTGGAGGCGCGGGTGCCGTTCCTCGACCACGAGCTGGTCGAACTGGCCGCCGCCTGCCCGCCCGGGCTGAAGCTCGCGGACGGCGGCAAGGGCGTCCTCAAGGCCGCCGGGCGCAAGGTGCTGCCGCGCGAGGTCGTCGACCGGCCCAAGGGCTACTTCCCGGTTCCGGCGATCACCCACATGGCGGGCCCGGTGCTGGAGCGGGTGCGCGACGCGGTCACCGCTCCCGCCGCCAAGGGCCGGGGCGTCTTCCGCCCGGAGTACGTCGCCGAACTGCTGGCGGCGCCCGACGCGCACCGAACCCACCGGGGGGCGAACACGCTGTGGCAGGTAGCTCTGCTGGAGATATGGCTGCAAACGCACGGGATCGACTGACCGGCGGCCCGGACCCCCGTCCCTCGTCGACTGCTTCCCGTACGTCGTCGGCTCCCCGCTCGTCGGACCCGGGAGCCGTCGGGACGGCCCCGCGCGCCGTCGGCTTCCGCCGTCCCGGCGGCGGCGCGGGCGGGCCCGGGCGGGACGCGGGCGCCGCGTACGGGCCGGCGGCGGACCGGCTCCAGGAGCTGTGGACCGCCGCTCCGGCGGACGGCACGGCGCCGCTGAACCCGTCGGCGCGGGCGCCGCTGGCCGCGCCCGCGCCGCTGGCGCTGCCGGACGTCTCGGCGGCCCACGACGTGCCCCAGCCGGTCACGGCCCACGGCTGCTGGTACCCCTCGGTGGACCCCGGCGGCCGGCAGGTCGCCTTCATCTGCGACCGGGGCGGCGTACCGCAGCTGTGGACGGGACCGGTCGACGGAGACGCGGTACGGCTGCTCGACGGCGACCCGGACCCGGTCGTCGAGGTGTCCTGGTCGCCGGACGGCCGGTGGATCGCGTACACCACCGCACCGGGCGGCGGGGAGCTGACCCGGGTGCTGTGCGTGCGTCCCGACGGCACCGGACGGCGCGTCCTCGCCGGCGCCGAGCCGGGCAGCTCGGCCCACCTCGGGTGCTGGCGGCACGACGGCTCGGCCCTCGCGGTGACCGTCGCCGAGCCGTCGGCGGGCCAGGAGCCGGGCGCCGTGGAGGCCGCCCCCGTGCGCGCGCAGGCCGGGACGCACGTCCCGCCGCACCCGCCCGGCTGGGCGGCGCGCAACGGGCACGCCGTGCTGCTCGGCGGGCCGCCGCGCGCCACGGCGGCACGGCCGTACGCCCCGGGACCGGACGGGCCGGTCGGCCGCGCCGTCCCGGGCGGCGAAGCGGGGGGCGGTCTGGACGCGTCGGCGACCCTGACCCTGTCCGCCTATCTGGTCGACCCGGAGGGCGTGGCCGCACCGGTGTTCCTGGCGAGCGAACGCGGGGCCGCCACCCTGCGCGTGTGCGATCTGAGCCGGGACGGCCGGCTCGCCCTGCTGCGGCGGGGACCGCGGGCCCGGCGCGAGGCCCTCGTCGTGCGCGTGCGCGACCTGGCCACCACCTGTGCGGTGCCGGTCGCCGACGACGACCCCTGGATCGGCGGCTTCGCCCCGGACGGCCTGACGGTGTGGCTGCGCAGCGACCACGGCCGGGAGTTCGCCGCCCTGTACGCGCTGCGGCTCGACCCGCAGGGGCGGCGGCGGGGACTCGCGGTCGCCGCGGAGCGCGCCGACCGCGGCCTGGAACTGCTGGCCCTGGACCGGACCGGGCGCCGGGCCCTGCTCTCCTGGAACGTGCGCGGCCGCAGCGAGTTGCAGATCGCCACGCTGGACGCCTCCGCCGAGGAGGACGACGGGACCGGCGCGACCGACGGGCAGGCCGGTGAAGCGGCTGCCGCCTCCGGGGCGGAGCGGGCGCCCCGGCTCCCCGGTCTCGGCGGTCCGGGCGCCGCGGCGTTCGGCGGCCCGAGTGTCGTGCCGCCGCTGCGCGAGGAGGTGGCCGCCTGGGACGTACCGCTCCCCCACGAGGTGGTCACCCGGGTCGTGCCCACCGCGGAGCCGGACAGCCCCGTGGTCGCGCTGTCCGGGTCGCAGCGCCGCCCCGGAGTGTGGTGGCTGCCTCAGGGGACCGCCCTGCGCACGCCGTGGTCCTCGCGCGACGAGGACGTGGCGCCGGACGGCCGCGCGCCGGTCCGGCCGGTGCCGCTGCGTCCCGTCGCCCGCGACGGGCTCGCCCTCGGCGGCTGGTACTACCGCGCCCCGGGCCGCTCGCCCGGCGAACCCGCGCCCTGCGTCCTCCACCTGCACGGCGGCCCCGAGGAACAGGAACGTCCCGTGTTCGACCCGCTCTACCACGAGCTGCTCGGCCGGGGACTGGACGTCTTCGCCCCCGATGTGCGCGGCTCCGGCGGGCACGGGCGCTCCTTCACCGACGCCGACCTGGGCTCCGGCCGGTTCGCGGCCATCGACGACGTCGCCGACTGCGCCGCCCACGCGGTCCTGGCCGGGCCGGCCGACCCCCAGCGGCTGGCCGTCATGGGCCGCTCCTACGGCGGCTACCTGGTGATGGCCTCCCTGGTGTGGCACCCCGACCTGTTCCGCACCGGTGTGGCGGTCTGCGGGATGTCCGACTTCGCCACCTTCTTCGCCGGCACCGAACCGTGGATCGCGCGCTCCGCGGCCCACAAGTACGGGCATCCGGAGCACGACCGCGACCTGCTGCGCGCGCTGTCGCCGATGAGCCGCGTCGACGCCCTGCGCGCCCCGGTGCTGGCCGTCCACGGCGAGCACGACACCAACGTGCCGCCGGGCGAGTCCGAGCAGTTCGTGCGGGCGGCCCGGGAACGCGGGCTGGAGGCGGCGCTGCTCCTGCTGCGCCAGGAGGGCCACGACTTCCAGCGCGCCGACAACCGCCGCCTGTTCCGCCGGACCGCCGCCGAGTGGATCGAACGCCGTCTGACGGGCTGACTCCGGACGCGGTCCCGGGGACGGCGGGCGGGCGTGCCGTCGTCCCCGGCCGAGGGCCGACGGCCCGCGCCGCCCCGTGGAATAGTGGGAGGAGGCCCCGGGTCCCGCCCGGCTCCTCACTGCCGCCGTGGCCGGGCCCCCGGTCCGACGGCGGGCAGGGTGGTACCCATGTGCGACGAAGACTCCACCGCAGACGGTGTTCCCGGCGCGCGGCGCGCGACCGCCGCCGTCGGCCGCCGTGCGCTCCAGGAGCTGGGGGTCTGCCTGACCGGGGCGGTGTCGGGGCTGGGCGCGTACGGCGGCGGGGTGTACCTCCTCGACCCGGACGGCGAGGCCCTGGAGCTGGCCGTGTTCACCGGGTTGCCGCCGCAGTTCGCCGGCCCGTGGCGTCGTATCCGGGTGGACGCCCCGGTGGGAGTCGCCGAGGCGGTGCGCGAGCGGGAACTGGTCTGGGTGGGCGACACCCAGGAGATGGCCCGCCGGTATCCGCGTACGGCACTGATCCTGCCGTACCGGCTGGCCTTCGCGTGCCTGCCGCTGGAGGGCGACGGGCGGGTGCACGGCGCGCTGTTCGTGAACTGGGCCGGCTCGCGTCCGGGGTCGCTGGCGGCGGACGAGCGCGACCGGCTGCGGGCCGCCGCGTCGGTCCTCGGCCGGGTCCTGGCGCACGCGGCGGCCGCCGGGGAGCCCGTCCGGACGGCGGACGAGGCGCTGGTGCTGCCGGGCCTCCCGCACGGCCAGGACCGCACGTCGGAGCACGCCACGCTCGCCCGGCTGCCGGAGGGGGTGTGCGCGCTGGGCGTGGACGGCCGGGTCACCCTCGCCACCCCCGCCGCCGCGGCCCTGCTGGGCGCGGCGGCGGACGTGCTGCTGGGACGGGCGCTGTGGCAGGTGCTGCCGTGGCTGGACGATCCGGTCTACGAGGAGCGCTACCGCGCCGCGGCGATGAGCCGCCAGCCGACCGCGTTCACGGTGCTGCGCCCGCCGGACCGCTGGCTGTCCTTCCAGCTGTACCCGGACGTCTCCGGCATCACCGTGCGGATCACCGAGACCGGCCCGGCGCCCGGCGTGGCCCCGCCGCCCGGCGGCCGGGGCGGGTCCGGGGCGCCGGCGCGGCTGGACGGCTACTACCACGTGCTGCATCTGGTCGGCGCCCTGGCCCGGGCCACCGGTGTGCGGGACATCGTGCGGCTGATCGCCGACGAGCTGCTGCCCGTCTTCGGCGCCGCCCGCGCGGTGCTGCTGGCCGTGGAGGCGGACGGGCGGCTGCGGGTGATCGGCGCGCACGGCTACCGGCCCGGCGCGCTGGAGCTCATCGACCGGCCGGCCGCCGACGCGCGGACGCCCGGCACCCTGGCCCTGGCCACCGGCGCCCCGTTCTTCCTGGAGAGCCGCCAGGAGATCGAGCGCCGCTATCCCCGGCACGCCACGCTCGCCCAGGGCTCGGCCTGGGCGGTCCTGCCGCTGCTGACCCCGCAGCGGCGGGTGGGCGCGTGCGTCCTGTCGTACGACGCCCCGCACCGGTTCGGCGCCGAGGAGCGCGCCACCCTGACCGCGCTGGCCGACCTGATCGCGCAGGCGCTGACCCGCGCCCGCCAGTACGACACGGCCAGCGGTCTGGCCCGTGATCTCCAGGACGCCCTGCTGCCGCACCGGCTGCCGCGCATCCCGGGTCTGGAGACGGCCGTGCGCTACCTGCCCGCGGCCGAGGGGCTGGCCGTCGGCGGCGACTTCTACGACCTCATCGCCCTGGACCACCACCGGGTGGCCGCCGTCGTCGGCGACATCCAGGGCCACAACGCCCCCGCCGCCGCGCTCATGGGCCAGATCCGCACGGCGGTGCGCGCCCACGCGTCCGGCGGGGCCGACCCCCGGCGCGTCCTGGCCCTCACCAACCGGCTGCTGACGGCCCTGGACACGGAGCTGCTGGCCAGCGCCGCGTACGTACGTCTGGACCCGCGCCGCAACCGGGCGCTGCTGGCGCGCGCGGGGCACCCGCATCCGCTGCTGCGGCACGCCGACGGCCGGGTCGAGGCGCTGCACGCCCCGGGCGGGATGCTGCTCGGCATCGATCCGAAGGCCGCCTATCCGCACACCCGGCTGGGGCTGCCCGCCGGCACGACCCTCGCCCTGTACACCGACGGCCTCACCGATCTGCCCGGCACCGATCCCGACCACGCGCTGACCGTGCTCGCCCGGCGGCTGTCCGGCGCGGGCGGACCGGGCGCGTCCCTGGACGAGATCGCCGACGCCCTCCTCCAGGACCATCCCGCCGGAACGGACGACACCACGCTGCTGCTGCTCCGCCCCACCGAGACCGAAGCCGGGCCGCACCCGGTCTGAGCGGTCGTACTCAGCCGGTGGGTGAGCACCCGTGCTCATGTTCCGCCGCACCGGGCACCTGTGTACTGATGACGCACTCGACCCGAAGGGACACCATGCGCGGCGACACCCGTCCTCGTCCGTCCGGCCCGCTCACCCGGCTGCGCGCCCACTGGCTGAGCACGGCGTATCTGGTGGCGGTCGCGGCCGTCTGCGTGTGGGCGGTGATCGACTGGCGGCTCGTCGCGCACGAGGACGCCTCGTTCGCGGCCGTCTGGCCACTGGCGGTGACCGCTCCCGGCAGTCTGCTGCTGCTCGTGCTGCCGGGCGACTCGCCGTGGGCGTACGCGGCGTGCGTGGCGCTGGGAGCGGCCGTCAACGCCTGGCTGCTCCACCGGATGGCACCGGAGTCCGGGGCGGAGGAGTCCGGGGCGGAGCACCGCTGAGCCGCGGGCCCGGCGGCGCGTGCGGGCCCCGTGCCGGCTCGGGCCGAGGCGGCCGGGCGCCGGTGCGCCGCCGTGTCGGTTCCGGGAGCCGCGCGGTGGCGGCCGGCCAGGCGCGGGAAGGAACGGGCGGCGGGCAGGAACAGCGGTGGCGTCCGGACGAACGGCCAGGGCACGGCGGGCGGGCGGTGCGTGGCGGAGGACGGCGGCTCGGCGCGGTCCTCAGGACCAGGTCGGGCCGGACTTCCAGAACTCGACCAGTGCGGCGGCGAGTTGGTCGGGCGCCTCTTCCGCCATGTGGTGGCCGGAGTCGATCGGTCCGCCGGCCGGCGGTCCGGCCGACCAGTCGCGCCAGACGCCGGGCACGTCGCCGTAGAGGTCGGCCAGGTCGTCCCGGGCGGCCCACAGCACCTGGAGCGGGCAGGCGACGCGCCGGCCGGCCCGGCGGTCGGCCTCGTCGTGGTCGCGGTCGACGCCGAGACCCGCGCGGTAGTCCTCGCACATGGCGTGCACGGTCGCGGGATCGTGGACGGCGCGCCGGTAGTCCTCGTAGGCCTCGGCGCCCATGTGGTCGGGGGTGGCCCGGTACCAGGCGTCGGGGTCGGCGTTGATGACCCGCTCGGCGGGTTTGTCGGTCTGGCCGAGGAAGAACCAGTGCCACCAGCTCGCGGCGAACGTGGCGTCGCAGCGGCGCAGCGCCTCCGCGATGGGGACGGCGTCCAGCACGCTCAGCGCGGCGACCGCGTCGGGGTGGTCCAGGGTCAGCCGGGTGGCGACGTAGGCGCCCCGGTCGTGGCCGACGACGGCGAACCGTTCGTGGCCGAGGCCGCGCATCAGCGCCAGGCAGTCGCCGGCCATGGCGCGCTTGGAGTAGGGGCGGTGCTCGGGGTCGGTCGGGGGCTTGGACGAGCGGCCGTAGCCGCGCAGGTCGGGGCAGACCACCGTGTGGCCGGCGGCAACCAGCAGCGGGGCGACGCGGTGCCAGGTGACATGTGTGCGCGGGTGGCCGTGCAGCAGCAGCACCGCGGGGCCGTCGCCGCCGTGGCGCACCCGGAGCCGGGCGCCGTCTCCGTCACGTTCCGTCAACTCGAAGCCGTCGAACACGCGGTCTCCTCCCGCTGGTACGCCAGGGCACGGCTCCGGTTCCCCCGGGGCGCCGGCTCCATGCCGGTCGCGGCGTCCGTGCGCGGGCCCCTCACCGGGGGCGTCCGCGCGCCGGGCCGCGCACGGCCGCCGTACCGGCGTCGTCGGGCCCGTCCGGGACCGTCCGGCGCGGCGCGTCAGGCCGCCCGCTCCCAGCGCTGTGCCGTGCGGCGGGGCGTGCGCTGGGGCGCGGCCGGGGTGTGCGCGGCGCGGACGCGGTAGGTCGTCCTGGTGGCGTCGTCGAGGGGGTCGCCGAGTGCTATGCGCCCGGCCTCGTACAGCGCGTCGCACTCGGCGGTGGCCAGGGCCACGTAGCAGCCGCCCCTGCCGGTGTTCGGGTCCAGCGGCTGCCAGTAGCCGTATCTGCGGCGGCCGTCGGCGTGCACGGTGAGGAAGACGGGGTGGCGGGAGTCGCCGATGATGCGCAGGACGTCGGCGCCGGCCGGGCCGGGCGGGGCGGCACGGCGGCCGTAGCGGGGCGCCGGGCCCGTGCGTCCCGGCACGGGCCGCGCGGCGGCGCTCGCCTCGGCGGGGGTCCGCACCGTCCCGGCCTGCTGCCGGCGTGCGGTCAACGACACTACGTGGGCCTGTGCCTGGCCAGGGACGGGCTGCATCAGCGGGTGGCCTTCCTGAACTCGGAGACTGAAGGTCGCTTACCCAGTGCGAGCGATCTTGATCTCGTTTCTTCGGAACGGCATTGTGCGGTACGGCACTGACAACGGCGGCCGGCGCCGGCGGGGCCGGATCAGACCGATCCGAGGTCGGAGGAGAGCCAGCGCTCGGGGCGCATGTGGACGACGACCTGTTCGCCGTGGCTCTTCCAGGCCAGGTCGACATAGGCGTCGACCTTGTCGGCCGGCAGGTAGCGGGCCGACATCTCGCGCAGCTGCTCGACGGTGGCGGGTGAGGTGCCGGTGACCGGTCCCTCCACCGAGACGTAGCGAACGGTGGGCTCGACCCGGTCGACCATCAGCGAGAACCTGCCCGCCGCGCCGATGCGTTCGTTCTTGCGCGAGTGCAGCCCCGTCATGATCCACACGTCGCCGCCCGGCGCGTACTGGTACCAGATGGGCACCGTCAGCGGAGCCCGTCCCGAGCCGGCGTCGACCGCCAGCGCGGCGATGTGCGGCTCGGCGAGGAAGCTCTCGCGCTCGTGCTCGGTCAGGGCCATGCGGCTCTCCTCCAGCGGGTCGGACGGGACGTCCGCGCCATCGTCGCCCGCGCCGTCGCCCTCCGTGCCGAGGCGCGGCCCGCGCGCCCCCACCCGGACCCGCCTGTCACCCGCGTGTCCGACGCGGCGGGGCCGGGAGCACGGCCGGCGGGACGTGCACGCGGTCTGGCCAGAGTGACGGGGTGTGCGCTATACCTTCCTTCGCCTGCTTGATTGTGCTCGTTTAAGCGCCATATCAAGCAGAATCAATCATTGCGGACGACGTGTGCGAAGGGATCGACATGACCGTTCCACCCCGCAGACACAGGGTTTCGCGCTCCCGAGGGGCACTTCTGGCCGCCGCGCCCGTGCTGG
>NZ_BAABKC010000049.1:19530-85326 GCF_039543625.1 Streptomyces similanensis | reverse complement strand
GACACCGAGATCGGGTCGGTCACCGGCTTCTCCGCGTCGGGCGCCGTCTACACCTTCACCGCGGGCGCGGCCAAGGCCCGCGTCTCGTTCGTCTCCGCCGACACCTTCCGCATCGAGGCGGCCCCGGACGGGACCTTCACCGACCCGGTCGGCGACGACATCGTGCTGCCGCAGGGCAAGCCGCCCGCCACCCGCTGGTCCGACCGCGGCGACCGCTACGAACTGTCCACGGCCGAAGTGACGTTGCGGGTGTACAAAGCGCCGCTGCGGTTCGCCCTGTACCGGGCCGACGGCACCCGGCTGTGGACGGAGTCCCGCGGCATCAGCTGGAACGGCACCGCCACCACGCAGACCCTCGCGCGCGGCGCCGACGAGCAGTTCTACGGCGCGGGCGAGCAGAACGGCAGCGGCAACACCTCGCACCGCGGCAAGACCCTGGAAGTGGGCGTCGACTACGACTGGAACGAGGGCGGCCACCCCAACTCCGTCCCGTTCTACCTCTCTTCGGCCGGCTACGGCGTCTACCGCAACACCTACGCCCCCGGCACGTACGCCTTCACCGACCCGGTCACCACCACCGAGCGGGAGAACCGGTTCGACGCCTACTACTTCGCCGGCGCCTCCGCCAAGGACGTCATCGGCGCGTACACCAAGCTCACCGGCCGGCCGATGCTGCCGCCGGTCTACGGCCTGGAGGTAGGCGACTCCGACTGCTACCTGCACAACGCGAACCGGGGCGAGCGGCACACCCTGGACGCCCTGAAGGTCGCCGACGACTACGCGAAGAACGACATGCCGCTGGGCTGGATGCTCGTCAACGACGGCTACGGCTGCGGCTACGAGGACCTCGCCGAGACCGCGCAGGGCCTGAACTCCCGCAAGGCGCAGATGGGCCTGTGGACCGAGAACGGCCTCGACAAGCTGGCCGACCAGGTCAAGGCGGGCCAGCGGGTGGCCAAACTGGACGTGGCCTGGGTGGGCGACGGCTACAAGTTCGCCCTGGACGGCTGCAAGGACGCCTACCGCGGCATCGAGGACAACAGCGACGCGCGCGGCTTCACCTGGGCGCCGGAGAGCTGGTCGGGCGCGCAGCGCTGCGGTGTGCAGTGGAGCGGCGACCAGTCCGGCAGCTGGGACTACATCCGCTGGCAGATACCCACCTACGCGGGCGCCACCATGTCCGGCCTCGCCTACACCACCGGCGACGTCGACGGGATCTTCGGCGGCAGCGCCAAGACGTACACCCGCGACCTGGAGTGGAAGTCGTTCCTGCCGGCCGTGATGACCATGGACGGCTGGGCCGCCAAGGACAAGCAGCCCTATCAGTACGGCGAGCCGTACACCAGCGTCAACCGCAAGTACCTGAAGCTCAAGGAGTCCCTGCTGCCGTACATGTACACGTACGCGGCCGAGGCCCACCGCACCGGTGTCGGCCCCGTGCGGCCGCTGGCGCTGGAGTACCCGGGCGACGCGAAGGCGGCCGGCGACGCGGCCAAGTACGAGTTCCTGACCGGCGAGGACTTCCTCGTCGCGCCCGTCTACAGCGACACCGCCGTCCGGAACGGCATCTACCTGCCCGAGGGCGACTGGATCGACTACTGGTCCGGCCGGACCTACCACGGCCCGACCACGGTGGACGGCTACCAGGCGCCGCTGGACACCCTGCCGCTGTTCGTGAAGGCGGGCGCCGTGATCCCGATGTGGCCGGGCGTGAACTCCTACCAGGACCGCACCGCCGGCTCCCCGCTCGCCTGGGACGTCTACCCGCGGGGCGGCAGCTCCTTCACCCTCTACGAGGACGACGGCGTCACCCGCGCGCACCGCGCGGGCGCGTACTCCGAGCAGCCGGTGACCGTGACCGCGCCGCGCGACGGTGCGGGGGCGGTGCGCATCGCGGTCGGCGCGGCGAAGGGCGACTTCACCGGCAAGCAGAAGAGCCGCCCGTACGCCTTCACCGTGCACACCGGTTCCTCGCCGGGGCACGTCGCCCTGGACGGCCGTGCCCTCCCCGGGTCCGCCTCGAAGGCGGCCTTCGACGCCGCCGCCGAGGGCTGGTGGTACGACGCCTCGGACCGGGCCGGGGTCGTGCACGTCAAGACCCGCTCGCTGAGCACCGCCCGCGGGTTCCGGGTCGACCTGGCCGGGGCGAGCGCGGTGGGCGGCAGGGTTCCCGCGGCCACGGGCGCCGTCTCGCTGACCCGTCCCGAGGAACTGGGCGCCGGGATGTCCGGCAAGGTCACGGCGGAGTTCACCGCGGGCCGCACGGGCAGCTCCGCGACCCGGCTGTCGGTGAGCGCACCGCAGGGCTGGACCGTCTCGCCGGAGCGGACCGTGGGGCGGCTGAAGCCGGGCGAGCGGGTGAGCGCGGACTTCACCGTGACGGCGCCGGCCGGGGCCACGGCGGGCGAGGCCGTGCTGACCGCGACGGCACGCTACCGGGCGGCGGGCGAGGACCACGTCACCGCACAGCGGTCCGCGCTGCGCACCATGCCGGCCCCGCCCGGCGGCGACAGCTGGGCGAGCGACCTGCCCTGGCTGAACTCCGCCAACGGCTACGGGCCGGCCGAGCGCGACCTGAGCAACGGGGAGTCGGCCGCGGGCGACGGGCACCCGCTCACCCTGAACGGCACGGCCCACGCCAAGGGCATCGGTGTGCACGCCGACTCCGACATCGAGTTCTGGCTCGGCGGCCGGTGCTCCGCGCTGACCGCGACCGCGGGCATCGACGACGAGATCAACGGCTACGGAGGCGTCTCCTTCTCGGTCGTCGCGGACGGCAGGACGGTGTGGTCCTCCCCCACCGTCACCGGCACGTCCGACCCGCTGCCGGTGGACGTGCCGCTGGCGGGGGCCCGCCATGTCCATCTGGTGGTGACGGACACGGACGGCACGAAGTCCGGCGACCACGGCGACTGGGCGGACGCGAAGTTCCACTGCGCCGCCTGATCTACCGGGCGCCGTCGCCCGGGTTCCTCCGCGCAGGCGCCCGCGGCGCGGCGGCCCTCGCTCACCCGCGACCGCTCCCGCACGGTGTGCGGGAGCGGTCGCGTGCGTGGGGGGCCGGGTGGGCGCGAGCGGCCGCGGATGGGCGTGCCGAGCGGATGCCACGCCGTCCGCTTACGCTGGCTGGGTGGAGTCCTACCCCACTCCTGCGGGCGGTCACGGCAACCGGGAGCCGCCGGTCGCCGGCGTCCGTCCGGAAATCCTCGCGTCCTGGCAGCGCTCGCACTCGCTCGGCATCGACCAGGAGGGCGTCGTCCTGCCGGTCGAGCGCGACCTCGATCCGGACGCCCGGCTGATCAGGGCCGCGGGCCCGGTGCTCGACCGGCTGCGCGCCCGCTTCTCCGGCCTGCCCATCACGATCGCGCTGGCCGACGCGCAGGCGCGGATCGTGGACCGGCGGGGCGACCCGGCGGGGCTTGACCTGATGGACGCGGCCTCGCTGGTGCAGGGCGCCAACGTCGACGAGCGGTTCATGGGGACCAGCAGCGTCAGCATGGTGCTGAGCACCCGGGCGCCGTTCGTCGTCGTCGGCCAGGAGCACTTCCTGCACAGTCTCAAGGAGCTGACCTGCATGGCCGCGCCGGTGCGCGACCCGGTCAGCGGCAGCGTGCAGGGCGCGGTCAACCTCTCCGTCCCCCGGGAGCTGGGCGAGCCCGGGATGGCGCTGATGCTGCAGGACGCCACCGAGCGCATCGGGGACCGGATGCTGGAGCTGAGCTCGGCCCGCGAACGCGAGCTGCTGCGCTCCTTCGGCCGGGCCGGGCGGACCGGAGGCAGGGGCCGCCTGGACCTCGGCTCCGGGGAGCTGCTGCGGCCCGGCGGACCGGTGCCCGAGCTGAGCGCGCGGGAGCGGACGGCGCTGCTGGAGCGGGCCATCGAGCTGATCTCCGCGGGCGGCGAGCCGTACGCCGAGGTGACGCTGGCGGGCGGGCGCGTCGCGCTGCTGCGCCGCCGGGAGCTGCGGCACGGCGAGGCCGGGGGCGCGGCGGTCGAGGTCGGCTTCGCGGACCGGCGCGGTACGGCGGCCACACCCCGCACCGTCACGGCGACGGCGACCGCGCCCGACGGCCGTGAGGTGCCTCTGCTGGGCCTTCCCGACCTGGCGGCGGGCGGCCGGGAACGGGGCGGCCGGGACCGGATCGAACCGCCGCGACCGGAGTCGGCGGGGACCGGGCCTCCCCCGTCCGAGGCGGAACGCCCCCCGTCCATGGCACCCGTGGCACCCGAGTCGCAGGGCCCGGATCCGGCCGCGGCACGGGCGCGCCCGGCCGCGGAACCCGGGAACGGACGACCGGCGGCGGACCGGTCGTCCGACGCCGAGCCCGCCGACCGGTGGCTGCTGCTGGTGGGCGAGCCGGGCGTCGGCCGGATCGCCGCACAGGCGCGCGGCCGGCTGTCCCTGCTGAACGAGGCGGGCGGCCGGCTCGGCACCACCCTGGACATGCGGCGCACCGCCGAGGAGCTGGCGAAGATCGCCGTGCCGGACTTCGCGGACCTGGTCGTCGTCGATCTCGTCGAGAGCGCCCTGACGGGCGCGGAGCCGCCGCTGGGCCGGCCGTGCCCCGCCAAGGCGCTGCGCCGGGTGGCGGCCTGGGCGGGCGAGGAGCACGAAGGCGCTCCGGCCGGCGGCGTGGGCGAGCCCGTCGGCTACCCGGCCGGCACCCCGCAGGCACGCTGTCTGGAGACCGAGCGGCCGGTCGCCGACTCGGTGCCGACCGCCGCGCTGACCGGGCTCCCGGCCCGGAGCGCGCACCCGGTCGAGCTGCTCGGCGAGGGCGTGCACCACTACCTGGGCGCGCCGTTGTGCGCCCGCGGTTGCGTGCTGGGGCTCGCCGGGTTCTACCGCCGTGGCGGCGGGCGGCCGTTCGAGCAGGACGATCTGACGCTGGCGGGTGAGCTGGCCGCCCGGGCCGCGATCAGCGTGGACAACGCCCGCCACTACCGCCGGGAGCACCAGGCGTCCCTGACGCTCCAGCGCAGTCTGCTGCCGCGCGCCCTGCCCCGGGTCAGCGCCGCCGGTCTGGCCTCGCGCTATCTGCCCGCGGACGCCTGGGCGGGCGTGGGCGGCGACTGGTTCGACGCGATCCCGCTGTCCGGGATGCGGGTGGCGCTGGTCGTCGGGGATGTGCCGGGCAACGGGCTCCAGGCGGCGGCGACCATGGGCCGGCTGCGCACGGCGGTGCAGACGCTGGCCGGGCAGGACCTGCTGCCGGAGGAGGTGCTGAGCCATCTGGACGACCTGGTCAGCCACACCCTGACCGAGCCGGGCGGCTCCCCGGACGGCGAACAGGACCCGGCGACGGGGGCGACCTGTCTGTACGCCGTGTACGACCCGGTGTCCTGCCGCTGCACGGCGGCGCGCGCCGGCCATCCGCCGCCCGCGCTGCTGCCCCCGGACGGCGGGGCGCACCTGATCGACCTGCCGGCCGGGCCGCCGCTCGGGCTCGGCGGGATCCAGCCGTACGAGTCCGCGACGGTCGCCGTGCCGGCCGGCAGTCTGCTGGCCCTGTACACCGACGGACTGCTGAAGGAGGAGCGCGGCTACGGGGACACCGACGCGCGTCTGGCCCGGCTGCTGGCCTCGCTGGACGAGAGCGGTCCGGTGCTGGAGGACGTGTGCGACGGGGTCACCCGGACCCTGCTGCCCGGCGGCCCGCACGACGACGTGGCCCTGCTGCTGGCCCGGGTGCACGCGCTGCCCGAGGACCGGGTGGCGTCCTGGGAGTTCGCCTCCGATCCGTCGGTGGTGGCGCGGGCCCGGGCGGTGACCTCCGCCCAGCTGGCGGCGTGGGACATGGCGGACCTCGACTCCAGTACCAGCCTGGTGGTCAGCGAGCTGGTCACCAACGCCGTGCGCTACGGCGGCCAGGGCCCGGTGGGCCTCAGGCTGCTGCGGGGCGACTCGCTGATCTGCGAGGTGTCCGACCGCAGCAACACCTCGCCTCGGCTGCGGCGGGCGGCCACGACCGAGGAGGGCGGGCGCGGACTGTTCCTGGTGGCGCAGTTCACCACGAACTGGGGCGCCCGTTACATGCGGCAGGGCAAGACGGTCTGGGCCGAGCAGGTCCCGCACGGCGGCCGGCCCGAGCGGGAGATCGACGAGCGGGCGCTGCTGGCCATGTTCGACGACGAGGGCTGACCGCCGGGCCGGACGCGCGCTCCGGTCAGCCGAGGCCGAGGACGCTCATGGTCCGTTCGGCCATGCGCTGCTCGCCGAGGGCGTTGGGGTGGACGGGGACGATGTTCTTGCCGAACAGGAGCGGTTCGATCCAGCGGGTGCCGTCCGGCTTGCAGGCGTCGTGCCCCTCGGACGCCTGGGCGAAGTCCACGTAGGTGGCGCCGCTCTCCTCGGCGGCGCGTTGCACGACGGCGTTCAGATGCGCCTGGATGCCGCGCAGGTAGGCCACGTCACCGGAGGCGACGGGCAGTTTGACGAAGCAGGAGGGGTCGGGGGCGGCCGGGGTGATCCAGGGGTATCCGAGGACGGCCACGCGGGCGTGGGGCGCCTTGTCGCGGACGGCGCTCAGGGCGGCTTTGAGTGCGGGGTAGGTGGTGGCGTCGATCTGGTCGTCGAAGTGGGTGCCGTTCTGGTCCTCGCAGGGGCTGCCGGCGCCGCCGCTGAGGACGCCCGCCGTGGCGCAGGCGGTCAGGGCGTTGATGAAGGTGCCGTTGTCGTTGCCGCCGATGGTGAGGGTCACCAGGTCGGTGCCCGTGCCGAGGGCCTGGACCTGCGGGGCGACCAGCGGGTACTGGGACTGGGTGAAGTCCTTGGTCTGGGCGCCTCCGCAGGTCGCGTCCTTGAGGCGGGCGCCGGTCCGGGAGGCGATGACGTGGGGGTAGTCGGCGGTGGAGCGCAGACAGAGCAGGTTGGTGACGTCGACGGGCAGGACGCCGGAGCCGGCGCTGTAGCTGTCGCCGAGGGCGACGTAGTCGAGGGAGGTGGCGGCCTGGGCGGAGGCCCCGGACAGGCCGAGGGCCAGCGCCCCGGCGACCGCCATTGTCGCGGTCATGACACGGCGCAGCGCATGCTTCTTCGACATGTGCTCTCTTTTCTCGTCTCGGGAGGCGGGCGCGAGGACGGTGCGGCGCTCGCGGAGGACGGACGCGAGGGCTACCGGCGGGTTCTACCGTTAGGTAATGTGCAGCGGCCGCCAGGGCGGGTCAACGTTGCGGACCGAAGTTCTTGAAACGCTCACAAGTCGCCCCGCGGACGCAGGTGTTCGCCACCGGCAAGCTCCCGGCTCGCGCTCCACCGCCACCGCCACCGCCACCGCCACCGCCACCGCCACCGAGCGTCGGGTACGCGCCAAAGTGAGCGGACGCGGACTACCGGATTCCGACCGGCGCGCGCTCCGGCCGCCCCCTGGAGCCACCCCGTCACCATGTCGATACGGTGCGTGTTCGACTGTCGCACACGCGGCCGCACCACTTCCCCACCGGGCCTTCACGCTCCGCACACCTTCGGCCAGGCCGGCCTCAGGGCGGCACCCGAGGGGCAGACGGGGCGACTGTCGCTTCTCTAGCCTCCCGGGCCATGCGATCACCTCTGATGCGGCGCCTCGGCCTCGCCACCGTCCTCGGTCTCGTCCTCGCCGTCTTCGGCCTCGCCCCCACCGCGAGCGCGGACCCGGCCCCGGCCGCCCTGACGTTCTCCACCGACACCGCGACGACCACGCCCGGCGGCTCGGTCCAGCTGTCCATGACGCTGACCAACAACCGGACCTACGACGTCTGGTTCGTCTACCAGACGATCGACCCCACCTGGCTGACCACCCAGCGGCCCGACCTGAAGTACAGCTTCACCGGCTGCACGCTGGCCACGGCCGCCGGCAGCACCCCCTGTTCGGGCACCGGCCCGGCCAACCTCGGCGGCAACTACGGCGCGACGATCCCGCCCGGCCAGAGCCGCACCGTGACCCTGACCCTGCAGATCGCCGCCGACTCGGGCTGCAACGGCAACATCGGCTTCTACTCGTACTTCTACGCCGAGTTCAGCGACAGCGCGAACACCAACGGCGGCCCGGTCTACACGCCGGACGTCCGGGTGGCCTGCGCCTGAGCGCCGTGGGCGCCGTCCGCGATGACCTGATTCCGGCCTGCGGCCGAGGAGTCGGCACGCGCGCGCCGGCGGCGCCCCCGCCGGCGGACCGGAGCCGGTCCGCCGGTGCCCGCACCCGCCCCGACCTGCGCACGCGCCCCCGCGGGCCCTCTCGTGCCACGGCTGCCGCCGGGCCACCGCAAGCGCGTTCCGCGGCCGCGGCCGACACCGTGGTCACCTGCGTTTTTCCGTCAGGACGCGCAGTACTGCCACGAAAGTCACACAAACCCATCACCATATGACGCGACGGATGTGTGGCGACCGGTCTCGAGGGGATGCCGGCGTCGCGCAAGGGGGTGCGTCCGCTCCGCGGAGCCGTGCTCACCCCTGCCCGGGGGGAGAGGACTTCACCGCAATGAAGCGGACCATTCGCACCACCGCGCTCACGGTGGGCGCGCTCGTCGCCGCGCTGGGGGTGCCCGCGGGCGCCGCGCACGCCGACACCACCGCGCCCCGTGTCGACCTGCGCACGCTGATCGTCAGCGACGGCGGCCCCGCCACCGACGCGATCGCCGCCGAACTCGACACCGCGGGCACGCCCTACACCAAGATCGATCTGACGCAGTCCGGCAGACCCGTGATCGACGCCGCCTTCCTCGCCGACACGGTGAACGGCCGGCCGCGGGCGAAGTACCAGGCCGTCGTCCTGCCCAACGACAACCCGTTCCCGGCGGGCTCCGCCGAGATGACGGCCCTCGCGACCTACGAGTCGGCCTACGGCATCCCGCAGGTCGACGCCTACACCTACGCCCGCCCCGAGGCGGGACTTCAGTACCCGACGGCCGGCGGCTACTCCGGCAGCATCGACGGCGTACAGGCCCAGGTGACGGCGGCGGGCAAGGCGGGGCCCTTCGGGTATCTCGACGGAGCCGTGCCCTTCGAGGACAACTCCCCCACCGTCGGCGAGAGTTACGCCTACCTGGCCCAGCCGGCGCCCGGCGCCGACTTCACCCCGTACGTCGAGGCCCCGATCCCGGGCGGCTCCACCCGCGGCTCCCTGGTCGGCGAGTACCGGCACGACGGGCGGCGCGAACTCGTCGTCACCTTCGTCTACAACCAGTACCAGCAGCAGTTCCGTCTGCTGGCCCGCGGCATCGTGGAGTGGATGACCGGCGGCGTGCACCTGGGCGCCACCCGGAACTACTTCGGCGTGCACGTCGACGACGTGTTCGCCGCCGACGACCGCTGGGACACCCGGCTCAACTGCACGCCCGGCGACGTGGACTGCCCCATCGGGGAGGGCACCCCCGACCCCATCCGCATGACCCCGGCCGACGTCGACTACGCCACCGCGTGGGAGAAGGACCACGGTTTCACCCTCGACCTGGTCTACAACGGCGCCGGCAGCGTCGACGAGCGGTCGGACCACAACGGCGCCGACGCGCTCGCCGACAAGCTGATCGCCGACCGCGACCAGTTCCGCTGGGTCAACCACACCTACACGCACGCCTTCCTCGGCTGCCAGCAGGACGTCACGGTGGTGCCCTGGAAGTGCGCCACCAACGCCGACGGCAGCACCAAGTGGGTCAGCCGGCAGGACATCTCCGACGAGATCGCCCTCAACCGGGTCTGGGGCCAGAGCGCCGGACTGCCGCTGCAGAACGACGAGTTGGTCACCGGCGAGCACTCGGGTCTGCGGATCCTGCCGCAGCAGCCCGCCGACAACCCGAACCTCGGCCCGGCGCTCACCGACAACGGCGTCGCCTGGCTCGCCTCCGACAACTCCCGCGACCCCGCCCAGCGCCAGGTCGGCCCCGCCACGACCGTCTCCCGCTACCCGATGAACGTCTTCTACAACGCCGGGCACGCGAGCGAGCAGGTCGACGAGTACAACTGGATCTACACCAGCCGCGCCCAGGGCGGCAGCGGCATCTGCGAGGACAACCCGGCCACCACCACCTGCCTGCCGGCCCCGCTGGACACCACCACCGGCTACACCGACCACATCGTGCCGCTGGAGACCCGCATCGCCCTCGGGCACGTCCTCGCCGGCGACCCCAAGCCGCACTTCATCCACCAGTCCAACCTCGCCGAGGACCGTCTCGCCTACCCGGTCCTGAACGGTGTGCTGGACGGCTACCACGCCCTGTTCACCGACAGCACCCCCCTGGTGAACCTGCGGATGAAGGACATCGGCACCGAGCTGAAGCGGCGCGCCGCCTGGCAGTCGGCCGTACGGGCCGGCCAGGTCACCGCGTACCGGGTCGGCAGCACGGTCACCGTGTCGGCACCCGCCGGACTGGCCGTCACCGCCACCATGCCCACCGGCACCACCCAGGGCCTGGGCGCGTTCGGCACGGCCTACGCGGGCGCGAGGTCCGGCTGGACCAGCAGCACCCTCGGGCTGCCGCTGGTCTTCACCGTGCCCTCGTCGGCGCCGGCGCACGCCGTCGTCCCGGGCACCGCCTCCGTCAAGATCACCGTCCCCGCACCCCGCACCCGGATCCCCGCGGGTGTGAGCCGGCCGACCGCCGGTACCGCGACGGACTGAACGGCGCACCGAGCACCACCGGTCCCGGCCGCCACCGCGCGGCCGGGACCGGCACGACCACCTCACACCTCGGCCGTGGAGCACCTCGATGCACGTTCACCACGGCGCGCGCCGCACCGACCCGGCGCGCGTCACCCTGCTCACCGAAGGCACCTACCCGCACAGTCACGGCGGCGTCAGCGTCTGGTGCGACCAGCTCGTCCAGGGCATGCCGGACCTGGAGTTCGACGTGCTCGCCGTCACCGGCACCGGCCGCGAGCCGGTCGTGTGGGACCTGCCCGGGCACGTGTCCCGGGTGCTGTCCGTCCCCATGTGGGGCGACCCGCCCGAGGGCCGTGCGCCGCGCGGGCGCGCCCGCAACCGGCTCGCCGCCGCCTACGAGCGGTTCCTGACGGCGCTGCTCGATCCGTGCGCCGAGGACGGCTTCGCCCCGGCGCTGTACACGATGGCGCGGGCCGCCGCCGACGGCACGCTGAGCCCCTTCCTCCGCGGCGACCAGGCGGTCTCGGTGCTGAGCGCCGTGTGGAACCGGCCCGGACTGGTGGTGCGCGAGGCCGGGCCGACGCTGCACGACGCGCTCACCGCCACCGGCCTGCTGGAGCACGCGCTGCGGCCGCTGGCCGCGCCGACGCCGGGCGGCGGCGTGGCGCACGCCGTCAGCGGCGGGGTCGCCGTACTGCCCGGACTGGCCGCGCTCGAACAGCACGGCGTCCCGCTGCTGCTGACCGAGCACGGCGTCTACCTGCGCGAGCGCTACCTCGGCTACCGCACCGCGCCGTACCGCTGGCCGGTGAAGGCGGTCGTCCTCGGCTTCTTCCGGCTGCTGGCCGAGGAGAGCTACCGCAAGGCCGCGCTGATCACCCCCGGCAACCGCTACAACCGGCTGTGGGAGGAGGAGGGCGGCGCCGACCCGCAGGCCATCCGCACCGTCTACAACGGCGTGGACCCGGCCGCCTTTCCGCCGGCCGGGCCCGAGCCCGAGTCGCCCACGCTCAGCTGGGCGGGCCGGGTCGATCCGATCAAGGACCTGGAGACCCTGATCCGCGCCTTCGCCCTGGTACGGGCCGAACTCCCCGACGCGCGGCTCAGGTTGTTCGGCGGCACCCCGCGCGGCGGCGAGGCCTACCGGGAGCGCTGCGAGGCGCTGGCCGCCGAGCTCGGACAGGGGGACGCCGTCCGGTTCGAGGGCCGGGTGGAGGAGATCAAGGACGCCTACGCCGCCGGGAACGTGGTGATGCTGTCCAGCATCAGCGAGGGATTCCCGTTCACCCTGATCGAGGCCATGTCGTGCGGCCGGGCCACCGTCTCCACCGACGTGGGCGGAGTGCGGGAGGCCGTCGGCGACACCGGCCTGGTGGTGCCGCCGCGCGACCCGGCCGCCATGGCCGCCGCCGCGCTGCGGCTGCTGGGCGATCCCGGACGCCGCCGGGCGATGGGCGAGGCGGCCCGGCTGCGGGTCATCGAGCAGTTCACGCTGCGCCAGACCATCGACACCTTCCGCTCCATCTACCTGGAGCTGTCGGCGCGACGGCAGGCCCCGGCCGCCGCGACGGCGGCGGCTGTCCGCACGGACCTCCGCGCCGCCACGGCGGGAGCCGCGGGGCCGGGCGGACCGCACGGACCAGTGGGTGTGGCGGGTGCGGCGGGTGTGACCGCCGTCGCGACCGGACCGGCCGACGCGCCGGCATCCCAGGCCGGGCCGGTCGCGGGGAGCGTGGCCATATGAGCGGGCCCATGTCCCTGGAACCGGGCGGGACGGAGCAGGACACGCTGGCGATCCGGCTCGCCGGCCCCCGGCGTGTCCGGGCGCGCCGCGGTGACGACAGCACCCTCGCCCTGCGGCTGCCGCAGCTCGGCCCCGACGAGGCGGAGGTGAGCGGGCTCGCCGCCGAACTGGCCGACCGGATCGGCCCCGCCGTGCACCCCTACGAGGTCGCCGCGCTGCTGGAGGCGGAAGGACTGTCCGCCGACGTCATCCGGCACCGGTACGGGCACCCGAACCTGTTCTCGCTGGCCTCGGCGCTCTACGAGCGGGTCCCGCGCACCTTCCCCGAGCCCGCGCCCGCGAGCGACCCGTGGCGACCGGACCATGTGCGCTGCCTGCTGCGCGGAGTCCTGTTCGCGCTGCCCGGACTGGCCTATCTGCTCGCCGGACCGCTGTGGCGCCCCGGCGCGCACGTGTCCGCGCTCGTCGTGGCGGGCGTCGTCTCCTGGGCGTGGGGCCAGGCCCTGGGCCACCGCGCCCACCTGCGGATGACCACCGGCCGCCGAGAGGCCGGCCGGACGCTGCTGACCGGGGCCCCGCTGGGCGCCGTGCTGGCCACGGCCGCCGCCGCTCCGCTGGCCGGCGGCGCCACGGTGCTGTGGGTGGCGGCCGCGCAGTCGGCGTATCTGGCCGCCGCCGGAGTGCTGCTGGTGCTGGCACGGGAGCGGTGGCTGCTGGCCGCGCTCAGTCCGCTGGCCGCCGGTTCCGCGCTGCTGCCGTGGGGGGAGCCGGGGACGCTGCCGCGGGCCGGGCTGCCGCTGCTCGCGCTCGCGGCCACCCTCGCGGCCACGGCCCGGGCGCTGCGGGTCGTCCTCGCGGCCCCGGCCGCCGCCGACGGCCCGCGTCCGCGCCTCGCGGTGTCCCTGCCGTACGGTCTGTTCGGCCTGGCCGCCGCGGTCCTGGTGCTGCTGGAGGGCCGCCGGCACCCGTACGCGGTGATCGCGCTGACGGTGAGCATGGGACCGGCCGAGTGGCTGCTGTACCGCTACCGCGGCTGGTCGGTGACGGCGCTGCGCCGGGCCGCGACACCGGCCGGCTTCCTGCTGCGCTCGGCCGGGATCCTCGGCCTGTGCCTGCTCGCCTATCTGGCGCCGCTGCTGCCCGCGGCGCTGCTCACCGGTGCGCCACCGGCCGAACTGCTGTTCCTGGCCGCCACGTTGTGGACGGCGCTGCTGCTCCAGGCGTTCGGCGCGGGCTGGCCGCCGGCCGGTGTCTGCGCCCTGGCGGCCGGCTGCGCGGGCGCGGTCGCCCTGCTGCGGCTGCCACCCGGGGCGGCCGCGCTGCCACTGTGCTGCGGCGTCGCCGCGCTGTGTCTGGCGGCCTGTGTGCTGCGGCTGCTCGGCCGCCCGGCCCCGCACATGTGACCGGCCGGCCCACCGCGCGGACGGCGCCCGGGCCGGCGGTGCGGCCGCCTCCCCCTCCCGAGGTGCGCGCCGCACCCCGCGAACGCGGCGACCCGACCCCGCCCCGCCCCAGCACCCGCACCCGCACCCGCACCCGCACCCGCACCCGCACCAGACGTATGCCAAGCAACGTGACCGAAAGGACAACGAGTTGACTTCCGCACCGCTCGCCGCCGTCACCGGAGCCGAGGGCTTCATCGGCTCCCACCTCACCGAGGCCCTGGTCGCCTCCGGCTATCGGGTCAGGGCCATGGCCCAGTACAACTCCTTCTCCTCCTACGGCTGGCTGGAGACCCTGTCCGCCGACGTCCTGGACCAGGTGGAGATCGTCCTCGGCGACGTCCGCGACCCCGGCTCCGTGCGCGGGCTGCTCGACGGGGCCGACTGCGCCTACCACCTGGCGGCCCTCATCGCCATCCCCTACTCCTACCAGGCGCCGCACAGCTACGTGGACACCAACGTCACCGGCACCCTCAACGTGCTGGAGGCGGTCCGCGCCCTCGGCACACCGCGCCTGGTGCACACCTCCACCAGCGAGACCTACGGCACCGCGCAGACGGTGCCGATCACCGAGGACCACCCCATCCACACCCAGTCGCCGTACGCCGCCTCGAAGGCGGGCGGGGACCGGCTCGCCGACAGCTACCACGCGAGCTTCGACACCCCGGTGGTCACGCTGCGGCCCTTCAACACCTTCGGGCCGCGCCAGTCGATGCGCGCGGTGATCCCCACCGTCATCGGCCAGGTGGCCGCCGGGCAGCGCACCATCACCCTCGGCGACCTGCGTCCCACCCGCGACTTCACCTTCGTCAAGGACACCGCGCGGGCGTTCCTCGCGGTGGGCACGGCCGCGGCCGAGCGGGTGGTGGGGCGCACCTTCAACGCCGGCACCGGCGGGGAGATCTCGGTCGGCGACCTCGTCGCGCTGATCGGCAAGGTGATGGACACCCCGCTGGACGTGCGCGAGGACTCCGAGCGGCTGCGCCCGGCCAACTCGGAGGTGATGCGGCTGGTCGCGGACGCGACCCGGCTGGCCGAGGCCACCGGCTGGCAGCCCGCGCACACCCTGGAGCAGGGCCTCGCGCACACCGTGCAGTTCTTCCGCGACCCGGCCAACCTGGCCCGCTACAAGACCGGCATCTACAACATCTGACCCGTCCGGCACGTCCACGAAGGAGAGGCCCATGCACGCAGTGATACTGGCCGGAGGCAAGGGCGTCCGGCTGCGGCCCTACACCACGGCGCTGCCCAAGCCGCTCGTGCCCATCGGCGACCAGCACGCCATCCTGGAGATCGTGCTGCGCCAGCTCTCCGCGGCCGGCTTCGCCAGCTGCACCATCGCCATCGGCCACCTGGGCGAGATCATCCGCGCCTACGTCGGCGACGGCTCCCAGTGGGGCATGCGCGTCGACTACTCCACCGAGGAGAGTCCGCTCGGCACCATGGGCCCGCTGCT
The DNA here is from genome assembly GCF_039543625.1 of Streptomyces similanensis. Lineage (NCBI taxonomy): Bacteria > Bacillati > Actinomycetota > Actinomycetes > Kitasatosporales > Streptomycetaceae > Streptomyces > Streptomyces similanensis. The sequence continues at coordinate 70,110 of NZ_BAABKC010000049.1, read as the reverse complement.
GACCATGCGCGAGCGGCTGCCCGAGACGTTCCTGGTGATGAACGGCGACGTCCTCACCGACCTCGACTACGCCGACGTCCTGCGCCGGCACCGTGTCTCGGACGCCCCGCTGACCATCGCCACGTACGCCCGTCAGGTGCACATCGACTTCGGCGTGCTGACCACGGACGCGAGCAAGGTGGTCGCCTTCACCGAGAAACCGAAGATGGACTACCGCGTCTCCATGGGCGTCTACGGGCTCTCGCGCACCACGCTCGACGGCTACACGCCCGGTCTGCCGCTGGGCTTCGACGAACTGGTGCTCGACCTGCTCGCCGACGGACGCCCGCCGCACGCCTACGAGTTCGACGGATACTGGCTGGACATCGGCCGCCCCGACGACTACGACCGGGCCAACGCCGAGTTCACCACCCGCAAGTCGCTTCTGCTCAAGGGAGCCTGAGCACCACATGCGCATTCTCGTCCTCGGCGGCACCGGATATCTGGGCCGCCACGTCGTCGGACACCTGCGGGGCCTGCCCGGCGCCCGGGTGTCCGGCGCCGGCCGCTCCCCGGGCGCCGGCGTCGGCGCCCGGATCGATCTCGGCCGCGACCCGCTCAAACGGGTGACCGAACTGATCGAGTCGGTGACCCCGGACGCCGTCGTCAACTGCGCGGGCGCGACCGGCGGCGACGCCGTCACGCTCGCGGAGGTCAACGCCCGCGGCCCCGCCCTGCTCGCCGCCGCGCTGCGCGAGGCGGCGCCCGCCGCCCGGCTGGTACACCTCGGCTCGGCCGCCGAGTACGGCCCCGGCACGCCCGGGACGAAGGCGACCGAGTCGGCCGTCACCTGTCCGCTCGGCCCGTACGGAGCCACCAAGCTCGCGGGCACGGTCGCGGTGACCGGCTCCGGCCTCGACGCGGTGGTGCTGCGGGTGGGCAACCCGGTGGGGCCCGGGGCGCCGGTCACCGGGCTGCCCGGCCGGATCACCGCGCTGCTGCGCACGGCAGGACCGGACCCCAGCGCGGTGCTGCGGCTGGGCGACCTGTCGGCGTACCGCGACTTCGTCGACGTACGCGACGTGGCGCGCGCGGTGGGGCTCGCGGTCACCGCCGCCGGACCGCTGCCGCCGGTGCTCAACATCGGCGGCGGCGAGGCCGTCCGGGTGCGCGAGCTGGTGCGCCGGCTGGCCGCGGCGGCGGGCTTCGCGGGGCGGATCGAGGAGGACGAGGGCGGCTCGGACCGCTCGGCGCGGGTGTCCTGGCAGTGCTCCGACATCACCGCCGCCCACACGGCCCTGGGCTGGCGGCCGGAACACACCCTCGACGAGTCGCTGGCCGCGCTGTGGGCGGCGGCTCAGGCCGGCCCGCACGATCCGGGAGGCGACGGCACGCCGTGAATTTGCTCATTCCGCTGTACGTCCACCCCGCCGAGGATCCCGGCGCCTGGCACCGGCTGATCAGGGCGGCGGCGCACACCTACGGGGTGGTGCTGAACCCGGCCAGCGGACCGGGCGACGCCCCCGATCCGGCGTTCGCCTCGGTGGCGGGCGCGCTGCGGGAGGCCGGGGCGCGGCTGCTCGGGTACGTGGACACCGACTACGGGACGCGCGACGCGGCCGAGGTCGCCGACGAGGTGCGCCGGCACCGGGAGTGGTACGCGGTCGACGGCTGCTTCCTCGACCGGGTGACCGCGGCGCCGGACGGGCTGGCCGCCTGCCGGGGGCTCGTGCGCTCGGTCCGCCGGCTCGGCGCCGGGACGGTGGTGCTGAACCCGGGTGTGCACCCGGCGCCCGGTTATGTCCGGCTCGCCGATCTGACGGTCACCTTCGAGGGGCACTGGTCGACCTACGTGTCGGCGTTCAGCCGCCCGTCGTGGGCCGCCCGGCAGCCGCCCGGACGGCTCTGCCACCTCGTCTACGGCGTGCCCGAGGCGCTGGTGCCGCTGGCCGTGCGCACGGCGCGCGAGCGCGGCGCGGCCGTCTGCGGGCCGGTGACCGGCGAACCCCCCAACCCCTGGGTCGAGTTGACCCCCGCACTGACCGGGACGGAGCGATGAGGAAGACGGCACTGACGGGTGCGGCCGTGCTGGTCGCCCTGGCGCTGTCGGCGCTGACCGGCTGCTCCGGCGCCGACCGCGGCGAGGGCGCGCACCGGCCGTCCGGCACAGGCGGCACACGTGATCCGGGCGGCACACATGGTCCGGGCGGCTCGCACGGCTCGGAGGGCACGGCGTCGGGCTCCGCGCGGCCCTCGGCGCCCGGCTCCTCGTCCCCGCCCGCGACCGGCCGGCCCGCCCCCTCCGCCGCCTCCGGCTCCGCCACCGCCTCCGGCGGCCCCCGCACGGCCCGGTGGCGGCCGCGTCCGGGGCTGGCCTGGCAGTGGCAGCTGGACGGCAGGGTGGACCCGTCCGCCGACGTGCCCGTCTACGACATCGACGGCTTCGAGAACTCCGCTGCGGACGTGGCCCGGCTGCACCGCGCGGGCCGCAAGGTGATCTGCTACGTCAACGTCGGCTCCTGGGAGGACTTCCGGCCCGACAAGGACGCCTTCCCGCGCTCGGTGCTCGGCGCGGCCAACGGCTGGAAGGGCGAGCGCTGGCTCGACATCCGCCGCGTCGACGTGCTGCGGCCGCTCATGGAGCGGCGGTTCGACATGTGCCGGGACAAGGGGTTCGACGCGGTGGAGCCCGACCTGGTGGAGGGCTACGGCAACCACACCGGCTTCCCGCTCACCGCCCGCGACCAGCTCCGCTACAACCGGATGATCGCCGCGATCGCGCACGAGCGGGGCCTGTCGGTGGGGCTGAAGAACGACCTGCCGCAGATCCCGCAGCTGGTGGGCGACTTCGACTTCGCCGTCAACGAGGAGTGCGCGCAGTACGGCGAGTGCGCGCGGCTCACCCCGTTCGTCGCGGCCGGCAAGGCGGTCTTCCACGTCGAGTACGCGGAGCCGACCAGCAGCTTCTGCGCCGAGTCCCGGCGGCTGCGGCTGTCGTCGATGCGCAAGAAGCCGGAACTCGGGGTGTGGCGCAAGGCGTGCTGAAGGGCCGTGGGGGCGTCAGCCGCGTCGCGGGCCGGCGGGCTGCCGCCCGAAGCGCACCGGCAGGCTCAGCGGCCCGCGGATCAGCAGTCCGGGCCGCCAGGTGATCGCCGCCGGATGGATGTCCAGGGCCAGGTCGGGGCAGCGCTCCAGCAGCGTCCGGACGGCGACGCGCGCCTCCAGGCGGGCCAGCGGCGCGCCCAGGCAGTAGTGGATGCCGTGGCCGAAGGCGATGTGGCCGCGGGCGTCCCGGCGGATGTCGAACCGGTCGGGTTCGGGGAAGCGCGCGGGGTCGCGGTCGGCGTCGGCGAGGGCGACGAGGACGAGTTCGCCGCCGCCCGGAACGGGGGTGCCGGCCAGGGTGAGCGGTTCGGTGGTGAAGCGGTAGGTGGGGGTCTCCACCGGGCCGTCGTAGCGCAGCATCTCCTCGACCGCGCCGTCGATGAGCGAGAGGTCGGCGCGCAGGGCGGCCAGCTGCTCCGGGTGGGTGAGCAGGGCGAGGACGCCGTTGGAGATGAGGTTGACGGTGGTCTCGTGGCCGGCGACGAGCAGCAGCCAGGCCATGCCGACGAGTTCCTCGCGTGTGAGGCCGTCGCCGTCGTCGTCGGTGCCGTGGATCAGCCCGCTCAGGAGATCGTCGCCGGGGTTCCGGCGCTTGGCCGCGACCAGGTCCTCGATGTACCGCGCCATGGCGGCCGCCGCGCCGCGGCGCAGCTCCGGGTCGAGGGCGCCGGTGGCGTCGTTGGACCAGGTGCGGAAGGAGTCGCGGTCGAGGTCGGGGACGCCGAGGAGTTCGCAGATGACGGAGATCGGCAGCGGGAAGGACAGCGCCTCCACGAGGTCGGCACGGCCGTCGGGCGCGGCGAGCATCGCGTCCAGGAGCGCGTCGGTGGTCTTCTGGACGCGCGGGGCGAGTTCCTCCACCCGGCGCGGGGTGAACTCGCGCGAGACCAGCCTGCGCAGCCGGGTGTGCTCGGGCGGGTCGGCGATGAGCATGTGGGGGCCGGAGGCGACCGAGCCCAGCGGCAGCGCGGGGGACGCCTTGCTCCAGTCCTTGGTGAGCCGGGGGTCGGCGAGTGCGGCGCGGCCGGCCTCGTGGCCGACGACGAGCCAGGCCTCGGCGCCGCCCTCGGGCATCCGGATACGGTGCACCGGGCCCTTGGCCCGCAGCCGCGCGTAGACCGGGTAGGGGTCGCGGGTGAAGGACTCGCCGAGCGCGGCGAGGTCGACGATGCGCACGGGCTGCCACCTCACTGATCGGGACCGGGTCCGGTCGGCGCGCCACGGAGCGCTTCGGCGCCCGACCGCCCGTCGACTCTAGCCCGAACCGCCGTGCGCCGGACCGGGTTTGCCGCGGTCGTCGCGCCGCACCCGGTCCACCGGGGACGGGGTGCGGGCGGGCTGCCGGGGGCCGGTCACGGGGTGCGCAGCCGGGCCTCCACCCGGTCGTCGACGACGCGGGTGTCGAAGGCGGGCTGGGGCGCGGTGGCCGGGCCCTGGACGTTCCAGCCGTCGGAGAGGCGGAAGACGCTGCCGTGCCAGGGGCAGCGCAGGCACCCTTCCTCGACGGCGCCCTCGGAGAGGGGGCCCGCCATGTGGCTGCACCGTTCGGCGAGGACGTACACCGTCCGGGGGCCCTGGCGGACCACGACGACGGCGATGCCGTCGATCTCGCGCCGCACGGGAGTGCCGTCGGGCAGGTCGGCGAGTTCGGCGACCGGGTGCCAGCCCGGGGAGACCAGGTGCGGCACGTGTTCGGCGTGGTTGGCGCCGGAGGCCTGCCGGTAGGCCAGGTGGCCGCCGAGCGCGCCGCCCGCGGCGACCGCGCCGAGTCCGGCGAGGCCGAGCAGCTTGCCGCGGGCCTCCCGGCCGCGCAGCCGCGCGGTGAGCGACCCGGTGTACAGGGCGAGGGCCGTCATGTTGGCGACGGCGTGGACGGCGCCGACGCGCATCTGCTGGGGGTGCAGCTCGGCCCAGTCGACCAGGCCGGAGACGGCGGCCGGTGTGGCGGTGAGCAGTCCGGTGGCGATCAGGGTGCGGACGGCGCGGCGCTGTCCCGGGATGAAGTCGAGGACGGCCGCCGACATCCAGCTGCCGATGGGCAGCTGCACCATGACGGGGTGGACGGGGTGGCCGAGCCACCGTCCGTGCAGGCCGTCGCGGAGCGGGCCCAGGGGCACGGCGTGGACGGCGTCGCGGATCCTGTCGAGCATCCGGTCGGCTCCGGAGAACCGTTCGAGCCGGTCGACGGCGCGCAGGATGCGGCCGGGACCGGCTTCGTCGGGCAGGAGACGGCCTGCTGCGGCCGCGGCGCGGCGGGTGCGCGTGGTGTGTGTCATGGGTGCCGAGTAGCCGCCCTGGGCGCGGGCAATCGGGGTACCGGCCGGGGCGCCGCGCCGGGTGGCCGGGAGTGCGGGGGTGCGGGCGCGGGGTCAGGTCCGCGCCACCGGCCGTTCGGCGGGCGCGTCCCGGTCGGGCGCGGTGCGCAGGGCGCTGAGGAATCCGGCGGTGGTGGCCCGCTGGGTGGGGCGTCCGTAGTCGGCGGCGACGGTGACGAGGTCGCTGATCCGCACGGACCAGCCGTGCCGGGCGAGCCACTCGTGGGTGCCGGGGCCGAGTCCGCCCTTCCACAGGTCGGTGAGGGGCGCGAGGGCGGCCTCGCTCGGGGTGGCGCGCACGTCCCTGCCCCGTTCGAGGAAGAGGCGGCTGCCGGCCGCGGAGAGGGCGCCCACGGTCGACAGCAGCTGTGCGGCCTCGTGCTCGGCGAGGTAGACCAGGAGTCCTTCGGCCAGCCACGCGGTCGGCCGGGCCGGGTCGAAGCCGGCCCGCAGCAGCAGGTCCGGCCAGTCGTCGCCGAGCAGGTCGGCGGCGACGGCGGTGCGCTCGCAGCGGGCCGCGGCCGTCTCCTGGGCGAGGACGCGTTCCTTGAACGCCAGCACGGGCGCGAAGTCCAGTTCGAACAGGCGGGTGCCGGGCCGCCAGTCCAGGCGGTAGGCGCGGGTGTCCAGCCCGGCGGCGAGCAGGACGACCTGGTCGCAGCCGGCCGCGAGGAGGCGGTCGTCGTAGAAGCGGGTGCGGATCACGCCCTGGAAGGCGAGGGCCCGGGCGAAGTCGCCGGTCCGGTCGGCCGGGGGCCGGGGCGTCCCGGAGGCGGTGACGAAGGCCGCGGCGTAGGGGTCCCGGAAGAGCGGCTCGGGCCGGGCGGTCTCGACGGCCCTGACCAGGGCCACGGACAGGGCGGTGCGCGAGACCGCGCTCAGGGGCTCGGATGTCGTCATGCCCCGGAAGCTACCTCCGCGCCGTACGGCCGCGTTCCGCGGCCCCCGGACGCGGCGGTCAGAAGGCGTAGCGCAGGGTGAGCCAGGGGGCGTGCGCCGCGATCAGCTCGCGCAGCCGCTGTACGGCCGGGCCCTTCACGCCGGTGCGGTAGCGGACGTTGGTGTCGCCGTTCTGCGACCGCTTGGCCTGCTGGAGATCGGGGCGCCACAGCAGGTCCTCGGCCCGCGGGTGCCAGCCGAGGTTGACCTCGTGCAGCTCGCGGTTGTGGGTGAGCAGGATGACCTCGGCGGCGGCCTGCGCCTTCACGGCCGGCGGCAGCACGTCGTCGAGGTGGCGCAGCAGCTCGCCCCAGTCCGCCTCCCAGCCGGGCCGGAGGACGACCGGCGACAGGTTGAAGTGCACCTCGTACCCGGCCTCCAGGAAGTCCCCCGCGGCGGCGATCCGCTCGGCGACCGGGCTGCACCGGATGTCCAGCATCCGGGAGTCCCGCGGCGGCATGACCGAGAAGCGGACGCGGGTGCGCCCCCGGGGATCGAGGCCGAGCAGGTCGCGGTTGACGAACTTGGTGGCGAAGCTGGCCTTGGCGGTCGGCCAGGAGCGGAAGGCGCGGATCAGATCGGCGGTGTTGTCGCAGATCAGCGCGTCGACGGAGCAGTCGCCGTTCTCGCCGACGTCGTAGACCCAGGCGCTGGGGTCGCACTGGTTGGGCTCGGGCTTCACGCCCTGGCCGGCGACGTGGCGTCCGAGGTGGGCGATGATCGCGTCGATGTTGGTGAAGACGGTGATCGGGTTGGCGTAGCCCTTGCGGCGCGGCACGTAGCAGTAGGCGCAGGCCATGGCGCAGCCGTTGGAGGCGCCGGGGGCGATCCAGTCGGCGGAGCGGCCGTTGGGCCGGGTGGTGAGCGTCTTGCGGACGCCCAGGACCAGGGTCTCGGTCTTCACCCGCACCCAGCGCTCGACGTTGCCCTCGTTGCCGTGCAGGTGCGGGACGCGCCAGTGGGAGTCGACCTCGATCAGGCGGGCGTGCGGGAAGCGCGCCAGGATCTGCCGGCCGCGCGGCGAGGCCGCCGCCGCGGGCTCGGCGTGGATCTCGCGCACGTCCAGCAGACGGGCGGCCTCGGGGGACGGGGCCGCGGGCGCCGGGGCGCGGTCGGGCCGGGTCCGTGCGGGCCCCGGGGTGGGCTCGCCCGCGGTCTCGGGGGACGGGTCGCCCGCGGTCTCGGGGTACAGGTCGCCGAGCGGGAAGAGGCTCTCCTGCCGCGAGAGCCGCGGGCCGGGTCCGGCCCGGTGCGAGGGGGGCATACGCGTTCCGGTGGGTGGGGAGGTGCGGCGGGCGCTTCCATTGTCCCGCGTGTCCCCCGCCGGAACCGCCGCTACTTCTTGCGCTTGAGGGCGGACGGCTTGTGCACGGCCGAGCGGCCGGACTTGTCGCTGCGCACCTCGTACTGGGGTTCGTCGGACGACGCGTCCACGGTGCGGCCCGCGGCCTGCGTCCGATCGGTGATCTCGCGCCGCACCGTCCCCGTGGTCTCACTGCCGTGCGTGCGCCAGGCGACCTTGTCGCCCTTGGCCGGCCGCTTCTTCCCTGAGGTGTCCTTCGCCATGGGAGTGCTCCTTCCGGACACGCCCGGAGCGTGTCCGCGTCCCACCCTGCTCGCTCCGGGCGCGCCCCGCACATCGAGGCGGCTCCGCCGGGCCGCACTGCCGGGACGGGGCGGCGCTCACGGCACGAGCATCCGGTCCTGTTCGGTGGCCGGCTCCCCGCCGTGCCACGGCAGGGGCTTGCCGAAGCGGACCAGTTCGCCGTACAGGGCCGGGTCGGCGCCCTCGGCGAACACCACGTCGAGCACCGCCTCGGCGGCCGCGGCGGGCGTCTGGGCCCCGCTGTAGTCGCCGAACCAGGGCCGGGAGGCGCGGGTGTCGACCATGCCCGGGCAGACGGCGGCGATCAGGGTGCCGGAGGCGAGGTCGTGCTCGCGGCGCTCGGCGGCGACCGCGCGCACCGCGGCGACCTGGGCCACCTTCGAGGGCACGTTCACCCACAGCGGCCAGCCCGCCTCCTGGGCGGTGCCGGAGTGGACGGCGCTGCGCCAGGACTCGACGGCGTACTCGACCTGGTCGAGGCTCGCTCCGTCGAACAGCGGGTGCAGCCGGGGGTCGAGGCGGCCGAGCGTGCCCAGGCTGCTGGCCACGACGAGCAGCCGGCCGCCGGGCTTGAGCACCGGGCCGAAGGAGCGCAGTACGGCGTGGGTGGCGCCGTTGGCGACGTCGATGAACGCGTCGGCCTGCGCGGCCTGCGACCGGTCGGGGTGCAGCGGGGCGACGGCGTTGGAGATCACCACGTCCACCCCGCCGTGCCGCTCGCCGAGTTCCGCGGCGAGGGCGGCGAGAGCGCCGGCGTCGGTGACGTCCAGGACCCGCCCCTCCACGCGGCCGCGGGTGGCGGGGGCTTCGGCGATCTCGCGGGCGGCGTCCGCGACGCGGCCGGCGTCGCGGCCGGTGAGCAGGACCAGGTCGTCCGGTCCCAGCCGGGCGGCCAGTCCCTCGACCAGGGCCCGGCCCAGTCCCTGGTTGGCTCCGGTGACCAGCGCGATGCGTGATGTGTTCATGAACTCCACGCTAGGCGGCGGCAGTTGATGCGTCCAACGAGAGTCACGCACGGCTAGTATGCGTCATCGTCATGGACTTCACCGATGTGTCGCTGACCGCGCTGCGGGTCTTCCGCGCCGTCGCCGAGCGGGGCACCTTCACCGCGGCGGCCGCGTCGCTGGGCTACACCCAGTCGGCGGTCTCGCGGCAGATCGCGGCGATCGAGCGGGCGGCCGGCGCGGAGCTGCTCCTGCGGCGGCGCGAAGGGGTGCGGCTGACCTCCGCCGGCCGCGTCGTGCTGCGCCGGGCCACCGCCGTGCTCGACGAGATCGACGCGGCCGCCCGGGAGCTGTCCGGGCTGCCCGCCGAGGGCGGCACCGTGCGGGTGGGCTGGTACCCCAGCGCGGGCGCCGTCCTGGTCCCCAGGGCGCTGGCCGCGCTGCACCGCACGGACCCGGCCGTGCGGGTCGTCACCCGGGAGGGCACCACGCCCCAGCTGGTGCGGGCCCTTCGGGCGGGCAGCCTGGACCTGGCGGTGCTGGCGTCGGGGCCGCCGTTCCGCCCCCCGGACGCCGAATCGCCCGCGCTGGCGGTGCGCACGCTCACCGAGCGCGCCCTGTGCCTCGCGGTGCCGGCCGCCGATCCGCTGGCCCGCGGTGACTTCGTGGACGTCGCCGATCTGCGCGGGCGGCGCTGGATCGCCGCTCCGCCCTCCGACGAGGACCGGCTGATGGGGGTGTGGCCGGGTCTCGACGAGCGGCCCGAGATCGCCCACACCGCCCGGGACTGGCTGGCCAAGCTGCACCTGGTGGCCGCCGGGTGCGGTCTGACCACGGTGCCCACCGCGCTGGCCGCGGCCGCTCCCCCGGGCGTGCGCGTCCTGCCGGTGCGCGGCGGCCCGCAGGAGCAGCGGCGCGTGGTGCTGGCCCGGCTGCCGCATCCGCCGGCCGAGCCGGTGCTCCGCGTCGCCGCCGCCCTGCGCGCGCCGGCCCTGGAGGGCGGCGCGCCGTCGTAGGACGCGCGGGTGCGCGGCGGGGCGCGGGGGCCGCACGTGCCCGGCCGCCGCCCGCCCGCCGCCGCGCGTACGGCTCAGCGCGGGACGGCGGCGGCCTTGCGCTCCGTCTCCGTCAGCGGGGCCTCCTGGAGCAGGGGCTTCTTCGGGCCCAGCAGCATCGGGACGAGCATGTCGGCGGAGAACAGCCGGGTGGCGGGCTTCTCCAGGCTCATCACGTCCAGCAGGGCGCCGAGCGCGCGCGGGCTGCGCGCGCCGGTGGCCACGGCCCGGTCGACGAACCGGGCGAGGAAGCGCTCGACGGCGGTGGGCGGCGTGTCGGCGGCGCCCGGGTAGAAGGCGTCCTGGCCGACGGCGAGGTCCCAGGCCCCGGCGACGGGGCGGGCGGCGGCGCGCTGGAGGCGGCGCGCGGTGCCGGGGGCGGTGACGCGGTGGGCGCGCAGGACCTCGCGGACGGCGAGGGCGCACTGGGCGGCCACAGTCAGGCCGTGCCCGTAGACGGGGTTGTACGCGGCGACGGCGTCGCCGACGACGAGGTAGCCGTCGGGCCAGTGCCTGGCCTTCTCGTAGTAGCGGCGGTGGTTGGCGGTGCTGTGGGACAGGGCGACGTCCTCCAGCGGTTCGGCGTCCTTGAGCAGGTCCCCGATGACGGGATCGCCCAGGCTCAGCGCGTAGTCCACGAAGGCGTCCGGGTCGGCGGTCGGTTCGGCGCCGCGGGAGCCGGTGAGGGTGACGATCCACCGGCCGTCCTCGACGGGCAGGATGATGCCGCCGCGGCTGGGCGCCTTGGCCGGGTTGGCCTGCACGTTGACCAGCGGGAAGGCGCCGTCCGCCGTGGTGCCGGGGGCGCGGTGCGTACGGGTGGCGTAGGTGACGCCCGCGTCGACCCGCCGTTCGGCGACGCGGGGCAGGCCCAGGTCTTCGAGCCACTGCGGGGAGCGGGAGCCGCGGCCGGAGGCGTCCACGACGAGGTCGGCGGCGAGGGTGTGCTCGTCGTCGCCGGTGCGCACCCGCAGTCCGGTGACGCGGCCGGCGTCGCCGGTCGGCGCGAGGGCGGTGGTGTCCTGGCGCAGCGTGACCCGCCGGTCGGCGAGGGCGTGCCGGCGCAGGACGTGGTCGAGCAGGTCCCGGGAGCTGACGAGGTTTTGGTGACGGGTGGCGAGGAAGCGCCGGAACCAGACCTCGTTCGGGGCCCTGGAGACCATGTCGCCCATGATGCCCACCAGTCGGCCGCCCTCGGCGACGACGTCGTCGACCACGCCGGGCAGCAGTTCCTCGAAGGCCCGTACGCCGCCGCTCCAGACGAGGTGGGCGTGCCGGGCCTGGGGCACGCCGCGGCGCGGCGCGGCGTGCTCGGGCAGGGTGTCGCGCTCGACGACCGTGACGTCGGCGAACTCGGCGAGCGCGGCGGCGGCGAACAGGCCGGCCGCGCTCGCGCCGATGACGATCGCGGTTGGTCGGCCGTTGGTGGCTCTGTCAGACATGGAGGTCAAGGCTTTCTGTGCTGGCCGCCCGCCGGCGGACGCCGTCGACGGTGCGGGGGTGGCGCAGGGCGAGGGAGACGGCGTCGAGGTGGTCGCTCAGGTCGGCGCCGGGGTGCGGTGGGCGCCGGGCGGGGGCGGCCGGCTCGCCGCGCCGGCAGGTCTCGACGGCGGCCAGGACGGTGACGGCTCCGGCCAGGCCGTCCGCCGCGGCCGCGCCGTGCGCGGCCGCGGCCACGCGGTGGGCCCGCGCGTAGAGGCCGTGGTCGAGGTGGCCGGCGAGCAGGCGCAGGGCGTCGTGGATGCGCTGGCGCCGTTGCAGCAGGCGCAGGTCGAGCGGCGCCCACGGGCCGATGCGGGCCTTGGCCGCGGCGGGCGCGAGGACCTTGACGGCGCGCCACAGCGGGCGCAGCCGCCGGTACTCGGCGCGGTCGCGGGCCCAGCCGGTGAGGGCGGGGCCGGCCTGCGGGACGATGAAGCCGATGGCCAGCAGGGCCGCCTGGGCGAGCGCGAAGGGCGGCGCGGCGCGGGTGCTCAGGACGTCCCAGTCCGTCCCCGACCACCGGGCCGTCACGGCGGTCAGCTTGGCCGCGTCGTACACCAGTCCGGAGGCGAAGCCGAGCTGGAGCAGGACGACCCCCGCCTTCAGCCAGGGGTTGGCGATCTGCGGGAACCACTTCCACAGCAGCCGGGTGGAGACGGCGCACGAGGTGAGGTGGGCGAGCAGGTAGAGCAGGATGTGCTCGCGCATCCAGGGGGTGTCGGCGTAGTAGGTGTCCAGGTCGTAGATGCGCGGCACCGGGGCGTCGGCCAGGGCGAACGTGGTCCACAGGGCGACGACGACGCCCGTGTAGGCGGCGTAGAGGCGGCGGATGGTGCGCCGGCGCCGGGGCGAGGGCGCCTCCCGCCAGCGGATGATCATGGCGAGGCCGGTGGCGCAGAACGCGGTCAGGAAGGAGTACGCCCAGGGAGAGGCGATGTTGGCGACGCCCGTGCGCCGGTTGAGGCGGTCGATGTTGGCGGGGGTGATGACGACGAGGACGGCCGTGGCCCACAGCAGCAGCAGGGTGGTCGCGCGCACCTCGGGGTCGCGCCAGGCGCGCAGGAAGGTCGGCACCCGGGAGACCAGCGCGACGACCAGCAGCGCGGTGGGGACCGCGTAGGGGATGTGGAAGTGGGGGCTCATCCCAGGATGCGTCCGGTGCGGTTGAGGAGCGAGAGGTTGATGCGTCCCTCCACGGTGGCCGCGCTGACCGGGCCTTCGGCGTAGCGGCCCGTCATCCAGGTGCGGACCTCGCGGCCGAAGAGCAGGCCGAAGGTCTCCGCCTGCGCCTCGTGGTCGTCGGCCGATTCGGTCCGGGCGGCCGCCGTCACCAGGGCCTCGCGGGGAACCTCCGCCGCGGCCAGGATCCGTTCCGCGGCCCGGCGCACCGCCTCGGGCGAGCGGCCGGCGGTCAGGGCGCGGGCGGCCGCCGGGACGTCGGCGCCGTGCGGGTCGCAGTGGCCGCACTCCTCGTGCCACAACTCGTGTCCGAGTATGACCAGTTGCGCTTCGGGTGCGGTGCGTTCCTCGACGACGATGATCGAGCGGTCTCCGCAGTCCAGGCGCAGGCCGGTGACGGGGACGTCCGGCGGGAAGCCGCGCAGGACCAGTTGGACGGGACGGCCGACGCGCACGCTCATGGCGCGGCAGAACCCGTTCATGACCGCCGTGGGTTCGGCCGGCCGCCGGATCGACTTCGACGCCTCCCGGGCCAGGGCGGTGAGCAGCGACTTCATCGCCTTGGTGGTCATCGGTCGGTGTCTCCTTCCGGGGCGGCACCGACCTCGGAACTCACGCCGTATCGGTTCATCGGAGTGCATCTGGCACCTTACGTGTCCGCCGCCCTTTCACACGATCGTTTCCTAGCCAAAAAAGACCACGGGCATGATGGCCCTGTTCGGTAAGTGGAGTGGAATGAGCGGCGGTTGATCCTACGCGGGCGACGGCTCCGCCCGTACCCGGCTCTGGCCCCGGGGAGATACCGAGCGGTATACATGCCCAGTCGAACGCGTGAGCGGCCGTGCTCGGATGCCGGTGCCGCGACGGGTTCAGCCGTGTCCGGGACGAGGGGGAGGGTGTTCATGGGGAACGACGCGGAGCGGGGCCGAGGGACGCGGGGACGTCGGTGGCGGGCCGCCGCGGGGGTGGCGCTCGGCTGCTGCGCCCTGTTCGCCGCGTCGACGGCGCCGGCCGCCGCGCACGGCGGGACGTCCGGGCGCGCCGAGCGGTACGTGTCGCTGGGCGACTCCTACACCTCGGGGCCGCTCATCCCCCGGCAGGTGGACGCGAACTGCGCCCGGTCCGACAGCAACTACCCCTCCCTGGTGGCGCGGCAGCGCGCGACGACCGGCTTCCAAGACGTGAGCTGCTCGGGCGCGACCACCGAGGACATGTGGCGGCCGCAGGGCACGAACGGCCCCCAGCTCGACGCGCTGGACCGGGACACGGACCTGGTGACGGTCCAGATCGGCGGCAACGACGTCGGCTTCGGCTCCATCATCGCCACCTGCGCCCGCCTCGGTGTGCAGGACCCGGCGGGCGACCCGTGCCGGCGCTCCTACACCTCCTCCTCGGGCATCGATCAGCTGACGCTGACCATCGCCCGCACCGCTCCCCGGGTGGACCGGGTGCTGCGGGCCGTGCACGCCAGGTCCCCGCACGCCCGGGTGGTCGTCGTCGGCTACCCGGACCTCCTGCCCGACGACGGCAGCGGCTGCTTCCCGTCGGTGCCGTTCGCCGCGCGGGACTTCCCGTACCTGCGCGACACCGAGAAGCGGCTGAACCTGATGCTGCGCCTGGTGGCCGCGGTCAACGGCGCCCAGTACGTCGACACCTACGGCCCCACGCGCGGCCACGACATGTGCAAGGCTCCGGCCGACCGCTGGATCGAGCCGTTGCGGCCCGCCGCGCCGGCCGCGCCCGCCCACCCCAACGCCCGGGGTGAGCAGGCCATGGCGGACGCCGTCCTGCGGACGCTCGGCACGCGACGCTGACGGCTCCGGCGGCCGCCGGAGACGCGGGTGTGCGGCGAGCCGGGAGACCGGCTCGCCGCACACCCTTGCCGTGCCGTGGGTCAGGCGCCCCGGATCAGGGGAACAGCGTCACCTTGGACGGCACGGTGTCCGTGCCGGAGGTGGGCGCTCCCGTGTCGTTGACGACGTGGGCGTACTGGCCCTTGCCGCCGAGGGAGATCACCTGGATGTCGTGCAGCTTGACGCCGGACTTCACCGGCACCTGGAAGCCGTGGCGCTGGACGATCGAGGGATCGGCCGTGAAGTTGCAGTAGCTGCCCAGGCCCCAGGCCTCGTGCTGGTTGACGGTGTCGGCGACCTTGTAGGCCGCGTAGCCGACGATGCCGTCGTGGGTGACGGCGGCGGCGTTCGGGACGTCGTAGGCCTTCTCGTTCTGGAAGAAGATGGTCCGGCCGCGCTCGCCGGCCCAGTAGACGTCGTACTTGTTGAAGTGCTCGACGAACAGGCCGGTGGCCAGGACGTCGTTGCCGTTGACGCGCAGGCCGTAGTCGGCGCGGTTGGTCTCCCAGCCGACGCCGCTGCCGTGGTCGGCGCGCCACAGCCAGGTGTGGTCGATGATCACGTTGTTGCTGTTGACGACGACCGAGTTGGTGGCCAGGCCGGGGCCCGCGCCGCCGATGCGGACGAACACGTCCTGCATGGTGGTGGGGTTGGCCGAGTGGTCGGCCGAGGAGCCCGCCGCACCGATCTGGAGAAGGGTGTCGGAGTTGGCGGAGCCCGCGTCGATCAGGAAGCCGGCCAGCTTGACGCCGTCCACGTCGGCGACGTGCATCGCGTCGACGCCGTGGTCGGGCACGATGGTGGCGAGACCGAGACCGAGCACCACGGTGTCGGCGCGGGTGACGTTGATGGTCTGGTCGAGGTGGTAGACGCCCGGCGTGAACAGCAGGTTGAGGCCCTGGGAGAGCGCCTGGTTGATGGTGGCGGCGGTCGCTCCCGGCTTGACGACGTAGAACTGGTCGAGCGGCAGGGAGGTGCCCGCGTTGGCCGGCCAGGACACGCCGCGCGCGTTGGTGCGCTTGGCGGGCACGAACACCTTGTAGGTGCTGCCGTCCAGGTAGAGGAACGGCTTCTCCCGCGAGACGGGGGTGTTGTCCAGCGTGGTGTACGGGCCGGAGTCGAAGTTGGTCGCCGGGGCGCCCTGGACGCCGGAGAACGTCATGTTCCACACGCCGTTGGTCCAGCCGCCCACCGAGCTGTCGCGGGTGTACCACTGCTGCTGGGAGTACGGGCCGACGGTGCCGTCGATCTTGGAGTCGGCGATGTAGCCGCCGGAGGCCCAGCCGTAGCCGTTCGGGGCGAGGTTGAGGCCGCCCTTGACGTGGATGCGGCGGAACGGCGCGGCCTGGGCGACGGCCCAGCGGTCGGTGCCGTTGGACGGGGTGATGGCGAGGTTCTCCGCCGAACGCCAGAAGTTCTGTGTGGCGTTGCCGTTGAACCAGCCCGCGTCGACGGTCACGTCACCGTTGATCTGGGTGTCGTCGGGGTTCAGGCCCAGGCCGGAGATCGAGGTGTAGAAGCCGATCTGGGCGTTGATGCCGTTGTAGGTGCCCGGCTTCAGCAGGAACTGGTAGCGGCCGGAGCCGAACTGGTTGGACTCCTGCTGGGAGAAGACCTGGTCGAACTTCTGCTGGAGGTTGGGGGTGGAGGGGTCGACCACGATCACGTTGGGGCCGAGGTCGCCGCCGCCCTGGACCGGACCGGTGGAGCCGGACGAGGTCGTGTGCACGGCGACCTCCCACAGCGAGTAGCCGTAACCGGTGGCGCGCGCGGTGCCGTTGATACGCAGGTACCGGCCCGAGCCGCTGACGTCGTAGGAGGCGGTGCCGCCGGTCGCGCCGGTGACGCTCTTCAGCGTGGTCCAGCTGCTGCCGTCCGAGGAGGTCTGGATCTGGAAGTTCTTGGCGTAGGCGGCCTCCCAGTTGAGGTCCACCTTGCACAGGTTCTGGACCGAGCCCAGGTCCACCTGCACCCACTGCGGGTCGGCGGCGGCGCTGGACCAGCGGGTGCCGGTGTCGCCGTCGAAGGCGGCGGAGGCGGGGGTGCCCGCGTTCTCCGTCGAGGAGGCGGAGGCCGGCTTGCCCTTGGCCGCGTCGGCGCTGTCGCAGGAGCCGGTGGAGCCGCCTCCGGTGTCGCCGCCGGCGGTGCCGAAGACCTGGAACTCCCAGAGGGAGTAGCCGTACTGGGTGGCCCGGTGGACGCCGTACATCCTGACGTAGCGGCCCTGGCCGGAGACGTCGAGGCTGTCGGTGCCGCCGTCGCCGCCGGTGACGCTCTTCAGATCGGTCCAGGCGCTGCCGTCCGAGGAGATCTGGACCTTGTAGTCCTTGCCGTAGGCGGCCTCCCAGTTGAGGACGACCTTGGTGACCGAGGCCGAGGCGCCGAGGTCCACCTGGAGCCACTGGTCGTCCGTGGCGGCCGAGGACCAGCGGGTGCCCGTGTCCCCGTCGACGGCGAAGGCGGCGGGGGTGCCGCCGTTCTCGGTCGAGGACGAGGTGGCGGTCCTGCCCTGGGACAGCGGTATCTCGGCGGCCGCCGCGGACGGGGCGTGTGCGGGGAGGGTGATGAGCGCTGCCAGTGCGGCCAGCGCGACACCCAGGGATCTTGGTCTCATGGGGGTCCCTGCGGGTGCGAATCGAGAGGGGTCGGCGACAGGCGCGCAGAAGGTAGGGAGAGTACGGCTCAACGACTCGCGCCAGTCGCTTAGTTCACGTCTTGATTTAACTGATGAGACCTGTGGTGCGGCAAGCCTTCGGACACGGGAATCTTTCAAGCCTTGATGAGAAGGGGCCCGAGCGGGCCGGTCACGGTGTTCACAAGGTGACGTGAGCGGCGCGAAACGGATGAGTAGGGGTACTCATGACACCCGCGGCGACAGCGGGAACGATCGCGGCATGACCAAGCCGAGAAGGACCAGGGCCGCGGCCGGGGCGCTGCCGGCGGCGGTGGCGGTGCTCGCCGTGCTGGCGGCGGGCTGCGGGACCCAGTCGTCCGACGACGACGCCGGCGGCGCGGCCGGGTCCGCGCGGACCTCCGCGGCCGCCCCGAGCGGGCCCGCCGACGTCCCGTGTCCGGGCGAGAGCCCCACCCCGACGCCGACCGCCACGGGCTCCGGCGAACTGCCCCCGGACCACTACGCCGAGAACCACGGCTTCCGGGTGCCCATCCCGCTGCACGGCCGGGCGCGCTGCGCCGGCCTCGCGGCCGCCGCCCGCATCGAGAAGGCCCTGCGGCCGCTGAGCGAGCGCCGCGACTTCGACCCGGAGCACACCCGCGAGGCGCTCACCGCTCTCGGGTACCCGGCCGGGAAGGTGGAGTCCTCGGCCAACGGCGACCAGGCCGTCAGTTTCCTGATCGACGCGTCCACCATGTGCCTGGAGGGCTCCCTGAACCGGGTGGCCGCCGAGACGGACGCCTTCGGCGGCTACCCGGACGGCACCGGCTGCGAACCGCCCCGCGGCGGCCACTGACCGCCCGGGCGCGCGCACGGCCCGCCGGAGGACGGACGCGTGGGGGCCGGCCGTCGCCGGCCGGCCCCCACGGTCCTCACTGCCGCACGGTCACACCAGGTCGAACCGGTCGAGGTTCATGACCTTGGTCCAGGCCGCGACGAAGTCGCTCACGAACTTCTCCTTGGCGTCGTCGCTCGCGTACACCTCGGCGACCGCGCGCAGCTCGGAGTTGGACCCGAAGACGAGGTCGGCGCGGCTGCCGGCCCACTTGACCTCGCCCGTGGCCGCGTCACGGCCCTCGAAGGCGGTCGCGTCCGAGGACGTCGCCTTCCACTCCGTGCCGAGGTCGAGCAGGTTGACGAAGAAGTCGTTGGTCAGCACGCCCGGCGTCGTGGTGAGGACGCCGAGCTGCGAGCGCTGGTGGGTCGCGCCCAGGACGCGCAGACCGCCGACGAGGACCGTCAGCTCGGGGGCGCTGAGGGTGAGCAGGTTGGCCCGGTCCAGCAGCAGGTACTCGGCCGGGAGCCGGTTGCCCTTGCCGAGGTGGTTGCGGAAGCCGTCCGCCGTCGGCTCCAGCGCGGCGAACGACTCGACGTCCGTCTGCTCCTGCGCGGCGTCGACGCGGCCCGGCGTGAAGGGCACCTCGACCTCGAAGCCGGCCTCCTTGGCCGCCCGCTCCACGCCCACACCGCCGGCCAGGACGATCAGGTCGGCGAGCGAGACCTGCTTGCCGCCGCTCTGCGCCGCGTTGAACGCCTCCTGGACGCCCTCCAGGGCGCGCAGCACCGTCGCCAGCCGGTCGGGGTCGTTGACCTCCCAGCCGCGCTGCGGCTCCAGCCGGATGCGCGCGCCGTTGGCGCCGCCGCGCTTGTCGCTGCCGCGGAAGGAGGAGGCCGACGCCCAGGCGACGGAGACCAGTTCGGACACCGGCAGGTCGGTGGCGAGGATCTTCGTCTTGAGCGCGGCGACGTCCTCGGCGTCGATCAGCTCGTAGGCGCGCTCCGGCAGCGGGTCCTGCCACAGCAGCGTCTCGGCGGGCACCTCGGGACCCAGGTAGCGGGCGACCGGGCCCATGTCGCGGTGGGTCAGCTTGTACCAGGCGCGGGCGAAGGCGTCCGCGAACTCCTGCGGGTTCTCCAGGAAGCGCCGCGAGATCGGCTCGTAGACCGGGTCGAAGCGGAGCGAGAGGTCGGTGGTCAGCATCGTCGGCGCGTGCCGCACGGCCGGGTCGTGGGCGTCGGGCACGGTGCCCGCGCCGGCGCCGTCCTTGGGCCGCCACTGGTTCGCTCCGGCGGGGCTCTTGAACAGCTCCCACTCGTAGGCGAAAAGGGTCTCGAAGAAGGTGTTGTCCCACTGGGTCGGGGTGGGCGTCCACGTCACCTCGAGGCCGCTGGTGATCGTGTCGCCGCCCTTGCCGGTGCCGTGGGTGTTGCGCCAGCCGAGGCCCTGCTCCTCCAGACCGGCCGCCTCGGGGTCGAGGCCGACGTGGTCGGCGTCGCCCGCGCCGTGGGCCTTGCCGAAGGTGTGGCCGCCCGCGATCAGGGCGACCGTCTCCTCGTCGTTCATCGCCATCCGGCGGAACGTCTCGCGGATGTCGCGGGCCGCGGCGATCGGGTCCGGGTTGCCGTTGGGACCCTCGGGGTTGACGTAGATCAGACCCATCTGGACCGCGCCGAGGGGGCTCTCCAGCTCCCGGTCGCCGGTGTAGCGCTCGTCGCCCAGCCAGGTCGTCTCGGGACCCCAGTAGACGTCCTCCTCGGGCTCCCACACGTCCTCGCGGCCGCCGGCGTAGCCGAAGGTCTCGAAGCCCATCGACTCCAGGGCGACGTTGCCGGCCAGGATCAGCAGGTCGGCCCACGACAGGTTGCGGCCGTACTTCTTCTTGACCGGCCACAGCAGGCGGCGGGCCTTGTCGAGGTTGGCGTTGTCGGGCCAGCTGTTGAGGGGGGCGAAGCGCTGCTGGCCGGCGCCGGCGCCGCCGCGCCCGTCGCTGATGCGGTAGGTGCCGGCGCTGTGCCAGGCCATCCGGATGATCAGCGGGCCGTAGTGGCCGAAGTCGGCGGGCCACCAGTCCTGGGAGGTGGTCAGCACCTCGGCGATGTCCCGTTTCACGGCCGGCAGGTCGAGGGACTGGAACGCCTCGGCGTAGTCGAAGCCGTCACCGTAGGGGTTGGCCACCGCCGGGTTCTTGGCGAGGATCTTCAGGTTGAGCCGCTCCGGCCACCACTGGCGGTTTCCGCCGCCCTGGGTCGGGTGCGGGGCGCGACCGTGCGCGACCGGGCAGCCGCCCGTTCCCTCCGTCTTGGGGTCGGTGACGATTGCGTCGTGGTTCTCGGACATGTGCATCCTTCCAAGCTGGGCGGAACACGGTGCTCAGGAACTGCGGGCGGTGGCGCATCCGGGACACAGGCCCCAGTAGATGACCTCGGCCTCGTCGATCGAGAAGCCGTGGTCGTCGGCGGCGGTGAGGCAGGGTGCTTCGCCGGTCGCGCAGTCCACGTCGGCGACGGCGCCGCACGACCGGCACACGAGATGGTGGTGGTTGTCCCCGACGCGCCCCTCGTACCGGGCCGGACTGCCGGCCGGTTCGATGCGGCGGACGAGTCCGGCCGCGGTGAGCGCGCGCAGGGCCTCGTACACGGCCTGCAGGGAGACGTGTCCGACCCGGTCGCGCACCCCGGCGGCGATGGCCTCGGCGTCGAGGTGGTCACCCTGGCGGACGGTCTCCAGGAGGGCGACGCGGGCGGCCGTCACCCTGAGGCCGGCACCGCGCAACTCCTGTGCGGTGGCGGGTCGCTGGGCTGCCGTCATGAGCCCAGAACCTACCGTCTTAAACATGAGGAGTTCAAGAAAACGAAGGATGAAAGTCTGGGGCGGCCCGGTCCGCCCGCTCCGCCGTCCTCCGCCGGGAGACGGGAAGGTGACGGCGGCGCCGTGGACGAAGCGGGGGCGCCGTGGATGAAGCTGACGAAGCGGGCGGAACGCCGCGACGCCGACCACGACACGTGCGGGCCGTGGGGCGGCACATGTCGCGGCCGGCGTCGTGGACCGACCGAAGGGGGACGGGGGGCGGGGACGGGGACGGGGACGGCAAGGAGCGTACGGGGCTCCGGAACGCGGCCGGCGCCGCCCGGAACCCTTCCGCGGCGGGCGGGGGCCGCGCCCTGCCGGTCAGCCGCCGAGCGCCGTCAGCACGACCTGCTTCGCCTCGTCCTGGACCTGGCCGAGGTGGTCGGGGCCGTGGAACGACTCGGCGTAGATCTTGTAGACGTCCTCCGTGCCCGAAGGGCGGGCCGCGAACCAGGCGTTCTCGGTGGCGACCTTGATGCCGCCGATCGCCGCGCCGTTGCCCGGCGCCTCGGTGAGCACGGCGGTGACCGGCTCGCCGGCGAGGGTGTCGGCGGTGACCTGCGCCGGGGACAGCTTGGCGAGGCGGGCCTTCTCCTCCCGGGTCGCCGGCGCGTCGATGCGGGCGTAGGCGGGTTCGCCGAAGCGCGCGGTGAGTTCGGCGTAGTGCTGGGAGGGCGTCCTCCCGGTGACGGCCGTGATCTCGGAGGCGAGCAGGGCCAGGATGATGCCGTCCTTGTCGGTGGTCCACACCGAGCCGTCGCGGCGCAGGAAGGACGCCCCCGCGGACTCCTCGCCGCCGAAGCCGAGCGAGCCGTCGACCAGTCCGTCCACGAACCACTTGAAGCCCACCGGGACTTCGACGAGCCGGCGGCCGAGGTCGGCGGCGACCCGGTCGATCATGCCGGAGGAGACCAGGGTCTTGCCGACGCCCGCTCCGGCGGGCCACCGCGTGCGGTGGGCGTAGAGGTAGCCGATGGCGGTGGCGAGGTAGTGGTTGGGGTTCATCAGCCCGCCGTCCGGGGTGACGATGCCGTGCCGGTCGGCGTCGGCGTCGTTGCCGGTGGCGATCTGGAAGCGGTCGCGCTGTTCGATGAGCGAGGCCATCGCGTACGGCGAGGAGCAGTCCATCCGGATCTTGCCGTCCCAGTCCAGCGTCATGAACCGCCAGGTGGGGTCGGTGAGCGGGTTGACCACGGTCAGGTCGAGGCGGTGCTGCTCGGCGATGCGGCCCCAGTAGGCGACGGAGGCCCCGCCCAGCGGGTCGGCGCCGATGCGCACGCCCGCGTCCCGGACCGCGTCCAGGTCGAGCACGTTCGGCAGGTCGCGGACGTAGGCGTCCAGGTAGTCGTGGCGGCCGGTGCCCGGGGCCGCCAGCGCCCTGCTGTACGGGATGCGGCGGACGTCCTTCAGACCGGCCGCGATGATCTCGTTGGCGCGGTCCTGGATCCAGGAGGTGGCGTCCGAGCCGGCCGGGCCGCCGCTCGGCGGGTTGTACTTGAAGCCGCCGTCGGCGGGCGGGTTGTGCGAGGGGGTGATCACCACGCCGTCGGCGAGGCCGGAGGTGCGGCCCCGGTTGTGGGCGAGGATGGCGTGCGAGACCGCCGGGGTGGGGGTGTAGCCGTCCGCGCTGTCGATGAGCACGGTCACGTCGTTGGCGGCGAACACCTCCAGCGCGGTGACCTTGGCGGGCTCGGACAGGGCGTGGGTGTCCGCGCCGAGGAAGAGGGGCCCGTCGGTGCCCTGTCCGGCGCGGTACTCGCAGATGGCCTGGCTGGTCGCGGCGATGTGGTCCTCGTTGAACGCGGCCGCCAGGGAGGACCCGCGGTGCCCGGAGGTGCCGAACGCCACGCGCTGGCCCGGGTCGGCCGGGTCGGGGTGGAGCGCGTAGTACGCGGTCACCAGCCGGGCCACGTCGATCAGGTCCTCGGGCCCGGCCGGCTTGCCCGCACGTTCCTGCTGCATGACACCCACTCCTCGATTCGATCGTGCTTGCGCTCGCGATCTCATCTTCCCCCGGTGACAGGCGGCAGGCGCACCGGTAGGACGGCTCGGGCCCCGGGCGCCCGCCTCTTCCGGACACCCCCGGCGCACCCCCGTCCCGGGGCGCCGCGCCGGTGTCCCGGAGCACGGCGCCCGGCGGCTCGGCCTCGGCGGCGGCCCCTGACTCGCCGCGTTCCGCGCCCCGCGCTTCTGTCCGGCTCCGCGCGAGGTTCCACCCGTACCTCCCCTTCTCACGCGCCGGCCACGGCCTGTGTTCCCGTGAGCGCTCGGGGTAGGGGCAAGCAGAACGCCGTCGTCCACCGGTCCCCCAAGGAGTCGCACCGTGAGCTCGCTGTCCGAACGCCGGCTGCCCGCGACGGCGGCCCGCCGCGAAACGGACGCGACGGACGCACCGGGGGCGGCGTCGCAGGCGGCACCCGCCGACGCGGCGCCGTCGCACTCACGCAACCGGCTGCTCGCGCACGCCACGGTGGCGGCGGCCCAGCGCGTGCTGGTCGAGCGCTACCGGCTGGCCTCGCCGGACGAGGGGTTCGCGCTGCTGCGGCGGGCGTCGCAGACCCACAACGTCAAGCTGCACACGCTCGCCGACGCGCTGGCCTCCAGTCCCCCGCCGCCCGACGGCGCCGCCGTGTGGTTTCCCGGCCGCGCCCGGCACGGCTCGCCGCCGCTGCCGGACCTGGAGCTGGACCGGCACGCGAGCACGCAGCACGGCGCGGTCCTCAAGGCCGCCCTGCACCGGGCGCTGGCCGTCACCGGGACGTCGATGGGCAACCTCCAGCTCGCCGAGGGCGGGGTCCTGCGGATGGAGAAGCACGCGGGCCTGCCGCGCCGGTTCACGGACTTCTTCACCTTCGTCGACCACGCGACCACGTCCTGCTCCCAGGCGGCCCGCCGACAGTGCCAGGTGACGGTGCGCGACGTGGCCACCGCGCCCGTCTTCGACGAGGCGTCCCGGCAGGTCATCCTCGACGCCGGCAGCCGCGCCTGCCACAGCGTGCCCCTGCTGACCGACGACGGGCGGCTCGCCGGCATCGTCTCCACCCACCACGCCCGGACGCTGTCCGACCTGCCCCGGGCCCAGTACGAGGCGCTGGAGAAGATGGGCCGGACGGTGGGCCGCTGGCTGTCCTGGCACCGGCGCACCCTGGTCCTCGACGCCCTGGAACACCTGCACGGCGCGGCGCGCGCCGCCGTCGGCGCCTGAGAGCCCGGCCGGGGCGGCCGCACCGGCGTCACAGCAGGCCAGCCCCGGCGTTTTCCACCGGAGGCGACGGGTACGCGGCGGGCATGATCCCCCCTCCGGCGTCGGCGAACGGCTCCGAGGCCGCCACGATCACCGTCCGGCCGTACGGCAACCCGCTGCCGCTGGGCTTCTTCTCCTTCGGCATCGGCATGGCGCTGACCGCGGGGGCGGCGCTCGGTGCGATCGGCGGCGACCAGATCCGCCCGCTGGGCGTCCTGCTGGCGGTCTTCGTCTTCCCGGTGCAGTTCCTCGCCGCGGTGATGGCCTTCCTGGCCCGGGACACGGCCGCCGCGGCGGCGCTCGGGCTGTTCGCCGCGTCGTGGGCGGCGCTCGGCGTGCTGCACATCGTCGCGCCCACGCAGTCGACCAGTGCCGCCGTCGGGATGTTCCTGAGCGCCTTCGCCCTGATGCTGCTGCCCCTGGCCGTCACCGGCTTCCTCGGCAAGACGCTGCTGGGCGTGGTGCTGAGCGTGTCGACGCTGCGCGCGGCCCTCGCCGCGGCGTACCAGCTCGGCGCGCCGCACGCGTTCGAACTGGCCAACGGCGCCGCCGCCTCGCTGCTGGTGGCGCTGGCCTGCTACGCGGGCACCGCGTTCCTCGTCGAGGACCTGCGGCAGCGTACGGTGCTGCCGATCCGGCGGCGCGGGGAGGCCAGGCGGGCCATCGAGAGCGACCTGGGCGACCAGCACGCCCGGCTGCCGCGGGAGCCCGGCGTCCGCAAGCAGCTGTGAGGCCGCCGGGCGCCTCCCACCCGGGCCTCGGTCAGGACTGGGTGACCGCCACCGCGAGGAGGGCGGCGGCCGCGACGACGGCCACGCCGGCGATGACGAAGGCCAGGCAGCGGGCGCGGAGCTGGCGGTAGCGCTCCTCGTACTCGCCGCGCAGCGCCCGGCAGCGGTCCGCGACGCGCTGGAGATCCGCCTTCGCCCGGTTCAGGCAGTCGCGGACGTAGTGCTCCTCGATCTGCTCGCGCTGGGCGGTGGTCAGCCACTCCAGGGGCTCGGTGAAGGCGCGGGCCCGCTCCTCGGCCTCGGTGATCCGGGCCTGCCACAGCAGATAGCCCTCCACCTGGTTGACCACGTCGCCGCCGGCCGGCCCCGCGTCCTCGCCGGTGCGGCCCGCCGCGTCCGTCATGCCGGCAGGCCCATGTTCTCCCGCTTGTCCGTGAGCGAGACCTCGGGATGGTTCAGGTCGAACGCCGGGGACTCGCTGCGGATCATGGGCAGGGTGACGAAGTTGTGCCGGGGCGGCGGGCAGGAGGTCGCCCACTCCAGCGAGCGTCCGAAGCCCCACGGGTCGTCCACGTCGACCTTCTTGCCGTACTTGGCCGTCTTCCACACGTTGTAGAAGAACGGCAGCAGGGACAGGCCCAGGATGAAGGAGCCGATGGTGGAGACCATGTTCAGCGCGGTGAAGCCGTCGGCCGCCAGGTAGTCGGCGTACCGGCGCGGCATGCCTTCGACGCCCAGCCAGTGCTGCACCAGGAAGGTGGTGTGGAAGCCGACGAACAGCGTCCAGAAGTTGATCTTGCCCAGGCGCTCGTCCAGCATCTTGCCGGTCCACTTGGGCCACCAGAAGTAGAAGCCGGCGAACATCGCGAAGACGACCGTGCCGAACACCACGTAGTGGAAGTGCGCCACCACGAAGTAGCTGTCGGAGACGTGGAAGTCCAGCGGCGGCGAGGCGAGCAGCACGCCGGTGAGACCGCCGAAGAGGAAGGTGATCAGGAAGCCGGTCGCCCAGAGCATCGGTGTCTCGAAGGACAGCGAGCCCTTCCACATGGTGCCGGTCCAGTTGAAGAACTTCACCCCGGTCGGCACCGCGATCAGGAAGCTGAGGAAGGAGAAGAACGGCAGCAGCACGCCGCCGGTGACGAACATGTGGTGCGCCCACACCGTCAGGGAAAGGCCCGCGATGGAGATCGTGGCGCCCACCAGGCCCATGTAGCCGAAGATCGGTTTGCGGGCGAAGACCGGGATGATCTCCGTGACGATGCCGAAGAACGGCAGCGCGATGATGTAGACCTCGGGATGGCCGAAGAACCAGAACAGGTGCTGCCACAGCAGGGCTCCGCCGTTGGCGGCGTCGAAGACGTGGGCGCCGAACTTGCGGTCGGCCTCCAGCGCGAACAGCGCGCCCGCCAGGATCGGGAAGACCATGATCGCCAGCAGGCTGGTGAGTAGCACGTTCCACACGAAGATCGGCATGCGGAACATGGTCATGCCCGGCGCGCGCATGCAGATGATGGTGGTGATGAAGTTGACCGAGCCGAGGATGGTGCCGAAGCCGGAGAAGGCCAGGCCCATGATCCACATGTCGCCGCCGACGTTGGGCGAGTGCTCGGCGCTGGTCAGCGGCGAGTAGGCGAACCAGCCGAAGTCGGCCGCTCCGTCGGGGGTGAGGAAGCCCGCCACGGCGATCACCGAGCCGAACAGGTACAGCCAGTAGGCGAGCATGTTCAGACGGGGGAAGGCGACGTCCGGGGCGCCGATCTGCAACGGCATGATCCAGTTCGTGAAGCCGGAGAACAGCGGCGTCGCGAACATCAGCAGCATGACCGTGCCGTGCATGGTGAACAGCTGGTTGAACTGCTCGGTCGACATGATCTGCAGACCCGGGCGGCCCAGTTCCGCGCGCATCAGCAGCGCCATGATGCCGCCGATCACGAAGAACGTGAAGGAGGTGATCAGGTAGAGGGAGCCGATCGTCTTGTGATCGGTGGTCGTCACCCATTTCACCACCACGGCTCCGGGCCGCAGGCGACGACGGGGAGGACCGGCGGTTTCCGCCGCGGAGTGCTGCTGAACGTCTGTCATGCGGCCCGTGACACGCTTTCTCTCAAGACTCGGATGCGTGAGTTCCGCGGGGCTGCCCGCAGGGCTCCGCACCATCCTCGCGCTGCGGGTCCGGAGAACGGCGCCGCGCTGTCGCCGAGATGGCCCAACCGTCGGGTGAAATGCACCCGGACGGCCTACTCCTGACGCTTCCGTGGCCGGGGGCGGGTCACACGGGGGGAGCTCCCGCCTCGATCCCGAGTGAGGTCCTTCGCGTCGGGGTTCCACCCTGACGTCTTTCGGGGTACGCCCAGGGATGTCACCGATAGTGACGAGAGGGCGACGCAGGGCACGCTGGAGTCATGAGGAACTCCAGCCACGGCGACCGAGCCGAGACAACCCGTCCCGTCACCCCGTCCGCGCCCCGCGAACTTATGATCAGCCGCCTGCGCGCCGACCCGACCGCAACCACTTGCGCCTTTACGCAGTTGCTTCCCTGTACCCCCTCTGCAACGGAGGCATCCCTTGCGTATCACCGACATCCAGCGCTGCGAGGTCCGGCCCGGACGGCTGGTCGAGTGGACCCTCGATCCGGCGGCCGTCGAGGCCGCGACCGGACTGCCGGACGACTCCCGGCCACCGGCCTACATCCAGGAGTCGCACATCCGTACGGCCAGGACCGTGCGGAAGGACGGTCTGTTCGTGCCGACCTGGCTGGGCTCGGCGTTCGACATCCCGGGCAGAATCGATCTCGACGTGCTCGGCGACGCCCTGCGTGGCTGGATGCTCCGCCATGAGACGCTGCGCAGCGGCTTCCGCTGGTCCGGCGACGACATGCGCCGCTTCACCCTCGACGCCCGGGACGTGGCGCTGCACCGCGAGACGGTCGGGGACTTCACCGACCCGGAGGTGCTGGTGCGGCATCTCCAGGACCGCTTCGACGTGACGGCGGACGCGCTGCGCTGGCCGAACTTCCTGTTCGCCGCGGTCGTCAGGGACGACGGCGCGAGCGTGTACATGGCGTTCGACCACAGCAACGTGGACGCCTACTCCGTGTACCGCATCCCGGCCGAGATCCACGAGCTGTACACCGCGGGTCTGGAGGGCGGCAGCGCCGAGCGCGGGCCGGTCGGCAGCTACGTCGACTTCTGCCGGACCGAGCGGGCCAGCGCGGACGAGATGGACGCCACCGACGAGATCGTCGGGCGCTGGCGGGAGTTCATCGGCCGCTGCGACGGCCGGCTGCCGAACTTCCCGCTCGATCTCGGGCTGGACCCGGACGGGGAGCTGCCCCGCCAGAAGCTCATGCACGAGATGCTCGTGAACGCCGACGACGCGACCGCGTTCGAGGCCCACTGCCGGCCCTTCGGCGGGAGCCTGGTCGGGATCCTGGCGGCCACCAGCCTGATCGTCCAGGAGATCGGCGACCAGCCGGTCTACCGGACGGTCGTCCCCTTCCACACCAGGAGGAAGTCCCAGTGGATGGATTCCGTGGGCTGGTACGTCGGCGGCGCCCCCGTGGAGATCGACACGGCCAGGGCGTCGGACTTCCAGGGCCTGCTGCGGGTGGTGAGCGACCAGTTGCGGGCCAACCGGTCGCTGTCCCGGATGCCGCTGGCCCGGGTGCTGCGCCTGCTGGGCGCGGACTTCCGCCCGACCTCGCCCGACCTGTACTCGATCGTCTCCTACGTCGACGCCCGGGCGGTGCCCGGCTCCGAGCGCTGGACCGAGCTGAAGGCGTACGGCCTGATCAGGGTGTCGTACGGGGACCAGGTGTGCGCGTGGGTCAACCGGCTGCACGAGGGCATGCAGTTCGCGAGCCGGTACCCGGACACCGACGTCGCGTACAAGAACATGCGGCTGTACGTCGAGCGGTTGCGGGAGGTGATCGTCTCGGTGGCCCGTTCCTAGATCCCGTCGTCCATCGCGTCGTCGAGTGCCAGCAGGGCGTCGAGACCGGGGAAGGCCGGGTCCGCCGCTCCGCTGGTCCCGGGCAGGGCGAGTTCGGCCCAGATCACCTTGCCCTCGGGGGTGTAGCGGGTGCCCCAGCGCTCGGTCATCCGCGCCACCAGGAACAGGCCCCGGCCGCCCTCCTCGGTGGTGGCCGCGTACCGCAGGTGCGGGGCGGTGCTGCTGCCGTCGGACACCTCGCAGATGAGGGTGCGGTCGTGGATCAGCCGGACGTGGATCGGTTCGGAGCCGTAGCGGATGGCGTTGGTGACGAGTTCGCTCAGGACGAGTTCGATGCTGAACGTCAGCTCCGACAGGCCCCACTCGTCGAGCTTCGCGCAGGCCGCGGCGCGGGTGCCGGCGACGGCGGCCGGGTCGGGCGACACGTCCCAGTCGGCGATCCGGTCGGCCGGCAGTGCCCGGGTGCGGGCGATGAGCAGGGCGACGTCGTCCTTGGGCCGGGCGGGCAGCAGCGCGTCCAGGACGGCCTGGCAGCTCTGCTCCGGGGACCGGCCGGGATGCCCGGCCAGGGCCTGGCGCAGCAGTTCCATGCCTTCGTCCAGGTCGCGGCTGCGGTCCTCGATGAGGCCGTCGGTGTACAGGGCGAGCTGGGTGCCCTCTTCCAGCTCCAGTTCGGCGGTGCGGAAGGGCATGCCGCCCAGGCCCAGCGGCGGTCCGAAGGGCAGGTCGGGGAAGGTGACCTCGCCGTCGGGGGCGATCAGCGCGGGCGCGAGGTGTCCGGCGCGGGCCATGGCGCAGCGGCGGGTGACGGGGTCGTAGACCGCGTACAGGCAGGTCGCGCCGACGACGGCCGCGGCGGCCTCGGTGCTGGCCTCGTCCTGGTCGATGCGGCCGGCGAGGTCGTCGAGGTGGCACAGCAGTTCGTCGGGGGGCAGGTCCAGGGTGGAGAAGTTGTGCACGGCGGTGCGCAGCCTGCCCATCGTGGCGGCCGCGTGCAGGCCGTGGCCGACCACGTCCCCGACGACCAGCGCCACCCGGCCGCCGGGCAGCGGGATCACGTCAAACCAGTCCCCGCTGACGCCGGACTGGGCGGGCAGATAGCGGTAGCCGGCCTCGATGGCGCTCTGTTCGGGCAGGGCGCGGGGCAGCAGGCTGCGCTGGAGGGTGACGGCGAGGGCGTGCTCGCGGGTGTAGCGGCGGGCGTTGTCGATGCTGACGGCGGCGCGGGCCACCAGTTCCTCGGCGAGCGAGAGCTCCTCCTCGTCGAAGGGGCCGTGTTCCTTGGAGCGCCAGAAGTTGGCCACGCCGAGGACGACGCCGCGGGCCTTGATCGGGGCGGAGATGAGGGAGTGGATGCCGTAGTCGACGATCTCCCGGGAGCGTTCGGGGTCCTGGACCTGCCAGCCGGGGGCCGAGGAGAGGTCGGGCACCAGTTCCAGGCGGCCGGTGCCGTAGCCGCGGGCCTGGGGCGTGGAGGGCAGGAAGTCGATCAGCCGGCCGCGCTCGTAGAGCGGGTGGTCGTCGCGGACGCCGTGCACGGCGATGCGGCGCATGCCGGTGGCGGTCCCGGCGGGTTCCTCGCCGTGCAGCACGCCGTCGGCGAGGTCCACGGTGACGAAGTCGGCGAAGCGCGGGACGGCGACCTGGGCGAGTTCGTCGGCGGTGCGGGCCACGTCGAGGGTGGTGCCGATGCCGAGGCCGGCGTCGTAGAGGAGCTTGAGGCGCTCACGGGCGACCTCGGCGCGGCCGGAGACGGCCTGGAGTTCGGTGGAGTCCCGCAGGGTGACGACGGTGCCCTCGGGGCCGCCGTCGCGGTCGGTGGGCCGCTGGTTGACGGCGAGCAGCAGACCGCCCGCCAGGTGCACCTCGTCGGTGGCCTCGCGGCCCGAGGCGAGCAGCGCGGCCATCTCCGGTTCCAGGTGCGGCAGCCGTGCCACGTGGCCGCCCTCGGCGTCGGCGGGCAGGTCCAGGAGCCGTTTGGCCTCGTCGTTCGCCAGCAGCAGCCGGCCGTCGCCGCCGATGATGAGCACCCCTTCGCGCACCGAGTGCAGCACGGCGTCGTGGTGGTCGTACATGCGGGTCATCTCGTCCGGGGCCAGACTGTGGGTCTGGCGGCGCAGCCGCCTGCTCACCAGCGCCGTGACGGCGGTGGCCACGCCGAGGGCGCCGGCTCCGGCGGTGAGGATGATCGGTATCTGCCGGTTCACCTGGCTGGTCACGTTCCTGACCTTGAGGCCGGCGGAGACCAGGGCGACCACGTGGCCGCCGGAGTCCTTGACCGGGACGACGGCCTGAACCTCCTGGCCGAGCGGCCCGTGCACGCTCTCGGTGTGGACCTTCCCGGCCAGGGACGGTCCGATCGTGCCGACGAAGCGTTGGCCGATGCGGTCCGGCATGGGATGGGTGTAGCGGATGCCGTGGGTGTCCATGACCACGATGAAGTCGACGCCCGCGGCCTTGCGGCCGGCCTCGGTCAGCGGCTGGAGCGCGGTCGACGGGGCGGGCGAACGGAGTGCGCCGAGGAGCCCCGGGGAGTGCGCGAAGGTCTCGGCGACGGCTATGGAGCGGCGCTTGGCCTCGTCACTGGTGTCCCGCTCGGACTGCAGAAGAAGGGCGAAGACGGCGCAGGCCACCAGCAGCACCACGAGGGCCACCTGGAGGATGAACACCTGTCCGGCGACACTTCGCGGACTCTTTCCCACCAGCGACCGCCCCGAGATCCGTCGAAGACGGTCAAAACGGTCTGCCATCCGGCCTTTCTAGCATCCCTTTGCCCCAATCGTCACGGCCTGGACATATGTTCCCTGGTAGGAGCGCTGCTCGGAGGGACCGGCCGGCCCGCCGCGGCCCCTCGTCGGCGCGGTCGGTCTCCGGCCGGGGCGGCCACCCGTTCGAGTCGGTCTCCCGCCGGAGCGGCCATCCGTCCGCCCGCCTCCCCGGCGACGCGATGTCACCCGTGGGCCGAAAGGTCGGGTGCCGCGAAGGGACCGCCCGCGGCGAAGGCCAGTTCGGCGAAGCGTTCGCCCATGCGGCGGTGGGTGGCGGCGTCCGGGTGCAGCTCGTCGGGCAGCGGGAGTTCGGCGGCGTCGGCCTCGCCGTACAGCGCGCGGCCGTCGAGGTGGTGCAGGTGCGGGTCCTCGGCGGCGCGCCGCTCCACGATCCGGGCCAGTTCGTCGCGGATGACGGCGAGGGTGAGCTTGCCCGCCGCGCGCTCGGCCGGGTCGCCCGCGGCCCGGAACCGCGGCCGTCCGGCGGCGAGGGCGGCCAGGTCGGGTGCGGTGGGGCCGGGGGTGTCCTCGTGGATGGGGCACAGGATCGGCGACACGACGAGCAGCGGTGTGCTGGGATGGCCGTCGCGGACGGTGTCGAGGAATCCGTGGACGGCGGGGCCGAAGGCGCGCAGCCGCATCAGGTCGGCGTTGACGAGGTTGATGCCGATCTTGAGGCTGATCACGTCGGCGGGGGTGTCGCGCAGGGCGCGCGCGGTGAACGGGTCGAGCAGGGCGCTGCCGCCCAGGCCCAGGTTGATCAGTTCGACGCCGGCGCGGGAGGCGGCGAGCGCGGGCCAGGTGGTGGTCGGGCTCGCCGCGTCGGAGCCGTGGCTGATGGAGCTGCCGTGGTGCAGCCACACCCTGCGGCCCCGGTCCGGTGCGGGTCCGACGGGGGCGTCGGTGCGCAGCGCGACGAGTTCGGTGGTCTCGTTGTGCGGCAGCCAGATCTCGATGTCCTTGTCCCGCTCGGGCAGACCGGTGAAGCGGACGGTGCCCACGGGGCCGGGCCGGTGTTCGAGACTGCCGGTGGCCAGGTCGATGTGGAGGGTGTTGCCGCTGGGCACGCTGCCCTGGCCGGCCGGGCGGCCGTCGACGAGCAGGTCGTACAGGCCGTCCGGGCGGGGCGGGAGGCCGGCGTAGCGGCGCTTGGTGGGGAGGGTGTCCAGTTCGACGGCGGTGGCGCGGGTGCGCAGCGCCAGTCGTACGCCGGAGGGCTGGCTCTCGGCCATGGCCAGCTGTGCGTCGGCGCACTGGGCGCGGGCCCGGGCGGGCAGCCGGTGCGGCAGGACGCCGTGCGTGGTGCGTTCCAGGTCGAGGGCGCCGCGCAGGAGGCCGGCGGTGATGGGGGTGGTGATCCAGTCGGGTCGGGGTCCGGTGGCCATGGTCTTTCGCCTGTCGATCGGGGGTGTGCGGGCGCGCGGCGGCACGGGAGGAGCGCCGCGGCACGGAGGGAGGCGAGCGGCGCGGAGGAGCGTCGGCGGGGAGCGGTCGCGGGTTCAGGGGGTGGGGGCGCCGCGCAGCAGGGTGTCGAGGCGGTCCAGGATCCAGGTCCAGGTCTCCGACGCGTCGGGGGCGCTGTGGCTGAAGCCGCCGGCCAGTTCCAGGCTGATGTAGCCGTGGAAGACGCTGCCCAGCAGGCGCACGGCGTGTGTCTGGTCGGGTTCGGCCAGGTCGTAGCCGCGCAGCAGGGCCCGGGTCATCTGCGCGTGGCGCACTCCGGCGCTCGCGGCGGCCGTCTCGGGGTCGAGGCGGAGCCGGGCCGCGGCGTAGCGGCCGGGGTGGTGGCGCGCGTAGTCGCGCAGGACGTCCGCGTAGGCGGCCAGGGCGTCCTTGCCGGCCCGTCCGGCCAGGGCGTCGGCGGCGCGGTCGGCCAGTTCCTCCAGGGCGAGCAGGGCGATCCGGGTCCGCAGGTCCTGCGAGTTCCTCAGGTGGGAGTAGAGGCTCGCGACCTTGACGTCGAAGCGTCGGGCGAGGGCCGAGACGGTCACCTGGTCGAAGCCGACCTCGTCGGCCAGTTCGGCCCCGGCCCTGACCAGGCGTTCGGTGGTGAGTCCAGCACGCGGCACGACGAGACACTCCCTTCCGGTCGCCCGATGGTTACCTGAAGGGATTATGCGTCTCCCTAAAGGTATTAGGCAAACCGGTCGGCGCGGGTCCCGGTGCCGCGATGCCCCCCGTGCCCGTGGCGGCGGGGTGCCGTCCGGACGCCCGCCGGGGCGTTCCGCCGCTCAGCGCGGGGCCGTTCGGCGGGCCAGGTGGTGGGCGATGCGGGTGGCCGCGAACTCCGCGCCGGCCACGAAGCGCATCATGGGGCCGAACATCGGGGCGGACAGGGACCCGGCGAAGTACAGACCCGGCACCGTCGACTCGAACGAGGCGGACAGGTGCGGCGCTTTCGAGCCGCGTACGAGCCGCAGGGCGCCGCGCACGTCCGGCGACAGGAAGGGGACGGCGCCGAGGTCGAGCCGGTAGCCGGTGGCGGCCAGTACATGGTCGGCGGTGACGCTCTCCCGTGCGCCGCCCGGTCCGGCGAGGTCCAGCCGGACGATGGAACCGGCCGTCTCGGCCCCGACGACGCGGCACGACGTGCGCACCGGCACGACCCCCTCGACCCGGTCGCGCAGCCACCACCCGCCCGAGGGCCGCAGCGCGCGCCGGAACAGCAGCAGCCGGGCGGCCGGAGGCAGCCGCCGCACGCCGCCCGGCGCGCCGCAGACCCCGGCCAGGATCCAGCCGGCGCCCAGCGGCGAGGTGGGCCGCACCAGGCGGTACGGCCACGCGCGGGCCGGCTCAGGCGTCGCCCCCCACAGCAGGTCGGCCTCGCGGACGAGCACCTGCGTCCGGGCGCCGGCCTCGTGGAGCAGGGACGCGCTCTCCAGCGCGGACTGGCCGCCGCCGACCACGGCGACGCATCGGCCCGCGTACCGGGAGAGGTCGACGTGCTGGCTGGTGTGCGAGACCGGGGCGTGGACGCCCGGGCCGTCGGGCACGAGCCGCCGCAGTTCCTCGGGGATGTGGGCCAGGCCGTTCAGGCCGGTGGCCACGACGACGGCGCGCGCGGCGAACTCCTGTCCGTCGTCCAGCCGCACGGTGCATCCGGCGCCGGACTCC
Organism: Streptomyces similanensis; assembly: GCF_039543625.1. Lineage (NCBI taxonomy): Bacteria > Bacillati > Actinomycetota > Actinomycetes > Kitasatosporales > Streptomycetaceae > Streptomyces > Streptomyces similanensis. The sequence goes on along the minus strand of NZ_BAABKC010000049.1, from coordinate 35,540 downwards.
GCCCGCTCGACGGCCGCCACCCGGGCCGGCTCCACCTCGCCGACGTACCGCTTCTGGAACCACTGGCCGTAGCGGACGAACACGTCGCACGGGATCGGGGTCAGCTCGGTCAGCCGCGGTTCGCCGTGCACCCGCAGGAAGTCCGCCAGCCGTCCGCCGGGCTCCGGGACCGAGAGGTCGACGGCGTTCGGGGTCGACTTCAGGAACATCCCGGTCGCCATGGCGTGCCGCCAGCTGCCCATGACCTCGCCGAAGACCCGGACGGCGAGGCCCGCGGCCCTGAGGTGCGCGGCGATCGACAGGCCGTACGGACCCGCGCCGATCACGACGTCCGGAAGCCGCCGATCCTCGGTGGACGGCCCTTCGCGAAGCGGGCGCCGCCCCGGAAGCGACTGCGTCATGCATCCCCCCGACTGCTCCCCCCGCCGCCTTCCCCAAGGCGGCGCGGCACTTCGGGACGGGCACGACGGAACAGCGCCGCCGCGCGCCTCCCCCCTCCGCCGCTCAGTGTTACCCACCGGGCGAGGCGGGGATGCGAAATGGGGCCACGTTGCCAAAAGATGGTCAAAGCGTTGACCGGCCCACGTCCCGGTGTGCTCCCGGGCCCCACCCGGCACGACCGGACGGACGGCGAAGGGCATCCCCGGAGCCTTACCTCTTTTGACATACCTATAGGCCCATATCTATGGTCGCCCGTATGCCAGGAACCCGTACGCCCGTCGACAGCGCCGCCGCGCACCTCGCGGTCGCCCTGCCGGCGCTGCACCGGGCCCTGGACCACCGCATCCGCGCGGACTTCCCGCACGCCGGACTCCCCGACGGTCCGCTCGCCCTGCTGCGACTGGCGGCCGAACGGGAGGGCGTCACCGTGCGGGAGGCGGCCGAGGCGCTGCTGATGAAGCCGAACAACGTCAGCGCGCTCGTCTCCCAGCTGACCGGCCGGGGGCTGCTGGAGCGCCGCGCCGACCCGGCCGACCGACGCGTCGCGCATCTCTACGTCACGGACCTCGCCCGGGAGCACCTCGCCGAGGCCCGTGCCCTCGCCGAGCGCCACCTCGCCACCGCCATGCGCCATCTGGGCGAGGGCGAGATGGCCGCACTGGGCTCCGCCCTCGGCGCGCTGTCCTCCCTCACCGCGCACCTGCGGCCCGCGCCCGGCCCGGCCTGACACCGGCCGCGCGTCCGCGGCCCACGACCAGTCTGGGTCCGAGACCGTCGAAGTCCGCAGGGCACCGGCGGCCGACGACCAGCCGGGCCTGACTCCCCCGCGCCGCGACGGCCCGCCACCGGCCCGGTCCGCCACCGGGTTCCTCAGGCGTGGTCCTCTCCTTCTGCTTTCCCTCTCCTTTCCCTTCCCGGGCCCCGCGTCCCGCCCCTCCCGCACGTCCTCCGGCCTCCGTCGGCCGGCGGTGCGGGCGGGCGTGCCGTGCCGCCCTCCCGAACGCAAGGCAGTCCTCATCATGTCCTCGCCCAGCGTCACGTCTCCGTCCAGCGCGACCGCGTCGGCCGCTTCGCCCACGCCGGCGGCGGGCCGCCGCGCCAATCCCTGGCTGACCCTCGCCGCCGTGGCCTTCGGCCTGTTCATGGTCGGTCTCGACGGCTCGGTCGTCTCCATCGCCAATCCCGAGATCGGCCGCGACCTCGACGCCACCACGGCCGACCTGCAGTGGGTGACCAACGCCTACCTGCTCGCGCTCGCCGCCGCGCTCATCCTCGGCGGCAAGCTCGGCGACCGTCTCGGCCGCCGCACCGTCTACCTCGTCGGCGTCGCCGGGTTCACCGCGGCCTCCGTCGCCATCGGCCTGTCCGGCGCCATCGTCCCGGTCATCGCCTTCCGCGCCGTGCAGGGCTTCTTCGGCGCCCTGCTCATGCCCAACACGCTCGGTCTGCTGCGCGCCGTCTTCCCGCCGCGCAAGTTCGGCATGGCGGTCGGCATCTGGGCCATGGTGTCCTCCGTCTCCACCGCGCTCGGCCCGATCGTCGGCGGTCTGCTCGTCGAACACGTCAGCTGGGAGTCGGTCTTCTACATCAACGCCCCGATCGGCGTCCTCGCCCTGGTCGTCAGCGCGCTGGTGCTGCCGCAGAGCCGCAACGAGGCCGCCCGCGGCGAGAAGTTCGACATCCCGGGCGTGGCGCTGCTCGCCGCCGGTGCGCTGCTGGTCGTCTTCGGCGTGGTCAAGGGCGAGAGCTGGGGCTGGACTTCGGCCGGCACCCTCGGCGCGATCGCGGCCGGGCTCGTCGTGATCCTCCTGTTCGGCCGGTACGAGACCCGGGTGGCCGCTCCGCTGCTGCCGATGCGGCTGTTCCGCAACCGGGCGCTGACCATCGGCGCCGTCCTCACCGGGCTGAACTTCTTCGTCCTGCTCGGCTCGATCTTCTTCGTGATGCTCTACCTGCAGAACGTCCGCGGATTCTCCCCGGTCGAGGCGGGGGTGCGGACCCTGCCGCTGAGCCTCGCCTCGGTCGTCGCCTCGCCGCTCGGCGCCGCGCTGACCGCACGCTTCTCGGCCCGGCTGACGATGCCGCTGGGCATGGTGCTCCAGGGCGCGGCGTCGTTCCTGATGCTCACCTGGGGCGCCGATTCCGGGTACGGCGCCCTGTGGCCGCCGTTCGTCGCGCTGGGTCTGGGCGTCGGCATGGTGATGTCGGCCTCGTCGGACACCATCGTCGGCAACGCCCCGGTCGCGGACGCCGGCGTGGCGGGCGGGTTGCAGGCCACCTCGCTCCAGGTCGGCGGGGCGCTCGGCACCTCGGTGCTGGTGTCGCTGATCAGCGGCCGGGTCGGTTCGAGTCTCGGTCCGTCCCTCGTCTCGGCCGGAGTGCCGGTGCGGACGGCCCATCAGCTCCAGGGCGCCGAGGACGCCGTCGCCATGGGGGTCGCGCCGGTCTCCGCCGCCATGCCGGAGCGGCTGCGGGAGGCCGTGGTGGAGGGCAGCGGCCACGCGTTCGTGAACGGTCTGCACACCGCCGCCCTGACCACGGGCGTGCTGTGCGCGGCGGGCGCGCTCACCGCCGTGCTCGGTCTGCGCGGGCGCCGGGAGGAGTGACCCGCCGGGCGGCGGCACCGGCCGCCTGACCCGCAAGCGCCGGACAGCACCCTGCCGGACAGTGAAGAAGACCTGCTCGTCGCGGACATCGCCCGGACGAGCAGGCCTTCACGCCACGGACGGCTAGCGGTCCGTGGCGGCGGGAGAACCGACGGCGGGTGATGCGGTCATCAGCTTCCCGAACTGGGCCATGCAGGTGGAACAATGGCCGGCCCGCTGTGCGCTCGCCCCGTCGACACGTTGTCCGAGCCGCTGGCCGCACAGCGTCGTGGCCGTGTTCTTGGCCATGACGTGCCATACCAACGCGTCTCCGGGCTTTTCCACTCCAGCACACATTTCATACATGATCGGCTCCCTTGATGGACGCCTCTCTGATTCCAGGAAACACCCGGTCAGCCGCATCCACGCCGCCACGGACGACCATTCGGGTGACGGCCCACGGCCGGGCCGCCGACCGAGCGCACAGGGCGCGGTGGAATCATGGGCCCATGCGAAAAAGGGGTGCGATGCGGACAGCGGCTCTGGTGGCCGTGTGCGGTGCGGTCACGATGTCCCTGGCGGGCTGCGGCGGTTCCGGCGGTTCGGGGAAGAAGGGGACGGGCGGCGCGGGGGGCGGCGGGAGCACCGACGACGCGGCGCCGCGCAGCACCGCCTGGAAGCAGGTGCCCGGGATCGGCGACCGGCTGTGGCAGCGCGTCCCGGCCGACTCCCGCCAGATCGTCGCCGTCTACGGGACCGGTCCGGACTCCCCCGCCGCCACCGTCGAACTCTTCGTCAAGCAGGGCGACACCTGGAAGCGCACGCAGTCCTGGGCGGCGCACAACGGGCGCAAGGGCTGGACGACCGACCACCACGAGGACGACCAGCGCAGCCCGGTCGGGGTGTTCACGCTGAGCGACGCGGGCGGCGTGCTGGCTGACCCGGGCGCGAAGCTGCCGTACAACCGGTCCGACGCGTTCCAGCCCCCGCGCTACTGGAACAAGGCGTACTGGCACGACTTCGACTACGTCATCGCCATCGACTACAACCGGGTCAAGGGCACTTCGCCCGACGACCCGACGCGGCCCCTGGGGCAGACCAAGGGCGGGAACATCTGGCTGCACATGGACCACGGCAGCGGCACCTCGGCCTGCGTGTCCATGTCCAAGTCGGCGATGCGGACGCTGCTGCGCACGCTCGACCCCAGCCGGCACCCGGTCGTGGTGATGGGCGACCGGCGCGACCTCGCGGCCTGACGGTCCGTCCGGGCGGGACGCCGTCCGGAACCGTGGCCGCCGCCGTCGGCGGCGGCCCGCGCCGCACGCGCCCCGCGGTACGGGACCGCACCGTAAGCGCCCCGCCGTACAGGACCGCACCGTACGCGCCCTGCCGGACGGGAACCGCGCGGCACCCGTCCGGCTACCGGCCGCCGCGTCTCGTCGGGCCGTCGGCCGGGTCGTCCAGCAGGGCGACACGGGCGATGACGCGTTTGCCCACCGGCTCGCGCCGCACCTCGAAGCCCTGGACGACGGCCATCACGATCTCCAGACCGTGCTGGCCGACCCGGCCCGGATCCGCGGCCCGCGCCACCGGCAGCACGGGATCGCTGTCCCAGACCGCGATCTCCACCGCGTCGCCGTCGACCGCCAGGTCCAGCAGGATCGGCCCGGAGGCGTACTTGCGTGCATTGGTGACCAGTTCGCTGACCACCAGCTGGGTCAGGTCCATGGCCCGGTCCGGGACCGGCAGTCCGTGTTCGGCCCGCACCCGGGTCAGAAATTGGGCCGCGAGACGACGGGCTTCGGCGATGCACGTACCGTCCCCGTCGAGGGCCGCCGCCGTCCGTATCACGTCAGCATCCGAGACCCTTCTCCCACCGCCGAGGAGGACGGATCGCATGTCCACCGCATTCACCACCCTGTTCACGGGGCTGCATATACCCCTGTTCGGAAAACCCACGCCCCCTTCTTTCCTGTCAGCTGCGTCACATCCGGCCCACCGGTCGCCCGACTGCGCGACGGACCGGTTTGCGCCGCGTCGAAGGCGGTCCGGGGGGTAGACGGCGTCCACCCGCAGACGACAGGAAGGCCACACAGTGGACGAGACATCGCTCCGGGCGGTGGGCTGGGCACGCTCACTGCCGTTGGACAGCGAGGTGAAGGCGGCCCGGGACTGGGCGCGCGCTCACCTGGAGGCCCTGGGCTGGACCACCACCGCCCCGGAGACGGTGGACGCGGTGCTCCTGACCGTCTCCGAACTGGTCACCAACGCGCACCGGCACGCCCACAGCAGCGCCCAGCTGATCCTCACCTGGGACAACCGCTGTCTGCACATCGCCGTCCACGACGCCTCCAGCGAGGTGCCGGCGCCGCGGGAGCCGAGCACCGACCGCCTGGGCGGCCGGGGGATGTTCCTCGTCGACGCCCTCGCCGACTCGTGGGAGACCCGCCCCTGCCCGCACGGCAAGACCGTCGTCGCCTGTTTCCGGCCGGCGGCCTGAACCCTTCGGCCGTCTTCAGTGCCCCGGCTCCCGGGCCGGGGCGCTGGAGGCGGAAGGTCCCGTCCCGTGCGCCCGGCTCCCCCGACCGCTTCGCCGTCCACCCACCGGACGCCCCGACGACAAGGTGCCGGATGCATCTAACGTCGGGCGGACCGGCCGGACGGAGGTCCGGCGCGCGTCGAAGGGAGCCCGGGAGATGGCCGAGAGGACGACCGAGCAGGGGCCTGCGGAACTCGGGAACGTCGTGGCGCTCAGGGACGTGAGCGTACGGCGGTTCACCACCGACCAGGTGATCCTCGACGGCGTCGACTGGACGGTGCGGCCCGGCGAGCACTGGGCGCTCCTCGGCGCCAACGGCGCGGGCAAGACCACGCTGCTGCGACTGCTCGGCGCGCTGATGCACCCCACCACCGGCACCGTGGAGGTGCTGGGCGGCCGGCTCGGCCGGATCGACGTGCGCGAACTGCGCGCCCGGCTCGGACACGTCACCTCGGCCCAGCGCGTGCCGCAGGACCTTTCCGCGCACACGGTGGTGCTGACCGGCCACAGCGGCACGGTGCAGCCGCTGTGGAAGACGTACGACGACGAGGTGCGGCAGCGGGCCCACGAGCTCCTGGCCGAGCTGGGGATCAAGGAGCTGGCGGAGCGGCCGTACGGCGTCTGCTCGGGCGGGCAGCGGGCCCGCGTCCTGATCGCCCGGGCGCTGATGGCCGAGCCGGCCCTGCTGCTGCTGGACGAGCCGTTCAACGCCCTGGACCTGCCCTCCCGCGAGGATCTCGTCGAGGCCATGCACCGGCTGGCCGAGGGGCGCCCGCGGCTGGCGACCGTGACGGTCACCCACCACCTGGAGGAGCTGTCCCCCGCCGTCAGCCACGCCCTGCTGCTGCGCGAGGGGCGGATCCTGGCCCGTGGACCGGTGGCGGAGGTGCTGACCGGGCCCTGGCTGACCGCCTGCTTCGGGCGGCCCATCGCGGTGAACCGGCACGAGGGCCGCTGGTGGGCGTACTCCGCGCCGCGGGGCTGAGCCGACAACGGCCGGTCCGTGGCGCAGCGTGGCCGAAAGCGGTTTTCCACTACCGGCAGTAATGTGATCAACTTTGCCATCAGGTGCTCCCTACAAGGAACTTGAGCGCCTCGTATGTCTTCGATCACCCCCGTGCGAGGAATTCCATGCCGTCCCAGGGCGACGCTCTGCAGCAAGCGCATTCCGACTACCAACACCACATGCGGACCTGCCGCCAGTGCCACGCCGACGGTGCGCCGTGCGCCGTGGCCAAGCACTTGATGCGGGTGTACAACAACGCCCGCAGGATCGCGCCCCGCACCGACTGACGGCCCGCCGACCGGGTGAGGGGGGCCGGCGGCGGAGGGGCGGCGGGGGAAATCGGGGGGCGCGAACATCGGACGCGCCGCCCTGGTTCTCCCACATGTCGGCACAAAACGTGTGTTATTCAGTCATGCACACACATACGCGGCGCACCTTGCTCAGTGCCTCGATCCTGGCTGCCGGTTCGGGACTCCTGGGCGCCTGCTCCGGGTCCGGCTCCTCCTCGGAGCCGGGTCCGCGTCCGGGCGCCTCGGAGGGTCCGGGTTCCCGCCCCGGCGACCGCCGCTTCGTGCCCAAGGGGCCCAAGGGGTACGTGAACCCCTCCGACCCGGAGGTCCTGGCCGCCGAGAGGCAGCGCGGCGCCGGACCGGTGCGCACGTACAAGTTCACCGCCACCGAGACGTCACTGGACCTCGGCGGACGCACGATCAGGACCTGGGCGTACGGCGACGTCGCGCCGGGCCGGGTGGTCCGGGTCACCAAGGGCGACGTGCTCGACCTCACGCTCGCCAACCACCTGCCCGTGCCGACGACCCTGCACTCGCACGGTGTGCGGCTGCGCTGCGACATGGACGGGGTACCGGGTCTCACCCAGGACGGGATCAAGCCGGGGGCCGAGTTCACCTACCGGTTCGCGGTCTCCCACCCGGGCACCTACCTGCTCCACTCGCACGAGGGCATGCAGCCCGACCGCGGCCTGTACGCGCCGCTGATCGTGGACGACCCCCGGGAGCCGCTGAAGTACGACAAGGAGTGGATCGTCGTCCTGGACGACTGGGTGGACGGGGTCGACGGCTCCGACCCGGACGCGGTGCTGTCCCAGTTGCACGGCGGCAAGCGGGTGCCGATGAGCATGGAGATGGACGGCGAGGAGCACGGCTCCACGGGCGCGCACGGCTCCGCCGGGCGGCAGGCGCCGCGCCGCGCCGCCTCCGGCGGCCCCTCGCGCGTGCTGCGCCACTCCTCCAGCGCGCTGCTGCACGGCATGGGCGGCAACGTCGACCACCCCTACTACCTGGTCAACGGCCGCCTGCCGCAGGCCGCTTCGGTCTTCAAGGCCAAGCCCGGCGACCGCGTCCGGCTGCGGATCATCAATGCCGGCGCGGACACCGCCTTCCGGGTGGCGCTCGGCGGCCACCGGATGACGGTGACGCACACCGACGGCTACCCGGTCGAGCACCACGAGACGGACGCCCTGCTGATCGCCATGGCCGAGCGCTACGACGTGATCGTCACCGTCAAGGACGGAACGTTCCCTCTGGTGGCGCTGGCCGAGGGCAAGGGGAACCGGGCCAGGGCGCTGGCGGTGCTGCGCACCGACAGCAGCAAGGGTCTGCCCTCGCCCTCCGTCCACCCCGCCGAGCTGGACGGGGCGCTCGTGCCGGCCAGGCGGCTGGCGCCCGCGGAGTCGGTGGCCTTCTCCGACCGCCGCCCGGACCGCGAGATCCGGATCAGGGCCACCGGCAACATGAAGGAGTACAACTGGCAGTTCGACCACCAGTCCTACTCCACCGACCACCGCCATCCCGTCCGGCAGGGCGAACGGGTGCGGCTGACGCTCATCAACGGCACCGACATGTGGCACCCCATCCACCTGCACGGCCACACCTTCGCGCTGACCGGCATCGACGACGTCGGCACCCGCAAGGACACGGCGATCGTGCTGCCGCACCGCAAGCTGGTGTTCGACTTCGACGCCGACAACCCCGGCCTGTGGATGCTGCACTGCCACAACCAGTACCACTCCGAGTCCGGCATGATGACCGTCCTCGGCTACCGCAAGTGACCCCCCTCACCCCTTCGGCGGGCTCCGGCGCGCGGGCCGCCCGCGGTGCCGCCGATGCTGGCGTGGGGGAGCTGACCGCCGTCCCAGGACGTCCGCCGCGCCGGCGGCCGCCCGGGCCTGGCCGCTGAAGGGCGGATCGCGCCGATGAGGCTTGTCGTCGATCTCAACCGGTGTCAGGGGTACGCGCAGTGCGCCTTCCTCGCGCCGGAGGTGTTCACCATGCACGGCGAGGAATCGCTCGTCTACAGCCCCTGGGCCGGCGACGAGCACCGGGAGAAGGCAGCGCGCGCCGTCGCCGCCTGCCCCGTGCAGGCGATCACCGCGGACGGACTCGCCGACCCGGCCGACGCGCCCGCCGGGGCGGGGCGGGTGGCCTCCGATGCCCGCTGAGCAGTTCCACGAGTGGCTGCGCCGCGAGGGCCGCATCGTCGTCGTGGGCGCGTCGCTGGCCGGGCTGCGGGCCGCCGAGACGCTGCGCGCCGAGGGCTTCACCGGCTCGCTGACCATGATCGGCGACGAGCCCTACGAGCCGTACGACCGGCCGCCGCTGTCCAAGGCGGTGCTGCTCGGCATGTCCGCGCCGGACCGCACCGACCTGCCCCGCCGCCGGGAGATCGACGCGACCTGGCGGCTGGGCGTCGCCGCGACCGGGCTCGACCTCGCGGGCCACCGGGTGCGGCTGGCCGACGGCGACGAGGTGCCCTACGACCGGCTGCTGATCGCCACCGGGGTGCGCGCCCGGCCCTGGCCGAAGGAGGAGGAGGCCCAGCTCGACGGCGTCTTCACGCTGCGCACCAGGGACGACGCGGTCCGGCTGCACCGGCGGCTGAAGGCCGGGCCGCGCCGGGTGTTCGTCATCGGCGCCGGGTTCACCGGCTCGGAGATCGCCTCCGCCTGCCGGCACCAGGGCATCGCGGTCACCGTGGCCGAACGCGCGGACGCTCCGCTGGTGGGCGCGCTGGGCGGGGTGATCGGCTCGGTGGCCGCCGAACTCCACCGCGACAACGGGGTGGACCTGCGCACCGGTGTGATGGTCACCGGGCTGGAGGGCGACTCGGTGGGTCGGGTGCGGGCCGCGCACCTGTCCGACGGGTCCGTCGTCGACACGGACGTCGTGGTGGTGTCGCTGGGCGCGACCCGCAACACCGAGTGGCTGGCCGATTCGGGGCTGGGCGCGGGACCGCGCGGCATCGCCTGCGACGCGGGCTGCCGGGCCTTCGACTTCCGCGGCATCGTCACCGACGACGTGTACGTGGCCGGTGACGTGGCCCGCTCCCCGCACGCGCTGTTCGGCTACCAGTTCCTGTCGCTGGAGCACTGGGGCAACGCGGTCGCGCAGGCCGAGGTGGCCGCGCACAACATGATCAGCGCCAGCGCCGACCGGCGTCCGCACCTGTGGGTGCCCGCCTTCTGGTCCGCCCAGTTCGGGGTCAACATCAAGTCGGTGGGCGTGCCGACCATGGGCGAGGAGATCATGATCACCCAGGGGTCGCTGGCCGAGCGCCGGTTCGTCGGGGTGTACGGGTACCGGGGCCGGGTGATCGCCGCGGTGAGCTTCGACAACACGCGGTGGCTGGAGTTCTACGAGGGACAGATCGAGCGGGGCGCGCCGTTCCCGGTGGAGTACCCGACCATGGACCGCAGGCCCGAGGGCCGCAAGCCGGTGCCGGCCGACTTCCCCGACCCGTCCCTGCCGACCCACGGCGCGACCGTGACGCTCAGCGGCTACTCCCCGGCCGACCGCCGCCTCGTCTTCACCCCGGCCCGCCACTGACGCCCCGGCGACGCCCTGTGCCCGGCAACGCCCTGTGCCCGGCTCCGGCCGCCGCCGGCCGGAGCCCGATCCCCCGCCGGCCGCCGGCCGGCCCCGACTCCCCCACGCCCCAGCACGCCCGAGGACCCGCCATGACGCAAGCCCCGCTCCTGCGCCGGATCACCGACTACTCCAGCCGCGCCGACCCGTACCCGCTGTACGAAGAGCTGCGCCGCACCCCGGTGCTGCACGAGGAGGAGGGCGGCCCGTACGTCATCAGCTCGTACTACGACATCAAGGGGCTGCTCCACGATCCACGGATCAGCTCCGACGCGGCCAACGCCACCGCCGCCGACGACGAGTTCTCGGCGCCGGAGGCCACCGGGCTGCCGCCGAGCTTCCTGCGGCTCGACCCGCCCGAGCACGACCGGCTGCGCCGGATCGCCAACAGCTCCTTCGGGCCTCCGCACCGCCCCGACCGGATCGACGGACTGCGCGGCGAGCTGGGCGCGATCGTCTGCGACCTCCTCGACGGTCTGGCCGGCGCCGAACGGATCGACGTCGTCGACCAGTTCGCGTACCCCTTCCCGGTGACCGTCATCTGCCGGCTGCTCGGCGTGCCGCGCGAGGAGGAGCCACGCTTCCGCGCCTGGGTCGACCCGATCGTGGCCGGCCTGGACCCGGGCAACCGCGACGACCCCGGCGCGCCGGGCCCCAAGGCCGCGCAGGAGGCCCGGGTCCAGCTGGGCATGTACCTGGCCGGGCTGGTCGAGGAGCGCACCCGGGACCCGCGCGACGACATGCTGTCCGACCTGGTGGCCGGGCACGGACCGGACGGCGCGATGTCGATGATGGAGGTGCTGAGCACGGCGGTGCTGCTGCTGATCGCCGGGCACGAGACGACGGTCAACCTGATCACCAACGGCATGCTCACCCTGCTGCGCCACCCGGAGTACCTGGAGCGGCTGCGCGCCGATCCCGGCCTGTCCGTCAGGATCGTGGAGGAGCTGCTGCGCTACGAGCCGCCGGTGCAGCTGGTGCCGCAGCGCACCTGCATCACGGACATCGAGCTGCGCGGGGTGACCATCCCCAAGGGCTCGCGGATCTGGCTCGTGCTGGCCGCGGGCAACCGGGACCCGGAGCGGTTCAAGGACCCCGACCGGTTCGACCCGGACCGCGAGGACATCGAGCACCTGGGCTTCGGCAGCGGCATCCACAGCTGTTTCGGCGCGCCGCTGGCCCGGCTGGAGGCGCAGGTCGCGCTGGCCGAGCTGGCCCGCCGGCTGGACAACCCGCGCCTGGCCGAGGACCCGCCGCCGTACCGCACCAACGCGGTGCTGCGCGGTCCGCGCCATCTGACCGTCGACGTCGACGGCGTGCTTCCGTAGGGGGCCACGGCCGGAAGGGCCGCGGCCCCGGGGGCGCAGCAGCGGTAGGGGGCTGCCGTCGCAGGGCGCCGCGGCGGTAGGGGCTGCCGCCGGTCGCGGTGGGTGAGGATGCGACTACCTCGCCGAAATTTCTGGACATCGCAGGAAAATCGGACAAAATGGTGTGCATCCCCACCGCGACTTCGAGGAGCCGCTCCCGTATGGCGTACGGAGCCCACCACAGCCCCACCCCGCCTCCCCGCCGCAGCCCCGTCCCGCTGCCGCGCCCCGATCCGGGCCTGGCCCGCGACTGCGACCACTGCCTGGGCTGGGGAACCGTCGTCACCCGCGACGGGAACCACGAGCTGTGCGACACCTGCCAGTCGGACACGGACGGCGGAGCATATCCGCCGGGGCCGTACTGACGCCGGCGTTCACCCGACCGGGTGCGGCGCTGCGCCGGTCGAGTGGTGCATCGTCCCGCTCGGCCGTAGCGTCGTTACAGAGTCAGACGTCGTCGGCCGGGAGTGAACATGCGCAAACACACAGTGAGCACAGCGGTCACACTCGGTGCCACCGTCCTGCTCGGCGCGGGCGGCCTGGGCACGGCATCCGCCGCACCCGGGGCACCGGCTTCACCGGCGGTAACGGACCCCGCGCACCGGCAACCAGGACAGTCCGTGCTCGTGGACTGTTCCATGAAGTCGCAGGTGCGCCCCGACACCTTCGTCCTCGCCTGCGGTGACGGCAACAGCCGGCTGGTCTCGCTGCACTGGACCAAGTGGACCGGCCGGGCCGCGACGGCCCGGGGCGTCAACGCCGTCAACGACTGCAAGCCCTACTGCGCGGCGGGCACGTTCCGCTCGTACCCGGTCGTCGTCCGGCTGGAGGGTCCGCAGCCCTGGAAGAAGGACCCCCAGCTGCGGCAGTTCACCCGCCTCAGCCTCGTCTTCCCGGGGGCCAGGCCCCAGGGGTACCAGCGGGTCGTGACGTACCAGCTGGGCGACTCGGCGATCGTGGCGCCCCAGCGGGCCGGCTGACGCACGCCGGAACGGGTGCCCGCGGGGGACGCGGGCGCCCGTCGGCGTGAAGCCGCCGCACCGCGAGCACCCGTCAGCGCCGCACCGCGAGCAAGGGAGCGTCCGGGATGCACTCGATCACCAAGGGCCTGCTGGCAGGCGCCGTGGGGACCCTCGCCCTCGACGTGGTCACCTACACGGACATGCTGGTGCGCGGCCGGCCCTCCAGCGGCATCCCGGCGCAGGTCGCGGACCGCCTCGCCCGGCGGGCCTCGGTGCCGCTCGGCGACGGCGCGGCACGGGACGCGCGCGCCCAGGGAGCCGGCGCGCTCATGGGCTACGGCACCGGGGTCGCCGCCGGAGCGGCGTACGGGCTGCTGCTGCGGGGGCGGCCGCCGCTGCCGAACCCGGTGGCCGGGCCGCTGCTCGGCGCGGCCGTGATGGCGGGCGCCAACGGCCCGGCCACCGCGCTGCGGCTGACCGATCCCACCACGTGGGACACGGCGTCGTGGCTGTCCGACATCGTCCCGCACCTGGTGTACGGCCTGACGGCGGCCGCCGTGTACCGGGCGCTCGGCTGAACGGGCGACGCCATGCAGCGCATCGGGGCCGAGGAGGAGTTCCACCTGCTGGACGCGGACAGCGGGCTGCTGGTGCCGCGCGCCCGCGCCGTGCTCGCCCTGCTGCCCGGCTCCGGGTTCACCTCCGAGCTCCAGCAGTCGGTGGTGGAGAGCAACAGCGGGGTGCACGACACCCTGGAGGGCCTGCACGCGGACCTGACCGCGTCCCGCCGCCGGCTGGACACGGCCGTCTCAGCGCTCGGACTCGCCGCGGCCGCCGCGGGCACCGTTCCGCTGGCCGCCGTCGGCAGCGCGGACGTCACCCCCGATCCCCGCTACCGGCACATGACGGAGGAGTACCGCAGGGTCGCCGACGAGCAGTTGATCTGCAGCGCGCAGGTGCACGTCGACGTCCCCGACCGGGACACGGCGGTGCGCGCCATGTGCCTGGTCGCGCCCTGGCTGCCGCCGCTGCTGGCGCTGTCGGCCAGTTCGCCGTTCTGGCTCGGCGCGGACACCGGGTACGCGAGCTGGCGGACGATGCTGTGGCAGCGCTGGCCCACCGCCGGTCCGGCCGGCTGCCACCGCGACGCCGCCGACTACGACGCGACGGTCGCCGAACTGGTCCGCTCCGGTGTCATCACCGACACCGGAATGGTCTACTACGACATCCGGCCCTCCGCGCACCAGCGCACGCTGGAACTGCGGATCTGCGACGCCTGCCCGCGCGCCGAGACGGTCGTGCTGGTCGCCGGTCTCTTCCGGGCCCTGGTGCACGACGCCTGCCTCCGGCTGGCCCGGCGCGAGGCGCCCGCGTGCGACGGGCACCACGAGTGGCTGCGCGCCGCCGCGTGGCGGGCCGCCCGCTCGGGACTCGAAGGGCCCCTGGTCGACCCGGTCACCCGGCGCGCCGTCCCCGCCCGCGTGGCCCTGCTCGGCATGCTGGCCAGGCTGCGCCCGGCGCTGGAGGCGTCCGGCGACTGGGAGAACGTGCACGAACTCCTGGACCGGGCGCTGGCCGAGGGCAGCGCCGCGCACCGGCTGCGCCGGGCCGCCGAGCGCGGCGGCCTGCCCGCCGCGGTGCGCCTGACGGTCGCCGAGACCCGTGGCGCCGGGCCCGACGGGCGCGTCGCGGGGCCACCGGACCGGGCGACGCCCGAGTCCTCCGCACAGGTACGTCCGGGGAGCGGTCATGTGGAAGCGCAGGAAGCGGAACCGGGGCCACCGACGGTCCGCTGAACCGCTGGGGCTGGAGCTGTGCGACCTGTGCGCCGCGACCTTCCCGGCGGACCGGGCGGTGCGCGGATACGTGCCCGACTCCTCCGCCGCCCACCCCACCGACGACTGGCTGGACGGGCTGCGCCCGGTCACCGCCTGCGGTGAGGCGCACTTCGCGGTGGTGCGGGAGAGTTACCGGCTGCGTCCCTTTGTGCAGGAGGAGCTGTGGGCCGCGAAGATCGAGCGGGTGCTGACCGCCGGCGCACCCGTCCTGACCATGCATCAGCTCGGCTGCCGTACCGGACTGCACGACCCGGAGATCCGGCGCGCCATCGCCTGGCACAACGCGCACCTCGGGCCCGACAGCCGGCTGTGACACCGCCGCGGCCGAGGGCGCCCGGCGCGGGGGCGGCTCACGCCGGCGCTCAGCGCAGGGCGCCCAGCAGCGTCCGGCAGGCGCCGGCCGCGCCGCCGGCATGCCTTGGCGCACACCGCGCAGTGCTCGTGGCGCGGCTCGTGCCGGGCGCAGTGACCGGCGCCTGCCGCGCAGGCCGCCGCGCAGGCGGCCAGGACGTCGCGGGCGACATCGGCGCCGTACCCCGTGCGGCGGGAGAGGACGCGGGCGGTGGCGTCGCAGATGTCCGCGCAGTCCAGACAGGCGCGGACGCGGGCGCGTCTACGAGATGCACCTCGCTGTGGTGACGGTCATCCACCACTCCTCGTCCGGTTCGGATCGCGCCTGGCGCGGAGGTCGCGTCGGCGTTGCGGGGTTTCCCCGCCGGGGGCCGCGCAACCGCGCCGGGCGGCGTTCACCCGGGTGGGGGGCGACCGTGCGCCGTTTCGGGCGTGCGCCCACCGGGCACTCGTGCCAGGCTCGTTGACGAGCCCTCGGCAGGCAGCCCGCACACGGGGCGCTGCCCGGCCGCCGGTCCGGTCCGCTCGTGCGCGGCCGGCCCGTACGGCCCGCCCGCGCCCGCGGGCGCCTCGGCGGTCCGGAAGAGCCGGGGCGGAGGGCGGCAGCCTGGCTGGGAGGTCGGAGCATGACCGAGGGCGACACGGCGGCGCGGCCGGCCGGCGGTGCTCCGCCGCCCCCGTCGCGGAACCTGCTGTACGGGCCGCAGCCGAACGTCGCCGCGGGGGCCGGACACGTCGATCCGCCGCCGCGGATGGGCTTCTTCACCGACACCTCGGTCTGCATCGGCTGCAAGGCGTGCGAGGTGGCGTGCAAGGAGTGGAACTCCGTGCCGGAGGACGGCCTGGAGCTGACCGGCATGTCCTACGACAACACCCAGGGGCTGGGCGCGGACACCTGGCGGCACGTGGCGTTCATCGAGCAGCGCAAGCCGTTCGGCGGCCAGGAACCCGGCGTCGACCACGGCGGCTTCGACGTGTTCGAGGCCGCCCGCAACCTGGGCCGCTCCCCCGCCACCACCGCCGCACCCGGCCCGTGCGCC
>NZ_BAABKC010000049.1:0-19421 GCF_039543625.1 Streptomyces similanensis | reverse complement strand
CCGCGGCCCTGACGGCCGGCGCGGCCCTCGGACTCGGCGCGCTCGCCGCGCCGTTCGCCACCGCGCCCGCGGGCTCGCCGGCCGGGGAGATCTCGCCGGTGGCGCCGGACGGGCGGACCGAGCTGCGCTGGCTGATGGCGTCCGACGTGTGCAAGCACTGCACGCACGCGGCCTGTCTCGACGTGTGCCCCACCGGGGCGCTGTTCCGCACCGAGTTCGGCACCGTGGTGGTGCAGCAGGACGTGTGCAACGGCTGCGGGTACTGCGTGCCCGCCTGCCCCTACGGAGTGATCGACCAGCGCGAGGAGGACGGCCGGGTCTGGAAGTGCACGCTGTGCTACGACCGGCTCGGCGTCGGGATGGAGCCGGCCTGCGCCAAGGCGTGCCCCACCGACTCCATCCAGTTCGGCCCGCTGGAGGAGCTGCG
Organism: Streptomyces similanensis; assembly: GCF_039543625.1. Lineage (NCBI taxonomy): Bacteria > Bacillati > Actinomycetota > Actinomycetes > Kitasatosporales > Streptomycetaceae > Streptomyces > Streptomyces similanensis. The sequence goes on along the minus strand of NZ_BAABKC010000049.1, from coordinate 18,994 downwards.
CGAGCGGGCCGCGGCCCGGGTGGAGCGACTGCGCGCGACCGGCGTCGCCGACGCCCGGCTTTACGGCGAGAGCCCGGACGACGGGGTCGGCGGCGATGGCGCGTTCTTCCTGCTGCTCGACGAGCCCGAGGTCTACGGCCTGCCGCCGGACCCGCAGGTGACCACCCGGGATCTGCCCTCGATGTGGAAGCACGCGGCGACGGCCGCCCTCTCGCTCGCCGCGCTGGGCGCCGCAAGCTTCGCCAGGAGGCCCCGATGAGCGGATCGGACGTCACCCGCGAGGGTGTTCAGGGGGCGCGGCCGGGGCGGGACGCGCCGGTGGGAGCCTTCGCCGGACGGCGCGGGCGTCGGCGCGGCCGGGGCGAGCAGCCGATGGTCCCGGAGGCCCGGTTCTCCTCGTACTACGGCAGGCCGGTCCTCAACAAGCCGACCTGGAAAGCGCTCGACATCGCCGGCTACCTCTACCTCGGCGGGCTCGCCGGGGCCTCGTCGCTGCTGGCGGCCGGCGGCCACGCCACCGGGCGGCCGGGGCTCGCGCGGGCGGCGAAGCTGGGCGCGGCGGGCGCCATCACCCTCTCGCTCGGCGCGCTGGTGCACGACCTCGGGCGGCCCGCCCGCTTCGTCAACATGCTCCGCGTCTTCAAGCCCACCTCGCCGATGAGCATGGGCTCGTGGCTGCTGGCCGGGTACGCGCCGCTGACCATGGCCGCGGCGGCGGCCGACGTCACGGGCCGCTGCCGGCTCGTCGGCGCGGCCGCCACGGGCGGGGCCGCGGTGCTGGGCCCGGCGGTGGCCACCTACACGGCCGTGCTGCTCGCCGACACGGCGGTGCCGTCCTGGCACGAGGGCTACCGGGAGCTGCCGTTCGTCTTCGCCGGGTCCGCCGCCGGCGCGGCGGCCGGTCTCGCGCTGCTCTGCGCGCCGACGGCGCAGACGGGGCCCGCCCGCCGGATGGCGGTGCTGGGCGTCGTGCTGGAGACGGGCGCCTTCCAGCTCATGAAGCGCCGGATGGGGCTGGCCGCCGAGCCGTTCGAGCGGGGTCTGCCGCAGCGGCTGCTGCGCGCCGCCGAACTCCTCACGGTGGGCGGCGCGGCGCTGGCCGCCCGCGCGGGCCGGCGGCGGGGCCGGGGCCTGGCGGCGGCGGGCGGAGCCGCACTGCTGGCCGGCTCGGCCGCGCTGCGCTTCGGCGTGTTCCACGCCGGGGTGGCCTCGGCGGAGGACCCCAAGTACACGGTGGTGCCGCAACGCGAACGGCTGCGGGCCCGCGACGGGTGACCGCACGCCATACAGCCCGCGGGCGGCCGTGGGCGCCGGTTTCACCCAGGGGCGCCGCGGGTACTCCGCAGCAGCGCCACCCGGGCGGCCGCGAGGCGACCTCGCGACCGCCGCACCGCGCGACCGAGCAGCACCCGGAAGGGCTCACCTCATGGGCGTACGCACCTGGATCGACTCCTGGCCGGTCTACCGCCAGCTCACGGGCACCGACCCGCTGGGCCGCGGGGCCGCCGCCAGGAGCGGGCCCACCGCGCGGCTCACCCCCCGGGTGGCCTCCGCCGACCGGGTGGTCAAGTCGATCTGCCCGTACTGCGCCGTGGGCTGCGGCCAGAACGTCTACGTCGAGGACGGGCGGGTCACCCAGATCGAGGGCGACCCCGACTCGCCCGTCTCGCGCGGCCGGCTGTGCCCCAAGGGCTCGGCCAGCCTCCAGCTGACCACCGGCGACGCCCGCGAGCACCACGTCCTGTACCGGCGTCCGTACGGCGCCGGGTGGGAGCGTCTGGACCTGGACACGGCGATGGACATGATCGCCGACCGGGTGATCGAGGCCCGCCGCGCCGGCTGGCAGTGGGACGTCGACGGCGCCCGCACCCGGCGCACCCTCGGCGTCGCCAGCCTGGGCGGAGCGACGCTGGACAACGAGGAGAACTACCTGATCAAGAAGTTGTTCACCGCGCTCGGAGCGATCCAGATCGAGAACCAGGCGCGTATTTGACACTCCTCCACCGTTCCCGGTCTGGGAACCTCGTTCGGCCGCGGCGGCGCGACCACCTTCCAGCAGGACCTGCAGAACTCGGACTGCATCGTCATCCAGGGCTCGAACATGGCCGAGTGCCATCCGGTCGGGTTCCAGTGGGTGATGGAGGCCAAGGCCCGGGGCGCGAAGGTGATCCACGTCGACCCGCGGTTCACCAGGACCAGCGCGGTCGCCGACGTGCACGTGCCGCTGCGCGCGGGCTCGGACATCGCCTTCCTCGGCGGCGTCGTCAACTACGTCCTGGGCCACGACAAGTACTTCCGCGACTACGTGGTGGCGTACACCAACGGGCCGGTGGTGCTGGGCGAGGACTTCCGCGACACCGAGGACCTCGACGGCGTCTTCTCGGGCTTCGATCCGCAGAGCCGGACGTACGACGACGGCACCTGGCAGTACGCGGGCATGGAGGTGCGGGCGGTCTCCGGCGAGCGCGACCGGGACGACCCGCGGGGCGCCGGCGGCCGCTCGGTCAGCGAGGCGGCGCGCGGCGAGGCCCACGGGTCGGGCGGCGCCGACATCGGCGCGGGCGAGCCCGAGCGCGACGAGACGATGACGCATCCGCGGTGCGTGTTCCAGGTGCTCAAGCGGCACTACGCCCGCTACACGCCCGAGGTGGTGGAGCGGATCTGCGGGGTGCCGCAGGACCTGTTCCGCCAGGTGTGCGAACTGGTCACCGAGAACTCCGGGCGCGAGCGGACCACCGCGTTCGCCTACGCGGTCGGCTGGACCCAGCACACGGTCGGGGTGCAGTACATCCGGGCGGCCGGCGTGCTCCAGACCCTGCTGGGCAACATCGGCCGGCCCGGCGGCGGCATCCTGGCGCTGCGCGGCCACGCCTCCATCCAGGGCTCGACGGACATCCCCACCCTGTTCAACCTGCTGCCGGGCTACATCCCGATGCCGCACGCGCACCAGCGGCAGGACCTGGACTCCTTCGTGCGCGCCGAGGCGACGGCCAAGGGCTACTGGGGCGAGATGCGCTCGTACCTGGTGAGCCTGCTCAAGGCGTACTGGGGCGACGCCGCGACCGCGGACAACGACTTCTGCTTCGACTACCTGCCGCGCCTGACCGGCTCGCACTCCACCTACGAGACCGTGCTGGCCCAGTTGGAGGGGACCTGCAAGGGCTACTTCCTGATGGGCGAGAACCCGGCGGTGGGCTCGGCCAACGCCAAGTCGCAGCGCCTGGGCATGGCCCATCTGGACTGGCTGGTCGTGCGCGACTTCTCGCTGATCGAGTCGGCCACCTGGTGGAAGGACGGCCCGGAGATCGAGACCGGGGAGCTGCGCACCGAGGACATCGGCACCGAGGTGTTCTTCCTGCCGGCCGCCGCGCACACCGAGAAGGCCGGCAGTTTCACCAACACCCAGCGGCTGCTCCAGTGGCACCACCAGGCCGTCGAGCCGCCGGGCGAGGCGCGCAGCGACCTGTGGTTCACCTTCCACCTGGGCCGGATCATCCGGGACAAGCTCGCCGGGTCCGCCGATCCGATGGACCGGCCGGTGCTCGATCTGACCTGGGACTACGCCACCCGGGGCGCGATCGCCGAGCCGGTGGCCGAGGCGGTGCTGGCGGAGATCAACGGCCACGACGCCGAGGGCCGGCCGCTCAGCTCGTACGAGCAGCTGGCGGACGACGGCTCGACGGTGTGCGGCTGCTGGATCTACTGCGGGGTCAACGCCGACGGCGTCAACCAGGCCGCTCGCCGCAAGCCCGGCACGGAGCAGGACTGGGTGGCCGGCGAGTGGGGCTGGGCGTGGCCGGCCAACCGCCGCATCCTGTACAACCGGGCGTCCGCCGACCCGGACGGCAATCCGTGGAGCGAGCGCAAGGCGCTGGTGTGGTGGGACGCGGAGCAGGGGCAGTGGACGGGCCACGACATCGCCGATTTCGGCAAGACCAAGTCGCCTTTCTACCGGCCGCCGCCGGGTGCGAGGGCCGCCGATGCGCTGTCGGGCACGGACGCGTTCGTGATGCAGGCCGACGGCAAGGCCTGGCTGTACGCGCCCTCCGGTCTGACCGACGGCCCGCTGCCGGCCCACTACGAGCCGCAGGACTCGCCGTTCCCGAACCTGCTCTACGGCCGGCAGCGCAATCCGGTGCGGCAGGTGCTGCCGTCGCGCCCGGACAACCGCTACCAGCCCAGCGGCGGCGAGCCGGGCGCCGAGGTGTACCCGTACGTGGCCACCACCTACCGGCTCACCGAGCACCACACGGCGGGCGGCATGTCGCGCTGGCAGCCGTATCTGGCCGAGCTGCAACCGGAGTTCTTCTGCGAGGTGTCGCCGGAGCTGGCGGCCGAGCGCGCTCTGGAGCACACCGGGTGGGCGACGGTCGTCAGCGCCCGCGGGGTGATCGAGGCGCGGGTGCTGGTGACCGACCGGATGACGCCGCTGACCGTGCACGGCCGGACGCTGCACCAGGTGGGCCTGCCCTACCACTGGGGGCCCAACGGCTACAGCACCGGCGACGCGGCGAACGAGCTGCTGCATCTGTCGCTGGACCCGAACACCCACATCCAGGAGACCAAGGCGTTCGCCGTGGACATCCGGCCGGGGCGGCGGCCGCGCGGCCCGGCCGCGCCCGCGCTGGTGCGGGCCTACCGGGCGCGGGCGGGCATCGACGAGCACACCGGGACCGAGCCGTGACGGCGGGGCCGCGCCCGGTGCGCGGACGTCACCTGAGGACCACCGAATGGGGCCCGTGCGGGACGAGCTCGCCGATCACCGGGGCGCCGGGCACCTCGCCGGCGACGAGCAGGCCGCCGGAGGTCTGGGCGTCGGCCAGCAGCAGCCGGGTGTCGGCGTCCGCGCCGCCGAAGTCGGTGAACGGCGCGACCCAGTCGAGGTTGCGCCGGGTGCCGCCGCTGACGTAGCCGTCCCGTACGGCGTCCCGCGCCCCGTCGAGGTAGGGCACGGCGGCGGTGTCCAGCACGGCCGTCACGTTCGAGGCGCGGGCGAGTTTGTGCAGGTGGCCGAGGAGGCCGAAGCCGGTCACGTCGGTCGCGCAGGTCGCCCCGGCGGCCAGCGCCGCCCGCGAGGCGTCCCGGTTGAGGGCCACCATGGTCGCGACGGCCTGTTCGAAGCGTTCGCCGGTGGCCTTGTGCCGGTTGTTCAGCACACCCAGGCCCAGGGGCTTGGTCAGGGACAGGGGCAGGCCGGGCCGTCCCGCGTCGTTGCGCAGCAGCCGCGCCGGGTCGGCGAGCCCAGTGACGGCCATGCCGTACTTGGGTTCGGGGTCGTCCACGCTGTGGCCGCCGCCGACGTGGCAGCCGGCCGCGGCGGCGATCTCCAGGCCGCCGCGCAGCACTTCGCGGGCCAGCTCGAACGGCAGCACCTCGCGCGGCCAGGCGAGCAGGTTGACGGCGACGACCGGGTGGCCGCCCATGGCGTACACGTCGGACAGGGCGTTGGCGGCGGCGATGCGACCCCAGTCGTACGGGTCGTCGACGACCGGGGTGAAGAAGTCGGCGGTGGACACCAGCGCCTGCGCGGGGCCGCCGCCGGGCGCGGGCAGGGCGACCACGGCCGCGTCGTCGCCGGTGGCCGCCCCGACCAGCAGCGGCGTGCCGGCCGGGGCCGGGAAGGGCGCCGTCAACGAGCCGAGCAGATCCTCCAGTTCACCGGGCGGGATCTTGCAGGCGCAGCCGCCGCCGTGGGCGAACCGGGTGAGCCGGACGGGGGTTCGGGGGGTGGTGGTCATGCCTGTCTCCCTGGGTCGTCGGACGGCCGTCCGGTAGCCTGGCGGGCGGTGGAGGCGTGTGGGTGCCTGGTGGCCCTCCCGGTCTTCAAAACCGAGGTGTCCGAGGATCTCGGGCAGGCGGGTTCGATTCCCGTCCGCCTCCGTCCCGCCGCTGTGGCCGGCAGCGTCTGCGCTGGTCGTCCACCCGTTCGGTGAGGCCGCGGGCGTCGAGGAACTCCAGCAGCGGCACGGCGACGCGGCGGGTGGTGTCCAGGGCCTTGCGGGCCTCGCTCAGGGTGAACGGCTGCGGCAGGTCGCGCAGTACGGCGGCGGCCCGGGCGTCCGCTCCCGGGAGCAGCACCACGGCGTCGTCGATCCGCAGCAGCGCGCCCGCCGTGACGGCGGCGGCCAACGCCTTGCGGTGCAGGCCGAGTGCGGTGAGGCGGTCGGCCTCGGGCGCGCGGAAGGGCGCCCTCTCCAGTTCGTCCCGCACCGCGTCGACGGCGGCGCGCAGGGGCGGCGGCAGGGCGGGGCGGGTGCGGTCCGGGGCGTACAGCCTGCCCTGGCGGCACAGGAGTTCGGTGGCCGCCGGGGTGCGGGCGAGGGCGTCGACCAGGGCACGGTCGGGCAGATCGAGCAGGCGTCGGGCCGCTTCGGCGGGCAGGCCGGGTTCCATGGGGTGCGCCCGCGCGTACCGCTCCACCTCGGCGGTCAGCCGGGCGCGCAGCCGTGTCCAGTGCTCCGGGTCGGCCAGCCAGTCGCCCACGACGGGTTCGGCGGACGCGGGGACGCCCATCGCCGACAGGTCCGGGCGGCGGACGAGCCGGCGGCGGCGCAGTTCGGCCGCCGCGTCGGGGCGGCCGGTCGCCGTGGCGAGTTCCGCCGCCCTGGCCCGGCCCGCGCCGCGGCGGTCCAGCCGGGGCGGGCGCACGTCGAGCGCGGTCACCGCCGAGGGCGGGCGGCCGCCGCCCGGTTCGCGCAGGACGGCCCGGTCGCCGACGCGCAGCGGCAGCCGCCGGTCCAGGGTGAGCCGGACGGTGTCCTCGCCGAGCGGCCGCACGGTCGCCGGGACGGCCGCCGCGCCGATGTGCAGGCTCATCCGGCGGGGCAGGTCGGCGGCGGGCTCGCCGGTGACGCGGACGTCGACGAGGTCGGTGAGCAGCCAGCGGTCCGGCGAGAGCAGCACGTCCCCGCGGCGCAGCGCGCCGTCCGGGGCGCCGTGCACGTTGACGGCCACCCGTGCCACCGCGTTCACCTCCGTACGCTCCCGCTGGAGGCACTGGAGCGCGCGCACCCGCAGCCGTGTCGAGCCGTCGCCGGTCACCAGCCGGTCGCCCACCCGCAGGGCGCCCGCGCCGAGGGTGCCGGTCACGACGGTGCCGTGGCCGCGCACCGTGAAGGCCCGGTCCAGCCACAGCCGTACGTCGGCCTCGGTGTCCGGGGCGGGCAGCGCGCGGGCCAGCCGCGTCAACTCGGCGCGCAGGGCGTCGAGTCCGGCCCCGGTCACGGCGCTCACCGCGACCGACGGGACGGCGCCGAGCGAGGTTGTGGCCAGGTGCCGCAGGGCCTCGGCGCGCACCGGTTCGGGGTCGGCGAGGTCGCTGCGGGTCACGGCGAGGACGGCGTGGCGTACTCCGAGGGCGTCCAGGATCGCCAGGTGCTCCAGCGACTGGGGCTGCCAGCCCTGGTCGGCGGCGACCACGAACAGCACGGCCGGCACGGGTCCGACCCCGGCCAGCATGGTGGCCACGAACCGCTCGTGGCCCGGCACGTCCACGAAGGCGAGGTGCTCGCCGTCGGCGTCGGGGCCGGTCCACACGAAGCCGAGGTCGAGGGTGAGCCCGCGCCGCCGCTCCTCCTCGTGGCGGTCGGGTTCCATCCCGGTCAGCGCCCGTACCAGGGCGGACTTGCCGTGGTCGACGTGTCCGGCGGTGGCCAGCACCCGCATGCCGCTCACCGTTCCCCGTCCGCCGCCGCCCGCACGGCCAGTACGGCCCCGGCGAGCCGTTCGTCGTCCTCGGGCGGCACCGCGCGCAGGTCCAGCAGGCACCGGCCGCCCTCCAGCCGTCCGACCACCGGGACGGTCCCGGTGCGCAGCGCGGCGGCGTAGGGCTCCGGCAGGGAGAGGGCGGCGCTGGGCAGGGTCACCCCGGGTGCGCCTCCCCCGCCCACGGTGGCGGCGCAGGCGACGGGCCGCGCGTCGACTCCGGCGGCGCTCAGCGTGGCCGTGAGCCGTTCGGCGCGGTGCGCCAGCTCGCGCGGGTCGGCGCGCAGGGCCTCGGCGGTCGGGGTGGCGGGGCCGGTGAGGGTGGCCTCCAGGGCGGCCAGGGTGAGCTTGTCGACCCGCAGCGCGCGGGCCAGCGGGTGCCGGGCCAGGGCGGGTACGAGGTCCTCGGCGCCGAGGAGCAGGCCGCACTGGGGGCCGCCGAGCAGTTTGTCGCCGCTCGCGGTGACCAGGGCGGCGCCCGCGCGCAGTTCGGTCGCGGCGTCGGGCTCGTCGGGCAGCAGCGGATGGGGGGCGAGCAGCCCGGAGCCGATGTCGACGACCAACGGCGCGCCCAAGGAGGCCAGTTCGGCCGTGGCGGGAGTGTGGGTGAAGCCGGTGACGCGGAAGTTGGAGGGGTGGACCTTCAGGACGAACCCGGTCCCGGGTCCGATCGCGTCGGCGTAGTCCGCGGCGCTGGTGCGGTTGGTGGTGCCGACCTCGCGGAGCCGGGCGCCGGTGGACACCAGCAGGTCGGGCAGCCGGAAGCCGTCGCCGATCTCCACCATCTCGCCCCGGCTGACGACGATCTCGCGGCCGGCGGCGAGCGCGGTGGCGGCCAGGACGAGGGCGGCCGCGCCGTTGTTGACGACGTGGGCCGCGCCGGCCGCGGGCACCCGGGCGCGCAGCGCGTGCAGGGCGCCGCGGCCGCGGCGGGCCCGGGTTCCGGTCGCGAGGTCCAGTTCGACGTCGGTGGGTCCGGCGGCTTCCTGGACCGCTCGCCGGGCGGCGGCGGACAGCGGCGCCCGGCCGAGGTTGGTGTGCAGGAGGACGCCGGTGGCGTTGATCACCGGGCGCAGTCCGCCGGCCGTGCGCGGCAGCAGGGCCACCGCCGTGTCGGCGACCTGCTCGGGGGCGACGGCGCCGTGCCGCGCCCGCTCCTGTGCGTGCCGGACCGCGGCCTTGACCGCCTCCGCCCCGAGCCGCCCCGCCGCCTCGGCCAGGCGCGGGTCGCGCAGGAGGGCGTCGGTACGGGGGATGCGGCGGCGCGCGTCGAGGTGGGGCGGTCCCCCGGTCACCGGGGCACCGCCGGTCGGGGGCGGGCCGCAGCCCTCCGGTGTGCCGTCGGCTCCGGGGGTTCCCGTGCCGGGTGCGTCCTCCGTCGTCCGGCCCGTGACCCGCTGGTCCACGCAGCCCCTCCGTTCCGAGCCCTGCCGCTGGCCGTACAGGCGGCCCCATCGTCTCGCAGGGCCCGCGGCCGTCCGCACGACACGCCGGTACCCCGGCGGCGGCGGCCGATGCGCGCGCAGAGGTCGTGCCCCGTTTCGGGGCGGCGGGGACGGGAACCCGCGCGGGCGCCGTCCGGCGCGCCGTCACCCGGGGCTCCGGCGGCGACCGTGACCGCCGCGACGGAAGAGGTGCCGGGGTGGACAGTGGCCGCCGGCCGCCGAGAGAGCCCGGCGCGACGCGCCGGGGCGGGGCGCGCTGGGTCTTCGACGGCTTCATCGCGGGCGTCGGCACCGCGTCCGGTACGCGTCTGGTGCTGGGCCACTGGACCGACTCGCCGTTCGGGCCGGTCAGCGACGTGATGCTGGAACGCGCCGACGGGCACCGCGTGCTGCTCGCCCCCGACGCGCGCACGGCCGACTTCATCGCGCGCACCTACTCCTTCGACGAGGTGCGCGTGGAACCGGTCGTGGTGCGGGCCGCGGCCGGGCGCTGGTCCGTCTCCTCGGACTCGCTGAGCCTGTGCTTCACCACCGGCCGGCGCGGTCCGCTGGGCCTGCTGCTGAGCGCCGTGCCCCGGGCGCTGGCCGTCCGTCCGTGGTGGATCGCCCTGCTGGACCGTCCGGCGCGGGTGCTGCGCGGCGTCCGCACCCGCGGGAGCGCGGGCGGCGGACGGCGCGAGTGGTACGGCGCGCGGGACCTGCGCCCGGTCTGCTCCGCCGCGGCCCGCTTCGACGGCGTGGACCTCGGCCCGCTGGCGCCGGTCGCGCCCGCGGTGCGGTTCGGCTTCGGTTCGACCCCGCGCGGGCCCTGCGTCGTCCGGGTCACCACCACGGTGGAGGTACCGGGGGCGACGGGGACGACGCGGGCCTCGGGCGGGGGCCGTCAGGTGCTGAGCAGGCGGTTGAAGAAGGACCGGTAGCGGCGCAGCGCCCTGCGCAGTTCCTCGGTGTCCACCTGTTCGCCCTGGCTCCACTGGCCTTCCAGGCCCTGCTTGTGCTCGGCGAAGGTGGCGGCCAGGGTGCGGATGACGTCGGCGACCAGGGTGTCGGCGCTGTGCACGGCGTCCCTGGGGTCGTCCACGAACTTGCTCTGGGTCTCCCGCCAGCGGTCGCGGAAGCTCTGCTCGTCGGTGGCGTCCAGCAGCCGGGGCAGCTCGTCGTCGGCGTCGGCCGCGGGCTTCGCGTCCCGGGTGTCCGCGGTGCCGGCGAAGTCCGTCCTGCCGGCGGCGTCGGACGTACCGGCGACACCGGACGTACCGGTGGCGTCCGGCGTGCCGGTCGGGACCGCGGCGCCCGCCCGGCCCGGGCCCGTGGCGGTGTCCGGCGCGGTCGTGGCGTCGGCCCCGGCGCCCAGGGGCTCCCGGGCCCGCGCCGTGTCGACCCGTCCGGCCGCGTCGGCCGCACCGGTCGTCTCCGCGGGCGCTGCCGGGTCCGACGGGTCAGCCGACGGGTCAGCCGACGGTATGCCGGCGGACGTGGCGGGGTCCCGGGTGGGCCGGGCCGCCGTCGTGCCGCCGGTGCTCTCGCCCGGGTAGACGGGCGGCCTGGAGCCGGTGGCCTCCCGCTCCCCCTCGGTCCGGGCCGGGCCGTCCGGGGTGCTGCGGGCCAGGTCCTCGGTGGACAGCTCACCGGCGAAGCGGCGCGGTTCCTTGTTGCTGTGCATGGCGTTCCTCCCTGCCGGGACGTGACGTCGCCGGCGAGTGGCTGGTACGAGTGACGACCGGGGCGGGGGCGCCGCGGTCAGGACGGTGCGTGCCGGGGCCCGCCGCCGTCGGAGAGCAGTTCGTCGAAGAGCGCGCGGTAGTGCACCATCGCGCCCCTGAGCTGTTCCGTCGTGGCCTTGCCGCGGGTGGTGAGCGACTCGACGTCGTGGGCCGCGCGGTAGTGGCCGAGGGTGCGTCCGTGCTCGACGGACAGGTCCGCGGCCTGCTGCTCGAACCCCTCGGTCGGATAACCCCGCTCGCGCATGAGCGAGGTCACCAGCCGGTCCGCGTCGTGCACCGCGTCCTCGGGCCGGTCCACGAATTCCTCCTGGACGCTGCTCCACTCGCGTGTATAGCGGTCCCGGGAGCCGGCCGGCAGCGGTTTGATGTCGAGCGAGTCGTGCCGCTTCTCGCGGTCCCGGAGCTCGCGCTCGCCGGCGCGCCGGTCGCCGGCGTCGGCGACCGTCCGCTCGTACTCGGGACCGAAGCGTTCGCGCAGCCGGCGACGGCGCGCCAGCGTCGGCACCGCCACCGCGATCAGGGCGAGCACGACGACGACGGGAATGATGATCGCGAGAAGTGTTCCGGTGGACATGTGACACACCCCCTTGGGCACTGCTTCGACTGCCCGCCGCGGGCGGCGTTATGCGCCCGCGCGCCCGCCCTGTCGCCCGTCTTCGCGTCCTGGTTCAGCGCCGTGCGGGAGCGTTCGCGAAGCGGCGCGGAAATCGTCCGGGACGCGGCGCCGAGGCCGGCCGGATCGTGCCGCGGAGGACCGCCCGGAGCGGCCCCTGCCGCCGGGTCCTCGCGCCGCGATGCGCGGCCTCGGAACCGGTGTCGTCTCAGTTTCCTTTTCAAGATGCCGACCGGCGAAGCGGCGACTAGCGTCTACCAGTGGGAGCCGCAACCGGGGCACGCCCCGTCCGGCGAGGTCTCCACCGAGGGGCCCGTAGCCGCAGCGTCGGCCCGTGGAAGCGCACGCGGGCGACGTGGACGGTGTCGGAGACCGAGACGTGTTCTCTACAGCCGGCGGCTCCAGACCGCGCCGCACAACCCCAACCGGCGAGCGCGGCCATCATTCTCGCGCCCCTTCTGTCGCGCGAGACGATGGAAAGAAAGGTATTTCCCATGCGAGCACTGCGCGTAAAGCGTCTCTTCGCCGTGTCCGCGGCCGGCATCGTGATGGCCGGCGGCGCTGCGATCGGCGCGGCGGGGACCGCCTCCGCCCATGACTCGGGCTTCGACTCCAACCACCACCGCTCCGGATACAGCCGCGACTGCGACCGCGGCTGGTGGGACGACTGCGGCTACGGAGGCTACGGCGACCACGGACGTGGCGACCACGGAGGCTACGGTGGCTACGGCGACCACGGCGGACGTGGCGGACACGGCGGCTACGGCGGCTACGGCGACCACGGAGGCTTCGGTGGAGGCCACGGTGGCGGTTACGGCGGTGGCGGCCATGGTGGCGGAGGCCACGGTGGCGGCGGTCACGGCGGTGGCGGTCACGGCGGTGGCGGAGGCCACGGTGGCGGAGGTCGCTGAGGTCCCCTACCGAACTCACTGAACAAGCACGGCGTGCGGCCCGGTCTCCGGTCCGCACGCCGTGGCGTGTGTCGGCGCTCCCGTGCGGGAGCGCCGACCGGCTCAGCCGGCCGGGTGGTCGACCCGGATGCGCACCTGCTCCTCCAGCCGGCGCAGGCTGCTGTCCAGGGCGTCGCAGGCGGCCCGTTCGCCCGGGTCGTGGCTGTCGTCGAAGAAGGACAGATGGACGGTGACCTCGCTGGCGCCGCTGCCGATACCGGCGACCTGGAGCCAGCCCGCGTAGCTCCCCTGCTCGCGGGTGCCCCACTCGATCCGCATCTGGTCGCGCTCGGCGCGCAGCAGGCCGGCGGTGTCCTGGTCGGTGTGGTCCTCGTGCACGGTGACAGCGGGCGGTTCCCCGGCGCGCACGTGCAGGTCGTCCGGCAGCCAGGCGTCCAGCCGGTGGAGGTCGGCGGCCTGGTCGAAGACCTGCTCGGGCTGTGCGGGCATCGTGCGTGAACGTTCGTACTCGGACATCGCGGCACCGTTCCTCACGCTCGGGGGTGGTACGCCCCCACGCGTGCCCTTTCCGCCGCCGCCGAAAAGCCCCTTCGTTCTCCCGGCGGACCGGAGCCGCGCAGTGCGCGCAGCACCGCCCAGGCGACCGAGACGAACGGCACCGCCACGATGGCGCCGATCACGCCCGCGACGATGCTGCCGGCGATGACGGAGACGGCGACGACGAGCGGATGCAGCCGGACCGCCCAGCTCATCACCAGGGGGTGCAGCACGTGGCCCTCCAGCTGGCCGATGACGACGATGAGGACGATCACGGCCAGCGCGGTGAGCGGACCCCGCCCGGCGAGAGCGACCACGGTGGCCACGGCGAGCGCGACCGGCGATCCGATCAGGGGCACGAAGGCGGCGAAGAACTCCAGCAGGGTGAGCGGCAGCGCCAGCGGCACCCGCAGCAGGGACAGCGCCACGCCGACGAGGACGGCGTTGGTGGCGGCCACGATGAAGATGCCGCGCGTGTACCCGGCGAAGGCGTGCCAGGCGGCCGCGCCGGCCCGGTCCCAGGCGGGGCGCGCGCCGGCGGGCAGGAACTGATCGCGGGTCCAGCGCCACAGGCGCTCGCCGGAGTGAATGAAGAAGATCGAGGCGAAGAGCGCGAGCACACCCGCGGTCACCAGTTCGACCAGTCGGCCGATGCCGCTGAGGGCGCTGTTGAGCAGGCTCTCCCGGTGCGCGGAGAGGTAGGCCAGCAACTGGTTCTGGAGATGGGAGAGGCGGCCGGGGCTGATGCGGAGCGGCGGGCGTTCGAGCCACTGTTCGATGCGGTGGACGCCGCCGCGCAGTTCGTCGGCCAGCTGCGCCGACTCCCCCGCCACCGCGTTGCCGACGAAGGCGAGCAGCGCCATCAGCAGCAGGAGGCTGCCCACCAGCGCGACGGCGACGCACAGCGGCCTGGGCAGCCGGCGGTTCAGCAGGTCGGCGAGGGGGCGCAGCACCGAGGTGACGACCAGGGCGGCGAACAGGGCGACCGCGATGAGCTGGAAGCGGCCGAGGACGGTGAAGACGCCGTAGACGGCGATGCCGACGAGGACGAGGCGCCAGGCGTAGGCGGCGCCGACTCGCAGCCAGGGCACGGTGCGCTCGGCGAGCGGGTGTTCCTCGGCCGGGGGCGCCGGGACGAAGCGGGCGCGCGGCGGCAGCGACGGGGAGTGCGCCGGCCGGCTGCCGAGCACCACGCCGCCCGTCCGGCGCCCGCGGCCCCGCCCGGCCGTCGGACCGCCCGCTTCCGCCACCGTGCCTCCCGTCGCCGCCCGCCGGTCACGTCGTATGCACGGTACGGGCCGCACCCGCGCGGTTCGCGCGCAACGCGCCCGGTCACAGGGCATCCGAGGCCCCGGCGGCCCGTCCGGCGCACACCCCCGGGGCCGGGGCGCCGGGCGCGGCGGGAGGGGGCGGACCCGGCGGCGGGGCGGGTCAGGCGGCCGGCTTCGCCAGGAGTTCGGGGCCGTTGTTGTGGACGTCGTTGACGGCCGTGGAGACGGGGCGGACGGCCAGCCGGCCGTCCGCCGGAGGGCTCAGCAGACGGCGCAGCTCGCCCGGGTCCTGGCGGCGCGGGTCGAGCCAGCCGGCGTAGTGGTCCGGGGTGAGGGCGAGCGGCATCCGGGGGTGGACGCGGCCGGCCGCGTCGGTGGCGTCAGTGGTGATGACGGCGCAGGTGGTCAGCCAGGCGGCGGGGTCGTCGTCGCGGGCCACCGCCGGATCGCGCCAGTACTCGTACAGTCCGGCGAGCGCCATGATTCCGCCGTCCTCGGGACGGACGAAGTACGGCTGCTTGTACGCCCGGCCCGTGCCCTCGGCCTTGGTCCGCTGCCACTCGTAGAACCCGTCGGCGGGCAACAGGCACCGGTGCCGGGCGAAGGCCCGGCGGAAGGCGGGCTTCTCGTGCACGGTCTCCACCCGGGCGTTGATCAGGCGGGCGCCGATCTTCGCGTCCTTCGCCCAGGACGGCACGAGTCCCCAGCGCAGCGGCCGCAGCTCGCGGCGGACGGCGCCCGGCTCCTCGCCGTCCTCCTCGCGCGGGGCGCGCTCCAGTACGGCCCACACCTCGTCGGTCGGAGCGACGTTCCAGCTCGGGGCGGGCGCCTGCGGGGCGTGCCACTCGGCCGCGTTGAAGTGCCGGGCCAGTTCGGCGGGGCTGCGGGTGGAGACGTAACGGCCGCACATGGGGCCAGGGTGCCACGGCCGACGGCCGCCCCGCGCGAGGAGACGCCCCTCGCGCCGGTGTGCGGCCGGGGCCGGAGCGGCGGCGCCGATGACGGAGAGGTCCCGCGTACGGGCCCCGGCCGTTCCCCGCCCGAACCTTACGCGTCCTTGCGGCCCACGCCCGCGTACACCCAGTACTGGGACGGGTTCTCCGGGACCTCCTCGGCCCGGTCGGGGCGCCACAGGGGGACGTAGACGAGGCCGGGTTCGACCAGTTCGAATCCGCCGAACAGGGACTCGATCTCGGTTCGGGAGCGGGCGGTGACCGGGGAGGTGGCCCGGTCGCGGTACAGCTGCCCGACGGCGGCGGCGGTGTCCGGGCGGTCCTCGTCCGTGGCGTGGGTGAGAGCCAGCCAGCTGTCGGCGGGCAGCGCCTCGCGGAAGGCGGCCACGATCCCGGCCGGGTCCTCCTGCGGGGTGATGAAGTGCAGGATCGTGATCATCAGGACGGCGACCGGCTGCTCGAAGTCGATCAGCTCCCGCAGGCGCGGCGCGGAGAGTATGCCGGCCGGGTCGCGTATGTCGCCGGCGACGATCGTCGCGTCCGGGTTGTCGGCGAGCAGCGCCTCGCTGTGCGCGACGGCCACGGGATCGTTGTCGACGTAGACCACCTTGGCGCCGGGGCAGGCGGCCTGGGCGACCTCGTGGACGTTGCCCTGGGTCGGGATGCCGGACCCGAGGTCGACGAACTGGCGTACGCCCGACTCGACCAGGAAGCGCACCGCGCGCCCCAGGAAGGCGCGGTTGGCGCGGGCCAGGGTGCGCACCTGGGGGTCGATGGCCGTGAAGGCCGCCACCGCCTCCCGGTCTATGGCGAAGTTGTGCTCCCCGCCCAGCATGGCGTCGTACATACGGGCCACACTGGCCTTGCCCGGGTCCACACCCTGCGGCAGAACGTCCCCGTCCGGCATGACAACTCCCCCTGGAATCCGACGACCTCGGCTGTGACTGGGCATCATATAGTTGCCCCCAGCACGTGCCACCGTTTCCGTCGCCGATCCCGGTACGGACCGACCGCTTCCCCCTCCCCCTCCCGTCGCCGCACCGCCCCCTCCGCCGCTACCGGCCCCACCCGGAAGGCAACGACCCTGCGGAACACAGAACGCAGTGAGCCAAGCGAGCCGCCCGGCACCCGTGCCGCCGCCAGGGCGCGGGACGGCGTGCGTCTGATGGCGCCGCTCCGCAGCCGCGGGTACTTCTCCCCCGCGGCCGACGCCATCGGCTCCGAACTCGACCTGGAACTGACCGGCCGTCATGTCGTCCACGCGCTGGCGCCGGCCTTCTGCGACGCGGCCTCGGTGTATCTGCTCCAGCGCTGGCTCCTGGAGGAACAGGCGCACATGGCGGCCGATCCGCCGCAGATCGAGGCGCGCCGGCTGGCCCTGCGCATAGGGTCGGACGCCGCCGAGGACTGGGAGCCGCTGCTGCCGGTCGGCGAGGTGCTGGTCTTCCCGCGCGAGACGCCGTACGCGCGGGCCCTGGCCACCGGGCAGACGCAGCTGCTGGACGGCATGGACGGGCACACCTTCGAACGGCTGCGCAGGACCGGTCCGGAGGACAGCGGCGTCAACGCCCTGCTGCGCAGCGCCGCCTTCCTCATCGTGCCGCTGCGGCTGCGCGGCACGGCCGTCGGTTTCATCGCCTGCACGCGCGGACCGGACAAGGGGCCCTTCACCCGTCGTGAGGCCGTGGCGGTGGAGTCGCTGGGCGCCCGGGCCTGCGTCGCGCTCGACAACGCCCGGCGCTACGAACGCGAGCGGCGCACCGCGCTGGCCATCCGCCGCAGTCTGCTCCCCGAGACCGGGCAGACCTTCGAGGGCTGCCGGGTCGCCCACGGCTACCGGCCCGCCGGGCAGGACAACGTCATCGGCGGCGACTGGTACGACGTGCTGCCCCGCACCGGCCGCCGGCTCGGGCTCATCGTCGGCGACGCGATGGGGCACGGGCCGGAGTCGGCCGTCGCGATGATCCAGCTGCGGACGGCGGTACGGACGCTGGCGACGCTGGACACCGGGCCGACCGAGCTGATGCGGCGCCTGGACGCCATCGCCGGGGACACCCCGGGCGCCTCGTTCGCCACCTGCATGTACGCGGAGTGGGACGCCGAGCTGCGCACCTGCACCTTCGTGGGGGCGGGCCATCCGCCGCCCTTGGTGCGCGGGCACGGGGGCACGGCGGTGCCGGTCGACCTCGCCACCGCGGGTCTGCCCCTCGGGCTCGGCCCGGGCCGCTACGAGCCGACCGTGCTGTACCTGACCGAGCCGACGCTCGTGCTGCTCTACAGCGACGGGCTGGTCGAGTCCCGCGCCAGCGACATCGACCAAGGCATCAGCCGGCTCTCCCGGGCGCTGGACACGGGCGCCGACGAGCTGGCGGACCCGGGGCACCCGGACGCCCTGTCGTCGCTGTGCCGGCGGCTGCTGGCGGACTCCGGGCCCGACGACGGGCGCGACGACCGGACGCTGCTGCTGGCCGAGCTGACGCCGGGGAAGAACTGAGCGCGCGAGGCGGGCTGGTTGTCCGATGAGCGGCAGCGGCCGTTCGGGCGGTCTCCTCACCTGATGCGGTGAGGGGGGCGGCACGGGGCGTACGAAGGGGGCGCGCGGGCCGTTGCCCGGGCATGGACAGCACTTCTCGCGCCGCCGTACCCCTACCCTCCGCCGGCCGTGCGGGCACCGGCCCGCGGCCGCCCGCGATCGAGTCCGCCGCGCCGCTGCTGCGGCCGTGGGGCGCCGGAGCGGCCGTACCACTGGCGCCGCCGCGTGGGGCGTACGCCGTTCCGGCGGTGCCGGTGCCCCGTGGGATCCCCGGCCCGTGAGGACGGCCGACGCGATGGCCGCGCGGGGTGCCGCCGTATTCCCGGCGAGGGCGGTCGGCGCGACCGGCGGTCGGGGGCACGCGCGGGGGCCGGGCGTGCGCGGGCGTGGACACCGGTTGCTCACAGGGTGGTGACGGGGGCGTCACGATGGTGGGCGGGGGCGTTGCCGCGCCGCCGACCCCCTCGTTGAGCGCGGCATGGACATGTGGGAGGACGGCGACTGCCCGTGGTGCCGCGCGTTGCTGGGGCCCATTCAGGACGCGTCCCGCACGGGCCCGGGCACCGGCTGGCGAAACGATCGTGCAGAATCCGGGCGGGCGGGAGCGGCGGCCTGGCTGGAGCGCGCGCACCTGGTCGTGCCGCCCATGGCGGCGCTCACGGTGGTGGCCGCGCTCATGATGGCGGCGACGCTGGTCTGACCGGCTCGCCGTGTACGGCCGCGTGCCGCCGGGCCGGGCGCTCCTCGCGCGTCGCCCGCCGCCGGGTCAACTGGTCCACGGCGCTTCTCCCGCCGCCGTCCCCCTCCTCACGAACCCCTGCCATCATGGTCACCCGGCCCACTGGCCCTGGCCAGGCGTTCACGAGAAGTGAGGAAAGAGTGGCAGAGACCGAGGGAGCGTCGGCAGCCGACCGGCTGCTGATCACCCGTACCACGGCCGAGGACGGCACCTGCGTCGTGACGCTCGAGGGCGAGGCCGACCTGGACAGCAGCGCACGCCTGCGGGACACGCTGCTGTCCTGTCTGACGGCCGCACCCGCCACGGTGGCCGATCTCGGCGGCCTGACCTTCATGGACTCCAGCGGCATCAACGCCCTCATCTCCGCCCACCAGGCGGCGCAGGCGTCCGGGGCGCGGCTGTCCCTCGCCGCGCCCCGCGAGGCGGTCCTGCGGGTGCTGGAGCTCGTCGGCCTCGACACGCTCATCCCCTGGTACCCGAGCGTGGAGGCGGCGCTCGCCGCGTGACGGCGACGCGGGCCGAGGCGGGGCGGCGGCACGCGCGCGGGCCCGGCGGCGACGCGGG
>NZ_BAABKC010000048.1:0-35014 GCF_039543625.1 Streptomyces similanensis | reverse complement strand
GCGCCGGCCCGCGCTCCCCGCCGCCCCACCCCTCACTCCACCGTGGTCACCGTCCCCGCGCCCACGGTCCGGCCGCCCTCGCGGACGGCGAAGCCGAGGCCCGGCTCCAGGGGCACGTCGCGGCCGAGTTCGACCGTCATCGTGACGGTGTCCCCGGGCCGCGCGACGGCCGCCTCGCCGAGGTCGACGTCGCCGACCACGTCGGCGGTGCGGATGTAGAACTGCGGCCGGTACCCGGTGGCCACCGGTGTTGTACGGCCGCCCTCGCGCGCCGACAGCACGTACACCCGGGCGGTGAAGCGCCGCCGGGGCGCCACGCTGCCGGGTGCCGCGACCACGTGACCGCGGCGGACGGCGTCGCGCGGGACGCCGCGCAGCAGCAGCGCCACGTTGTCCCCGGCCTGCGCCTCCGTCATCGGCCTGCCGAAGGTCTCCAGGCCGGTGACGACGGTCTCCACCCCGGCGCCCAGCACCTCGACCCGGTCGCCGACGCGGACGGCGCCCCGCTCGACGGCGCCGGTGACGACGGTGCCGCGGCCGGTGATGGTGAGCACGTTCTCCACCGGGAGCAGGAACGGCGCGTCCAGGTACCGCTCGGGCATGGGCACATACGTGTCCACCGCGTCGAGCAGCGCCTCGATCGACGCCGTCCAGCGCGGGTCGCCCGCCAGCGCCCTCAGCCCCGAGACCCGGACGACCGGCACCGCGTCGCCGGCGTACCCCTGCCGGCTGAGCAGGTCGCGGACCTCCAACTCGACGAGGTCGGTCAGCTCCTCGTCGCCCGCGTCGGCCTTGTTGAGCGCGACGACGATGTGGTCGACGCCCACCTGCCGGGCGAGCAGCACGTGTTCGGCGGTCTGCGGCATGATCCCGTCGAGCGCGGAGACGACGAGGATCGCCCCGTCGAGCTGCGCGGCCCCGGTGACCATGTTCTTCACGTAGTCGGCGTGGCCGGGCATGTCCACGTGCGCGTAGTGCCGGGTGTCCGTCTCGTACTCGACGTGCGCGATGTTGATGGTGATGCCGCGCGCGGCCTCCTCCGGAGCCCGGTCGATGCGGTCGAACGGCACGAACGTGCTGGTGCCGCGCTCGGCGAGGACCTTGGTGATGGCCGCGGTCAGGGTGGTCTTGCCGTGGTCGACGTGGCCCATGGTGCCGATGTTCAGGTGCGGTTTGGTGCGTACGTACGCCGTCTTGGGCATGGCTGTACCTCGAAGCCTGGAAGCGGGAACATGCTGCGGGACCCCCGAGGACGGCCGACCCTCCCCCTGCGGGGTCCGCCGGACGATCCGGGGAGGGTCAGCTTCGGGCGCCGTCGACTGCGGCCAGGAAGACGGGGACGGCAGCCTTCGGAGCATCCGCTGCCGCGGATGCTGCGAGGACGAAGGCGTGCCGGAACATGGGTCGATCATCGCCGACCCCCCCACTGCCCGTCGAATGGTTTTCGGCGTGCGGGAATTGACGTGTCACCAGGGACGACGGCGTGTCCTGTGACAAGGGTGAGACGCACCATACGGCGATCAGACATATCCGTCGGTTAGGGTCGCAAGATGCTCGATGCCACCACCCGCTCTGGGGGCACCGCCACGGCCTCTCCCCGGGCCGCGGCGACGGAGCCCGGCGCCGCCGTGACCGCCCTCCCCGTTCCGCTCACCCTGTCCGGCCCGTCCGGACCCGTCGCATTCGCCGGGCCCGCGGGTCCGGCGGCCCGCTGCGCGAGAGTCCTGCTCTCCCCCTGGTCGCGGCTGTCCCTGCTGCTCGTCCTGCTCGCCGCCGCCGGCACGTGCGTGCTGCTGTTCCAGCCGCAGCGGCTGTTCACCGACGGCCTGCCGCCGCAACTGGGCGGCGCCGCCGCGGTGGTGGCGTTCGCGCTGGCCTACGGCCTGGGCACGGTGGCGTTCCTGCCGCGGCCGTTGCTGAACCTCGCCGCGGGCGCGCTGTTCGGCTCGCAATTCGGGCTGGCGGCCGCGCTGGCCGGTACGGTCCTGGGCGCGGGCGTGGCCTTCGGGCTGGGCCGGGTGCTGGGCCAGGACGCGCTGCGGCCGCTGCTGCGCGGCCGGCTGCTGAAGGCTGCGGACGGGCAGCTCAGCCGGCACGGCTTCCGGTCGATGCTCGCGGCCCGGCTGTTCCCGGGCGTGCCGTTCTGGGCGGCGAACTACTGCGCCGCCGTGTCCCGTATGAGCTGGCCGGCGTTCCTGCTGGCGACGGCGCTCGGCTCGGTGCCGAACACCGCCGCCTACGTCGTCGCCGGCGCCCGGGCCGCCGCGCCCACCTCGCCGGTCTTCCTGATCGCCATGGCCTGCATCGCCGTCCCGGCGGTGGCGGGCGCGGCGGTGGCCTGGCGCAAACGCCACCACCTGCGGGCCCGCTGAGGACGCCGGACACGGGTCGGGCTGGGCGCCGCTCTCGGCCACCGTGGATGCCGGGCGGGGCACTGCTCTTGGCTACCGTGGTCGTCGGGCGGGGCACTGCTCTTGGCCATGGTGATCGCCGGGCGGGGCACTGCTCTTGCTCACCGCGATCGCCGGGCAGGCCGGAGCTCTGGGCCACCGGCCACCGTGATCACGGACAGGCCGCTGCTCTTGGCCACCGTGATCGCGGACGGGCCGATGCTTTTGGCCACCGTGATCGCGGACGGGCCGATGCTTTTGGCCACCGTGATCGCGGGCGCGGCCGGGTGCCGCCGCCGTGTTCCGGCCGGCCTCCCGCTCCCCCCGTCGGCCGCGGCGCGCCTTCGGTCCGGTGGTGCGCGCCGCCCGGCTCCGCGGGCATCCCGCTGGTCACGGCGGGGTTCGCCGCCCCGCGCCCGGCCGGCCGCGGCAGGCGGGCGCCTGCCGCCGTGCCGCCCGGCCGGCGGGCGGGCGCGGCCGAGGGAGCGGCCGGGCGCAGTCGCACGGGTGACCGAGTCCCTGCGGTCTGTGTAGCCGTCCGGTAGCGCAGCGTCAGGGCTTGCCCCTAGGGTGGGGCCATGTTCCCCGATTCCATGGCCCTTGGTTCCGTGCGGTCTGCCGCCGAACTGAACGAGCAGATCCGCGCGCTCTGGCTGCGTTCGGGCGGGTCCCTGACGGCCCAGGAGCGCGCGGAGTACGAGCTGCTGGTGGTCAAGTGGGCCGCCGCCATCCGCAGCGGGGTGACCGAGGCGGCCTGAGGACCCGGCCCCGTTCAGCGGCCGCCGGACACCCGCAGGACCGCACCCGAGGCGTAGGAGGCGTCCGGGGACATCAGCCAGGCGACGGCCGCCGCGATCTCCTCGGCCCGGCCGGGCCGGCGCAGCGGAATCGTCCCGGCGGCGCGCCGGGCCCGCTCCGGGTCGCCCATCTCCTCCTGCATCTCGGTGTCGATCATGCCGGGCGCGACCGCGTTGACGCGGATGCCGTCGGGTCCGAGTTCCTTGGCCAGGCCCAGCGTGAAGGTGTCGACGGCCGCCTTCGTCGCCGCGTAGTGGACGAAGTCGCCGGGGCTGCCGAGGGTGGCCGCCACGGAGGAGATGTTCACGATCACGCCGCTGCCCCGGGGCGCCATGAGCTGCGCGGCGCGGCGCGCGCACAGCAGCGTGCCGAGCAGGTTGACGTCCACGACCCGGCGCAGGTCGGCGGTGGCGGTGTCGGCGAGGCGGCCCAGCGGTCCGGTGACGCCGGCGTTGTTCACCAGGCCCGTCACCGGCCCGAGCCGTTCCTCGGCGGTGGCGAAGAGCCGTTCGACGTCCGCCTCCACCGAGGTGTCCATCCGCACGGTGACGCTGCGCGCCCCGGCCTCCAGCACCTCGTCGGCGACGGCCTCGGCGGCCCGGGTGTCCTGGACGTATCCGATCACGATGTCGTGCCCGTCGGCCGCCAGCCGCCGGCAGATCGCGGCGCCGATGCCCCGGCCGCCGCCGGTGACGACGGTGACTAGACGTTTCATGCGGACCTCCGCTGCACTCTCGGCGCCGCCCGTCCGCCGCGCCGGCGAGACCCCCGCTGTGACGAGCCTAGGCCCGCAGATGCGCGAGCACCTCGTCGGCGAGAGGGTAGGGCCGCTCCTCGGGCAGCAGTGCGGCGGCCCGCTCCAGGTCACCCGTTCGGACCAGTGCGTGGATCTCGGCCGCGAGCGGGGTGACGTCCTCGACGCCGGTGATCCACTCGTCCGCGTACCGGGCCGCGGCCACTCCCGCGAGGCCGAGCTGGAGCGAGCGGTGGGGCAGCGCGTCGAGGCGCAGGTCGCGCTCCGGGTCCCACTGCACCCGCGCGGGCGCCTCGCGCAACCGCCGTCGCCAGGATGCGCGGTCCCCGTGCAGGGCCGGCACGTGGTGCGACAGACAGGCGTTGCGCAGCGCCCACTCGAAGCCATCCCGGCGGATCTCGACGGCGAGCACCGTCTCCTGCCCCTCCTTGGTCCCCCAGCCGCAGCGGTACATCATCCACAGGAAGGACGGCTTGATCCAGGTCATCCGGTCGCGCTTCCAGTCGGCCGGGAAGCGGCCGGTGCGGACGGCGGGGCCGCCGATCCGGGGGTGGTAGGCCTGGTAGACGGTGACCGTGGTGTCCGTGTGGCGGGCCCGGACGCGGAATCGGGGCTCCGGTGCGACGTGTTGATCGTTCACCCTCCCACGATCGGCCCGGCCGCCCGGCCGGTGCCACCGAATATCCGCCGGGGCGGCCGCCGTGGCGAAACCCCGCCCCCGCCCCGTCGGCGGTCGCCGCCTGTCCGGAAATCCGCCGGGCGCGCACACTGGAGCCGTCCGCGGGGTAGCCGGAGCCGGCCACGGGTAGGAGGGCGCCCTATGAAGATCTTCGGCCGCTGGCTCGTCTCCCCGTGGCGCCGTTCGGTGCTCGCCGTCCTCGCGGGGGCGCTGCCCGTGTTCGCCTTCCCCGCGCCGTCGTGGTGGTGGTTCGCGTACGTCGCCCTCGTGCCGTGGCTCCTGCTCGCCCGCACGGCGGCGACCGGGAGGCGGGCCGCGTACGACGGCTGGTGCGGCGGCCTCGGCTTCATGCTGGCCGTGCACCACTGGCTGCTGCCCAGCCTGCACGTGTTCACGGTGGTGCTCGCCGCGCTGCTCGGCGCGCTGTGGGCGCCGTGGGGATGGCTGGTGCGGCGGTTCCTCGGCGGAACGCCCTCGGCGGGGCGGGCCGCCGCCGCTCTCCTGGTGCTGCCGTCGGGCTGGCTGGCCGTCGAACTGGTCCGGTCCTGGCAGGGTCTGGGCGGGCCCTGGGGGATGCTCGGGGCCAGTCAGTGGCAGGTGGCGCCGGCGCTGCGGCTCGCGTCGGTCGGCGGAGTGTGGCTGCTGAGCCTGCTGCTGGTGGCCGTGAACGTCGCCGTCGCCCTGCTCGTCGCCGTCCGGGCGGCGCGGACCTGCGCCCTGGCCGGGCTGCTCGCCACGGCGGCGGCCACCTCGGCGGTCTGGGTGTGGGCGCCGCGCCCGGACGTGGACGGCCGGATCCGGATAGCCGTCGTCCAGCCGGGGCCGGTCGACGGGGCGGACAGCCCGCAGCGGCGCTTCGACCGCGAGGAGCGGCTGACCCGGGCCCTGGCCGGACAGCGGGTGGACCTGGTCGTCTGGGGCGAGAGCAGCGTCGGCTTCGATCTGGCCGACCGGCCCGACATCGCCCGGCGCACGGCGGCCCTCGCCCGGGAGGTGGGCGCCGACGTGCTGGTCAACGTGGACGCCCGCCGCTCCGACCGGCCCGGCATCTACAAGAGTTCCGTCCTGGTCGGCCCGGACGGGCCCACCGGCGACCGCTACGACAAGATGCGGCTCGTCCCGTTCGGCGAGTACGTCCCGGCCCGCTCGCTGCTCGGCTGGGCGACCTCGGTCGGCAAGGCCGCCGGCGAGGACCGCAGGCGGGGCACCGGGCAGGTCGTGATGGACGTGGGGCACGGGCTGCGCGTCGGTCCGCTGATCTGCTTCGAGACGGCGTTCCCCGACATGAGCCGGCACCTGGCCGCGGACGGCGCCGACGTGCTCCTCGCCCAGTCCTCCACCGCCACCTTCCAGCACAGCTGGGCCCCCGAGCAGCACGCCTCGCTCGCCGCGCTGCGCGCCGCCGAGACCGGCCGTCCCATGGTGCACGCCACCTTGACCGGCGTGTCGGCCGTCTACGGGCCGAACGGGCAGCGCGTGGGCTCCTGGCTCGGCACGGACGCGAGCACCGCACGGGTGTACGACATGCCGAAGGCGCACGGGACCACCCCCTACGTCCGCTTCGGCGACTGGCCGGTGCACGCGGCGCTGCTGGTGCTGGCCGCGCTGTGCGTGACGGAGGGCGTCCGCCGGGTCAGGCCGCGCCGGAGTGCTCCAGCACTGTCCGCACCACCCGCTCGCACAGTTCGTGAGTCTCCAGCGCGTCCCGGGCGCTGAGCACCTTCCCGGCGCGCACGGCGTCGAGGAAGGCCAGCACGGCCTGTTCGATCCCGCGCTGCCGGGCGACCGGCACCCAGTCCCCGCGCCGTCGCACGGTCGGCTGGCCCTTGTGGTCGACGGTCTCGGCGAGGTTGAGCACCTGGCGCTTGGTGTCCTGCCCGGAGACCTCCAGGATCTCCTCGGCGGAGCCGCTGAGCCGGTTCATGACGCCGAGCGCGGTGAACCCGTCCCCGCCGAGCTGGAGCACGACGTGGTGCAGCAGCCCGTCGCGCAGGCGGCCGCGGACGGTGACGTCGTCGACCGGGCCGGGCGCCAGGAACCGCAGCGTGTCCACGACGTGGATGAAGTCGTCGAGGATCATCGTCCGGGGTTCCTCGGGCAGCCCGACGCGGTTCTTCTGCATCAGGATCAGCTCGCGCGGGTGCTCGGCGCACTGCGTGTAGCCGGGCGCGTGGCGCCGGTTGAAGCCGACCATGAGCGAGACGCCGCGCTCCTCGGCGAGCGCGACCAGGCGGGCGGAGTCGGCGAGTTCGTAGGCGAGCGGCTTGTCGACGTACGTCGGCACGCCCGCCTCCAGCAGCCGGCCGACGATCTCGGGGTGGACGGCGGTGGGCGCGTGCACGAAGGCGGCGTCGAGGCCGGCGCCGAGCAGCGAGTCCAGGTCGGCGTGGCGCTGCGCGGCGGGCAGACGGAGACCGTCGGCGACCCGCTCCAGGGTCGCGGGCGTGCGGGTCTGCACGTGCAGTTCGACCTCGGGCCGCGTGCCGAGGACCGGCAGATAGGCCTTCTGCGCGATGTCGCCGAGTCCGATGCAGCCGACCTTCACGTGCTCTCCCTCACCGCTCGTGCGCGTCCGCCGCGCACCGCCGTCCCGTCCCGCGCGCACACCGCGCCGGTCCGCACGGCAGCATACGGCGACCGCGAAAAGGTGTGGTGCGGCGGTCTCGGTCAGGACAAGATCGGGGGCATGACGACCGAGCGCAGTGAGCCCGCCCAGAACGCCGACGAACGCACCATGCTGGAAGGCTGGCTCGACTACCACCGGCAGACCCTGGCCTGGAAGTGCGAGGGGCTGAGTGACGAGCAGTTGCGCACGGCGCCCCTCCCGCCGTCCGAGCTGTCCCTGCTGGGCCTGGTGCGGCACATGGCGGAGGTGGAGCGCGGCTGGTTCCGCGCCGTGCTCACCGGCGAGGACGCCGCACCGATCTACTTCTCCGACGAGGACCCCGACGGCGAGTTCCACCTCACCGAGGCGGACACCTGGGCCGAGGCGTACGCCGCCTGGCAGGGCGAGATCGAGGCCGCCCGCCGCAACGCCGCGGGACTCGGTCTGGACGACCTGTCCAAGGGCCGGGGCAGGCGCAGCGGCGAGCCGTTCAACCTGCGCTGGATCTACACCCACATGATCGAGGAGTACGCCCGCCACAACGGCCACGCGGACCTCGTCCGTGAGCAGATCGACGGGGCGACCGGGGACTGACGGCCCTGGCGACTCCGGCGGCCCCGGCGGCCGTACCGCGGCGGGCGGAGAACGACGGTCCTATGAGGTGTACGGCGTCACCTCGGCGCCTCGCGCGCACTCGGTACGGTGCGAGAGGTCACCCGTGCGGGGCATCATCCGCCCGTCGGGCGCCCGCGGGCGGCGCGGACCGAGCAGAGTGGCGCGGGTGCATCGAACGACCACCGCAACGCTTCTGGTGACCGTGGCGGTCTCGGCCCTCACCGGCTGCGTCACGGTCCATCGAACCCCCACGTCCGGTCCGGGCGCGGCCCCCGCCGGGCAACCGGCCCCGCGACCGGAGGGCGTCACCGGGCGAGGAGCCGTGCAGGCCCCCGCCCGTGAGGCGCTGGGCCGCGTCGGACCGTCCCCGGACCGGGGCCCGGCTCCGACCAGGGGCACGACGGACTCGTCCGCGGAGCCGCGCCGCCCCGCGGCGCCGGCCGCGCCGAGCCGCCACCCGCGCCTGCCGCTGCCCCGGCACGACTACACCCCGTACGTCCCGCGCGTGCCGCACGCCGACA
This sequence comes from Streptomyces similanensis, assembly GCF_039543625.1. Taxonomy (NCBI): domain Bacteria; kingdom Bacillati; phylum Actinomycetota; class Actinomycetes; order Kitasatosporales; family Streptomycetaceae; genus Streptomyces; species Streptomyces similanensis. The sequence goes on along the minus strand of NZ_BAABKC010000048.1, from coordinate 26,652 downwards.
TCCCCGACGTCGGCCACGCGGTGCCGGGCAACGCCGACGTCTGCGACCTCGGCAGGGAGTACGGCCACTGGTCGGCGGACAGCCCCCAGTCGAGGATCTGCGGGCAGGCGTACCGCTGAGCCGTCGGCGGACCCGGCGCACGGAGCAGCACGGTCCGGCTGCCGGGGGCGCTACGCCGGCCGGCGGGGCGGTTCCGGTTCGCCCGCGGCGCCGGGACCGGGCTCGCCCAGCCGCAGGGCCAGCCGGTGGATCGCCGCGCGGACGCCGTCGCCGTAGCTGTCGTCGGCCAGCGCGCCGGCCGCGCCGCGCGCCTGGTGGAGATGGGTGCGGGCGGCCTCCGCGCGGCCGAGCTTGGCGTAGTCGGCGGCCAGGTTCAGCTGGAGGGACGGGTACAGGGCGCGGGCCGCCGCCGTGTCCTCGGGCCCGGCGGGCCGGCCGTCCGTGAGTTCCCGGGCAGCCGACAGCGCCCGCAGGTCCCAGGCCAGTTCGTCCACCGGGTCGTCCTGGGTGTCGGCCATGTAGTGGGCCAGCGTGCAGCGGGTCAGCGGATCGCCGTCCTCGCCGATCTCCCGCCACAGGTCGAGGAACCGCGTCCGGGCCTCCTCCCGGTCCCCCGCGTGATGCAGCATCACGCCCTGCCCGATCCGTGTCCTCACGACGTCCGACGCCGTCCGCTCCTGCCGTTCGGCCACCGTGCCCTCCAGCCCTGTCCCCGACCCGACCCTCCGACGCTAGGGCCTGACCGGCGCAACCCGGCGCAGACGCGTGCGAAGAACACTCCGCCGCCCGCCCCGGGTCCGGCGGCCGGGACCGGACCGCGTACCCGGCCGGTTCCCGGGACCGGTCCCGCGCCCCCGTCGCGAAGCCGTACGCGGTGCGCCGCCTCAGCCCAGGTTCGGGATCCGCCAGTCGATCGGCTCGTGGCCCTGGGCGGCGACCGCCTCGTCGATCTGCGTGAACGGGCGCGAGCCGAAGAATTTCTTCGCCGACAGCGGCGAGGGGTGCGCCCCCTTCACCACCACGTGCCGGCTCTCGTCGATCAGCGGCAGCTTCTTCTGCGCGTAGTTGCCCCACAGCACGAAGACCGCCGGGTCGGGCCGCTCGGCCACCGCGCGGATCACCGCGTCGGTGAACTTCTCCCAGCCGCGCCCCTTGTGGGAGTTGGCCTCACCGGAGCGGACCGTCAGCACCGCGTTGAGCAGCAGCACGCCCTGCTCGGCCCACGGCATCAGGTAGCCGTTGTCCGGAACGGGCGTGCCCAGCTCCTCGTGCATCTCCTTGTAGATGTTGCGCAGCGACGGCGGGACCCGCACACCCGGCCGCACCGAGAAGCACAGCCCGTGCCCCTGACCCTCGCCGTGGTACGGGTCCTGCCCGAGGACGAGCACCTTCACCTTGTCGTACGGCGTGGCGTCCAGCGCGGCGAAGACCTCCTCGCGCGGCGGGTACACCGGTCCCTTCGCCCGCTCCTCCTCGACGAACTCGGTCAGCTCCTTGAAGTAGGGCTGCTGCAGTTCGTCGCCCAGAACCCCGCGCCAGGACTCGGGCAGCATGGCGATGTCGGTCACGTCAACGTCCTCACGATGTGCGGTCACTTCCAGGTTCTTGAACCTACAGGCGACCACTGACAACGCCGCCGCGCCCCCGGGAACCGGCCGCCTACCAGCTGGTCTTGCGGTACAGCTCCCACATGGTCATGATCGAGGAGGGGTCGAGCGCGCGCTCGCCGCCGGAGATGTCGTCGGTGGCGGCCACGTACTGCCTGCCCTGCCACAGCGGCAGCAGCCGCGCGTCGTCCACCAGGACCTGCTGGGCCTGCTCGAACTCCTTCACCACCGCCGCGCGGTTGCTCTCGCGGCGCGACTCGGGCAGCAGCACCTTGGTGATCTCGGGCGCCGTGTACGGCGTGCCGAGCGCGTTCTGCCGGCCCACGAACGGGGCGATGAAGTTGTCCGGGTCGGGGAAGTCCGGGGACCAGCCGCGTCCGAACACCGGGTACTCCCCCTTCTGGTAGCCCACGACGTAGGTCTTCCAGGGCCGGCCGCGCAGGGTGATCGTGAACAGGCCGGATGCCTCCAGCTGCCGCTTGAGCTCCTGGAACTCCTCGGCGGTCTCGGAGCCGTAGCGGTCGGTGGTGTACCAGAGGGTGAGCGGCACCTTCTGGTCGATGCCCGCGGCGGAGAGGATGCGGCGGGCCTTGTCGGCGCTGGGGTCGCCGAAGTCGTCGAAGAAGCCGGTGGTGTGGCCGGTCAGCCCCTTGGGGACCATGGAGTACAGCGGGTCGACGGTGTCCTTGTAGACGTTGTGCGCGATGGCCGCCCGGTCGACGATCTGGGCGACGGCCCTGCGCACGGCCGGCTTGGCGGCCCACGGGTCCTTCGGGTTGAACACCAGGTAGCTGATGTCGGCGCTGGAGCCCTCGACGAGCTGGAGGTTCTCCGCGCCGTTGCGCTGGAGGGTGACGACGTCGTCGGCGGCCAGGCCGCGGTAGGTCACGTCGATCCCGCCGTCCCGCAGCGCCTTGACCATCGTCGCCGAGTCCTGGAAGTAACGGATCGTGACAGCATCGTTTCTGCGCTGGGCGTACCCCTTGTAGTGGCCGTTCTTGACCAGCTCGGCCCGCTTGCCCTCCTCGTAGGACTTCAGGGTGTACGGGCCGGAGCCGAAGACCTGGCTGTCCTTGCGCAGGGAGTGGGCGGAGTAGTCGTCGGGGTCGACGATGGACATGGCCGGGGCGGCCAGTACGAACGGGAAGGTGGCGTCCGGCTTGTTGAGCCGGAAGACGATGTCCCGGCCGTCGACCGCCTGCACCTGGTCCAGGCTCCCGAGCAGGCCGGCCGGGCCGCCGGCGACGTTGATGCTCCTGATGCGGTCGATGGAGTACTTCACGGCCTGCGCGTCCAGCGTGTCGCCGTCGGCGAACTTCATGCCCGCGCGCAGCCGGCAGCGGTAGACGCGGTTGCCCGTGTCGGTGAAACGGCAGCTCTCCGCGGCGTCGGGCTGGGGCGTCGTGGCGCCGTTCGGGTAGGCCAGCAGGGTCTGGTAGATGTTGCGGAACAGCTCCCAGGAGCCGTCCCAGGAAGCCGCCGGGTCCAGCGTGGTGGGGGCGCTGGTGGTGCCCACCACGATCGGCTTGCTGGTGTCCGGGCCGCTGTCGGAAAGGACGCCGCACCCGGCCACCAGGCTTATGGACGCGATCGCCGCCGCCGGTTGCAGGCATCGGTTCCGGTTGAACACGCGCACGCTCCTCGATCCGCCGTACCACAAGGGTCGGCAGACCATACCGCGCGTCGTCGCCCGGTGAACCCGCCTTGCGCACGGTCTTGATCAGCGTGTGACTGACTACGTTGTCACCCTCCGTCCGAGCTCCGTCCGGGCTCCCGTACGACGACGTCGGGGCCGTTTCCGTCAAGGGCGGCGGGGAAATCCTCACCGAACGGAGACGGCCCCGACGGCCGGTCAGCCCACTCCGGCGTTGAGGAAGATGCCGCCGTCGACGACCAGCGTCTGACCGGTGACCCAGTCGGACTGCTCGGAGGTGAGGAAGGCCGCCGCGCCGCCGATGTCGGACGGGACGCCGAGCCGGCCGAGCGGGTAGGACGCCGCCGCCTCCGCCTCCCGGCCCTCGTAGAGCGCCTGCGCGAACTTGGTCTTCACCACGGCCGGGGCGATCGCGTTGACCCGCACCCGCGGCGCGAACTCGTGCGCGAGCTGCTGGGTGAGGTTGATCATCGCGGCCTTGCTGACGCCGTAGGCGCCGATGAACGGCGAGGGGGCGAGGCCCGCGACCGAGGCGATGTTGACGATCGCGCCGCCGTTCTCCTTCTGCCAGGCGTGCCAGGTGCGCTGGGCGAAGCCGAGCGCGGAGAGCACGTTGGTGTCGAAGACCTTGCGCGCCACGTTCAGGTCGAGGTCGGCGATCGGGCCGAACACGGGGTTGGTGCCCGCATTGTTGACCAGGTAGTCGACGCGGCCGAACGCCGCCATGACGCGCTCGACGGCCTCGGCCTGGTGCGTCTCGTCGTGCGCCTTGCCGGCGATGCCGATCACCCGGTCGGCGCCGAGCCGGTCGACGGCCTCCTTGAGGGCGTCCTCGTTGCGGCCGGTGATGCACACCCGGTCGCCGCGGGCGACCAGGGCCTCGGCGACGCCGTAGCCGATGCCGCGGCTGGCGCCGGTGACGAGGGCGACCTTGCCGGAGAGTTCCACGGAAGTCATGTGACCGATCCCCTAGTCGAGCGGGCCGCCGGCCACGTACAGCACCTGGCCGGAGACGAAACCGGCCGCGTCGCCGGTGAAGAAGGCGATGGCGTTGGCGATGTCCTCGGGCTCGCCCACGCGCTGCACCGGGATCTGGGTGGCGGCGGCGGCCTTGAAGTCCTCGAAGCCCATGCCGACGCGCTCGGCGGTGGTCTTGGTCATCTCGGTGGCGATGAAGCCGGGGGCGACGGAGTTGGCGGTGATGCCGAACTTGCCCAGTTCCTTGGCGAGGGTCTTGGTGAAGCCCTGGAGACCGGCCTTGGCGGCGGAGTAGTTGACCTGGCCGCGGTTGCCGAGCGCGGAGGACGAGGAGAGGTTGACGACCCGGCCGAAGCCCGCGTCCACCATGTGCTTCTGGACGGCCTTGGTCATCAGGAACGAGCCGCGCAGGTGCACGTTCATGACGGTGTCCCAGTCGGAGACGCTCATCCTGAACAGCAGGTTGTCGCGGAGCACGCCCGCGTTGTTGACGAGGATGGTCGGCGCGCCCAGCTCCTCGGCGATGCGCGCGACCGCCGCCTCCACCTGCGCCTCGTCGGACACGTCGGCGCCGACCGCGATGGCCCGGCCGCCGGCCGCGGTGATCTTCTCCACGGTGTCCTTGCAGGCCGCCTCGTCGAGGTCGATCACGGCGACGGCACGGCCCTCGGCCGCCAGTCGTACGGCGGTGGCGGCGCCGATGCCGCGCGCGGCGCCGGTGACGACGGCGACCCGCTGGTCAGTGGTGGACATTTCTGCTTCTCCTCGCCCTTGAGAGAACCCGGTCTGCGGTGAGCGACCGCTTAGTACCTTCGGTAGACGTGACGCTAGAAGCCTTGGCACCCGGTGTCAACGGGACACCGGGGCGGTGTGATCCATTACCTCACCAGGAGGTCCAGCAATCGTTCCGCCTCGGCGGCCGGGTCGGTGGTGAGACCGGTGTGCACCGGGCCGGGCTGGACGATCGTGGAGCGGGGCGCGACCAGCCAGCGGAACCGCCGGCCGGCGTCGTCGCCCGCGGCCTGCCCGGCGGCGGGCCCGCCGGCGCACACGTGCTCGACGGCGTCGAGCGCCGCGCGCACCCCGGGCACGTCGACGGCCGGGTCGAGGGCGCGCAGCCGGGCCGTGTCGAGGTGGGTGCGGGCGCCGACGTAGCCCTGGGCGCGGCAGTAGACGAGCACGCCGGCGTTGACGCACTCGCCGCGCTCGACGCGCGGGACGACGCGCAGCAGCGCGTACTCGAACACGTCGCGGCCGCCGCCCTGGCCGGCCCGGATGATGTGCCGCTCGCCCGCCTGGCGGCCGCCGAGGATGTGGTGGTCGCTCACTTCGCCCCTTCGAGGCCGTTGACGCGTTCGTGGATGACGGCGGCGCGGGCCAGCAGCGGCCGCGCGTAGGCCCGTCGCAGGTCGTCGGGTGTGTCGAAGCCGGGTTCGCCGTCCAGCCAGACGTCCGGGACCTCGGCGGTCACCTCGGCGAGCAGGTCCTCGGTGACCAGCGGCGCCAGCTCGGCCGCCGCGGCCGCGACCTCGGGCCCGAAGCGGGCGAGGGCGTGGTCGGCGGCGTCGTAGGGGCGGGCGGCGGAGGCTTCGGCGCCGGGCCAGTTGTGGTGCCAGATCATGGTGGCGCCGTGGTCGATGAGCCACAGCTCGCCGCGCCACCTCAGCAGGTTGGGGTTGCGCCAGGACCGGTCCACGTTGTTCACCAGCGCGTCGAACCAGACGATCCGCCCGGCCTCCCGCGCGTCCACCGGAAAGGCGAGCGGATCGAAGCCGAGCGCGCCGGAGAGGAAGTCCATGCCGAGGTTGGCGCCGCCGCTGGAGCGCAGCAGTTCCTGCACCTGCTCCTCGGGTTCGCCGAGCCCGAGCACCGGGTCGAGACCGATGGTCACCAGCCGGGGCACCCGCAGGCCCAGCCGGCGGGCGAGTTCGCCGCAGACCACCTCGGCGACGAGCGTCTTGCGGCCCTGTCCGGCGCCCGCGAACTTCAGGACGTACGTCCCGAAGTCGTCCGCCTCGACCAGCCCCGGCAGCGAGCCGCCCTCGCGCAACGGCGTGATGAAGCGGATCGCGTCGACTTCCTTCAGCATCGCCCCAGGTTACTCGGGGGTCGTCCGCCGGCCGCCACGCCGTCTGAACGTCCGGCGCCCGCGAGCCGTACCTGTGTGCGGGTCACGGGCTCGGCGCGCGCGAGGTGTGAGCGCGCGGGTCCGGGCGCGGGACCCGAGACCGGTTCACGAAGTCCGCGAAGGGAACGTCGGCATGACCAGCGAATCGCTTCACTCCCAGGGGGCGCCGGCCCGCCGCACGGTCGTGGCGGCGGTGGGCGGTGCGGGCCTCGCCCTCGGGCTCGGCGCGTGCGGGTCGGGTGGCTCGGACGGGGCGGAGGGGGCCGGTGGATCGGGCGGGGCCGGTGGATCGGGCGGGACCGGTGGGTCGGGCGGCGGGCCGTCGTCCGGCGCGGGCGCGGCCGGTTCCGGCGGCGGTGTCCTCGCGCGGACCACCGACATCCCCGAGGGCGGCGGCAAGGTGTTCGCCGCGCAGGGCGTGGTGGTCACCCAGCCGGTGAAGGGCCGGTTCGAGGCGTTCTCGTCGGCGTGCACCCATCAGGGCTGCGCGGTGAACCGGGTGGCGGACGGCGTGATCAGCTGCCCCTGCCACCGCAGCGAGTTCTCGGCCGCGGACGGCGGCGTCAGGAAGGGACCCGCGACCCGGCCACTGCCCGCCAGGGGCATCTCCGTCACCGGGTCGGAGATCAGGCTGACGTGACGAACCGTCCGGCCGCCGTTGCGTGAGCGGGCGGGGGGCCTCATCCTCGGGAGGACGTCTCCCGCCGGCGAGGACCGGCCCCGGCACGCCGCCGGGGACGAGGGAGACGACAGGACACGAGGGGGTCGGATGACCGTCGCGCAGCGCCGGGGCCGCAAGATCATGATGACGCCGGCCGAGCTGGACGAGTTCCTCGCCGCCGAGCGCACCTGCCGGGTCGCGACGGTGTCGGCGGGCGGCGCACCGCACGTGAGCGCCCTGTGGTTCGTGTGGGACGGCGCCTCGCTGTGGCTGTACTCGGTGGTGCGCAGCAGACGCTGGGCCGACCTGCGCCGCGATCCGCGGGTGGCGATAGTCGTCGACACGGGCGAGGAGTACGACCGGCTGCGCGGCGTGGAGCTGTCCGGCGCGGTGGAGTGCGTGGGCGAGACACCGCGCACCGGCGAGCTGCGCGCCGAACTCGACCTGCCCGAGACCCTGTTCGCCCGCAAGTACTTCGGCCTGGAGGAGATGCCGCACGACGGCCGGCACGCGTGGCTGCGGCTGACACCGGAGAAGACCGTCTCCTGGGACTTCCGCAAACTCGGCGCCGTCTAGAGCCTCACGTCGTCGGGGGCCGCGGTCTCAGGCGGCCCGCTCCCCCGCCGCCCGCAGCGCGTCCACCGCCGCGCGGATCGAGGGACGGCGGTCGGCGTCGGCGCGCCACACGGCATAGACGTGCCGCCGCACCGCCTGCCGCACCGGGACCGTCCGCACCCCGTCGGGCAGCGGCCCCCGGCCGAGCCGTGGCGCGACGCACACGCCGAGGCCCGCGGCGACCAGGGCGAGCTGGGTGGCGTGCTCCTGGGCGCGGTGCGCGACACGCGGTTCGACGCTCTGGGAACGCAAGGTGTCCAGCAGCCACTCGTGGCAGAACTCCGCGTCGGCCCAGGTGATCCAGTCGTCGTCGGCGAAGTCCTCCAGCGCGGCTTCGGCGCGGTCGGCGCAGGGGTGGGTGGCGGGCACGGCCACGTCGACGGGGTCGTCGAGGACCGGGGCGCGGGTGAGGCCCTCGGGCACCGGCAGCGGCTTGTTGTACCAGTCGAGGACCAGGGCGAGATCGACGTCGCCGCGCTGCACGGCGCGCAGGGCGGGCGCGGGCTCCACCTCGGTGGTGGTGACGGTGAGGCCGGGGTACCGGGTGCGCAGCTCGGCCAGCGCCGGCGGGAACAGGCCCCGCGCGGCGGTGGGGAACGCGCCCAGCCGCAGTTCGCCGACCACCTGTCCGCGCCGGGCCTCCAGATCGGACTGTGCCAGCTGGACCTGGGACAGGATGCGCGCCGCGTGCTCGGCCAGCAGCCGGCCCGCGTCGGTGAGGCGGACGCCCCGGCCGTTCCTGGCCAGGAGCTGCTGGCCCACCTCGCGCTCCAGCTTGGCCATCTGCTGCGAGACGGCCGAGGTCGTCACGTGCAGTCCGTCGGCCGCGCCGCTGACCGAGCCGTGCCGGGCGAGGGCGTCGAGGGTGCGCAGGCGCTCCAGGTTCAACATGTAAGTGATGCTACGAGATACCGGGCTCGAATTCTCGATTGTGCTACGAGGTCGGTGCCGTGCATCGTACGACCATGAGCACCGCGACCGCCTCCTCACCGTCATCGTCACCGTCCGCCCCGCCCGAACGGGCCGGCCGCCGCCTGCACTGGCGGGCCCGGTTCGCCTTCCTCGCGCTGGTGTGGGGCTTCAGCTACCTGTTCATGAAGGTGGGCACGCGCGGCTTCGCGCCCTTCCAGGTGACGCTGGGGCGGCTGCTGTTCGGCACCGCGGTGCTCGCGGTGGCGATGGCCGTGAAGCGGGAGCGGCTGCCGCGCGGCGCCCGCACGTGGGGCCATCTGGCGGTCGCGGGGTTCCTCCTCAACGCGCTCCCGTTCTCGCTGTTCGCGTACGCGGAGCTGACGATCCCCTCCACCCTCGCCGGCATCTGCAACGCGACGTCGCCGCTGTGGGGCATGGCACTCTCGCTCGTCGCCCTCTCGGAGGACCGCCCGACCCGGGTGCGGGTGGCCGGTCTCGGGCTCGGCTTCCTCGGGGTGCTCACGGTGCTGGGCGCCTGGCAGGGGTTCCAGGGCCTGGACGCGGGAGGCACGGCGATGGCCCTGCTGGCCTCGCTGAGCTACCCGGTCGGCTGGATCTACGTCCGCCGCACCCTGGCCGGCTCCGCCGAGTCCCACCTGTCCCTGACGGGCGGGCAGTTGCTGCTGGCCACGGTGCAACTCGCGGTGGTCACCCCGCTGTTCACCGAGGTGCCGACCAGCCTGTCGGTGGGGCCGCTGCTGGCGATCGCCGCGCTGGGCGCCCTGGGCACCGGTTTCGCGATGCTCGTCCAGTACGGCCTGGTCGCCGAGGTCGGGCCGACGACGGCCCAGATGGTCACCTACTTCGTCCCGATCATCGCCGCCACGGCGGGGGTCGCGGTACTCGGCGAACACCTGAGCTGGTCCACCCCGGTCGGCGCGGTCGTGGTCCTGGCGGGAGCGGCCCTGACCCAGGCCCGCCGCCCCGGAAACGGCGACCGCTCCGCCCGTACGGCACGGGAGGAGGCGGTGCGCGCGACGGCGGACGGGGCGGCGCGGACCGCGAAGGACGGGGTGGTGCGCACCGCCCCGGACGAGTCGGCGCGGACCGCGACGGACGAGCCCGTACGCATCGCACCGGGCGAGCCGGTGGGCGCCGTGCCGGAGATGCCCGCACCCGCCACGCCGTAGAGGTCCGTCCGGGCCGGGCCGGCGAGGGCGGCCCGGAGCGCCTCCGTCCCGGCGGGAGGCCCCGTCCATCCCGCCGCTCGGACGACGGGCCGCCCGGCGTAGCACGACCGCCCGGCGGCGAGCCGTCCCCCACGGGACGTGCCCGCCGCCGGGCGGTCGTCGCACGTGGGACTGGGGCATACGGGACCGACATGCGCGAGGCCGGCGCACACGGGACCGACGCACGCGGGACTGGCGCTCACGGAGCCGGCGCACGCGGGGCCGACGCACACACGTGACGCGCTCTCCGGCGGGAAAGCGATCCCCGCCGACGGCCCCGCCCACACGTCTGCCTTCCCGGAGGCACCGACGCTCCCCCACCGAACAGAACTCCCAGCCCCCCGCCGGTCCCGCCCCCTACACGTACCCCCGCGCAGGCGCGGGCCCCAGCGCGGCGGCCACGGCGTCCGCCAGCCGCTCGGGCTCGCCGTCCCGGAGCGTGGAGACGGTGATCCGGATTCCGGGGGGCGCGCTCAGCCGGAAGCGCGCGCCGGGGGCGACGGCCCAGCCGGCGTGCAGCAGCCGGGCGACGGCTCCGGTCTCGTCCGGCACGGGCACCCACACGTTCATCCCGCTGCGCCCGCGCGCGGCGACGCCTCGCTCGGCCAGCGCGCCGATCAGCGCCGCGCGCCGTCTGCCGTACTCCGCCGCCACCCCGCGCGCGGCCGACGCCCCGTCCGCCCACAGCAGCACCACGGCCCGTTGCAGCAGCAGGCTCACCCAGCCGGAGGCGAGCCGCTGCCGGCCGCGGACCCGGTCGACGGTGACCTCGTCCCCGGTCAGGACGGCCAGGCGCAGGTCGGGGCCGTAGGCCTTGGCGACCGACCGGACGAAGGCCCAGTGGCGGGTGACTCCGGCGAGCGGGTGCAGGGGGAGGTCGACGATGCCGTGGCCGTGGTCGTCCTCGATGAGCAGCGTCTCCGGGTACTCGGCCAGCACGGCCCGCAGGGCACGCGCGCGCGGGGCGCTCACCGCCGCGCCGGTCGGGTTCTGCGCCCGGTCCGTGACGATCAGCGCGCGTGCGCCGTCCGCGAGGGCGCCGCGTACGTCGTCGGGCAGCGGCCCCTCGTCATCGACCCGGACGGGCACCGCGCGCAGCCCCAGCGCCGGCACCAGGTCGAGCGTCCGCCCCCAGCCGGGATCCTCCACGGCGACCGTGTCGCCCGGCTTGAGGTGGGCCGCGAGGACCCGCTCGACCCCGTCCAGCGAGCCGGACAGCACGGCGAGCGGCCCCGGCGGCACCGCGTCGGCGTCCAGCCCGGCACGCGCGACGCGTTCCAGCTCCGGGTCCACGGGCCGGTGCCCGTACAGCACCGGCTCGCGGTCGCCGCGGGCCGCCGCCTCGGCGAACACCGGCGCCAGCGGCGGCAGCAGCGCCGGGTCGGGGCTGCCGGCCGACACGTCCCGCACCCCCTCGGGCACGTCCACGCGGATGTGGTCCCGCCCGGTGGTGGCGGGCGCGGGCCGCACCCGGCTGCCGCGGCGGCCGGCGGTCTCGATGACCCCGCGCTCGCGCAGCACCCGGTACGCGGCGGCGACGGTGTTGGGATTGACTCCCAGTTGGGTCGCCAACTCCCGCATGGGTGGCAGTAGTTGACCCGGCTCCAGGTCTCCGCCGCCCACCGCGCGTTCGACGCTCGCGGCGATCTCCGCCGCACGCCGCCCCTCGATCCGATATCCTCCTAGCACAAACCACATTATGCACTAGTGCAATGGAGACCGCAATGCAGGGCACCCCGCAGCCGACCTCGCCGCCCGACGCCTACACCCCGACCGACCGCACCGTGCCCACCCGCTCCGCCGACCGGGCGTCCTACGACAAGGAGCTGGTGCACGCGATACTCGACGAGGGCTACGTCTGCCATCTCGGCTTCGTCCGCGACGGCGCGCCCGTGGTCCTCCCGACGCTGTACGGCCGGGTCGGCGAGCTGCTCTACGTGCACGGCTCGACGGGCTCGCGGCCGCTGCGCATGGCCGGGCAGGCCGGCCCGGGGCTTCCGGTGTGCCTGACGGTCACCCACGTCGACGGCCTGGTCCTGGCCCGCTCCGCCTTCCACCACTCGATCAACTACCGCTCCGTGGTGGTGCACGGCACCGCCCACCAGGTCACCGACCCGCAGGAGAAGCGGACGGCGCTGGACGCGCTGGTGGACCACGTGGTGGCCGGCCGGGCCGCCGACTCCCGCCCCGCCAACACCAAGGAACTGGCGGCCACCGCCGTGCTCCGCATCGACCTGGCCGAGGTCTCCGCCAAGCTGCGCACCGGCGGGGTGAACGACGAGCCCGAGGACCTCGCGCTGCCGCACTGGGCCGGCGTCGTCCCGGTCGCCAGGCGGTACGGCGCTCCGCTGGCCGACCCGGACCTGGCCCCCGGCACCGAGCTGCCGGACTACCTCAGGGCGCTGTGATGCTGGTCCACCCCTGGGACGCGCCCCGCGAGGACGCCGAGTGGCAGCGCTGGCTGACCCGCCACGACTTCGGCCAGCTCGCGGTGAACGGCCCGCCCGGCGAGCCGCCGTGGGTCCAGCCGCTGCACTTCGCCTACGACGCCGGCCGGGGCGAGGCCGTCACCCACCTCGCCCGCCCGAACCCGCTGTGGTCCGCCGTCACGGCGCGCCCCGAGGTCCTGCTGAGCGTGGTCGACGACTACGTGTACGTGCCCGGACCCTGGCAGGCGGACCCGGACATGCCGCCCGAGCACGGCGTGCCCACCAGCTTCTACGCGGCCGTGCAACTGCGCTGCACCGCGCACATCGTGGACGATCCGGCCGAGAAGGCCGAACTGCTGAACCGGCAGCTCGGCCACTTCCAGCCGGCGGGCGGTTCGGCCCGCGCGGCGGTGGGCGAGGCGCCGTACGGGCGGCAGCTGTCCGGCATCCGCGGCCTGCGCCTGGAGGTGACCGGCGTGCGCGCCAAGTTCAAGTACGCCGGCAAGCGGTCCGCCGAGGTGCGGGAGCGGATCGCGGCGCGGCTGGACGAACGCGACGGCCCGCGCGACGCGGCCGCCCGGGAGCACCTGCTGCGCCGGAGCGAGGGCTGAGCGCGAGGCGGACGGTCCACCGGACGCCCACCGCCCGCCGCCACGCGACGACTTCGTCCGCTCGACTCGACGGACCGGAAAGGGGCGGACCCCGCGACGGGGTCCGCCCCCGCTCACCCGAGGACCGGTTCCGCCGGCACGGCCCGCGCCTGCCGGGTCTCCGCCACGGCGAGGCCCGCGACCGAGCCGAGCATCAGCGCGGTGCCGGCCAGGGTCGCCGGCGTCAGCCGCTCACCGAGCAGGGCGACCGCCAGCACGGCCGCGCTGACCGGTTCCAGCAGCATGACCACGGACACGGTGGCCGAGCGCACCACGGCCGCGCCCGCGAAGTAGAGGGCGTAGGCGAGGGCGGTGGGGACGGTGCCGATGTAGGCCAGCAGCCACAGCAGGCGCGCGGGGTCGGCGGTGTGCGGCACCAGTCCCTCCGCCAGCGCGAGCGGCAGCAGACACCCGCCGGCCACGGCGAACGCGCCCACGGTGGTCGCGGAGTTGTCCGCGCCGCCGTCCCGGCCCCACCAGCGGGTGAGCAGCGTCATGACGCTGTAGCCCGCAGCCGACAGCAGGGCCAGCAGCACGCCCCACGGGCGGACGGCGACACCGCCGCTGCCGAGCACCAGCACGGCCAGTCCGGCGAGCGCGCCGAGGACGGCGGTCAGCCCGGCCCGGCCCAGGCGCTCGCCCAGCGCGAGGCGCGCGCCGAGGGCGATCAGCACGGGTCCGGCGCCGAGCGTCACGACGGTCGCGACGGCGAGCCCGGTGGCCTGGACCGCGGCGAAGTAGGCGGTCTGGAAGACGGCGAGGCCGGCCCCGGTGGCCCCGGCGCGCAGCAGCAGCCGGCCGGCGGGCACGGCCGGGGCGGACCCGTCGGCGGACCGGGCGGCGGACCGGTCGCGCGGCCTCAGCAGGCGGGCGGCGAGGAGCAGGACGACGCCGATGGCGCAGCGCCAGAAGGACAGCGCGGCCGGCCCCATGTCACTGGCCCGGTAGACCAGAGAGGCGGCGGCGCCCGCGGTGCCCCAGGCGGCGCCGGCGACGATCAGATAGAGGAGGCCACGCCCGAGGGGCAGGCCGGAAGAAGCGTGCGACACGAGTTCTCTCCGCGAAGATGCAGAAGTACGGGATGGCCGGCCCCGCTCGGGCGGGGGCGGCGGACTTCTTCCGCGGGCAGCACCGTTCGGCCCGGCGCGATGCCGGGCAGGTCACCGGAGGGCCCGCCTCAGGCGGCCGGAGGCGGGAGAACGCGTGCGCGTGTGTACATGATCGCCACTTTAGGCCGCCGTTCCGCGCGCCGACAACTCCCGCTCCGCCCGGTCGCCGCCGCTCGCCACCGGCGGGGCCGCCCGTTCGGCGGGCGCCGAGGACTGCGCGATGAACGCGCCCAGCAGCACCACCGCGCCGCCGGCGATCTGCGGCGCGGACAGGTGCTCGCCGAGCAGCACCCAGGCCAGTACGGTCGCGATCACCGCCTCCAGGCAGGCCACGACGCCCGCGACCTGCGGGGAGAGCCGGCGCACCGAGACCACGCCGGTGACGTAGGCGAGGACGGTGGCGACGAGCACGATCCACAGCAGCAGGACGACGGCCGGCACCCGGGCGCCGTTCATGGACGCGCTGTGGGCGAGCACCGACCAGTGCATGGACCAGGGGCGGGCCACGACGGTGAGGACGGCGGCGCCGACGAGCAGGCCGTACGCGATGACGCCCAGCGGGTCCGGGGCCCGGTCGCCGGCGTCGCCGCCCTGGTCCGACAGGACGAAGTAGCCGACCTGGCAGCAGGCGGCGCCCAGGGCGAGCAGCAGTCCGAGGGCGTCGAAGCTCAGCCCGGACCAGACCTCCACGACGCACGCGAGGCCGCCGGCCGCCAGGATCACGCCGAGCGCGGCGGCCCGGGTGACCGGCCGCCGCTGCACGAACCGGACCCAGCCGAGGACCAGGGCCGGTGCGAGGTACTCGACGAGCAGGGCGACGCCGACCGGGATGCGGGAGAGCGCGGCGAAGTAGCAGGCCTGGACGCCCGCCACGGCGAGCAGTCCGAACCCGGCGAGCAGGGCCGGGCGGCTGCGCGGCAGCGCGCGGTGGCGCACGGCGAGCGGCAGCATGACGAGGGCGGCGCCGGTGACCCGCAGCCACACCACGTGCAGAGGGTCGAGGCCCGCCTCGATCAGCGGCTTGGCGGCGACGCCGGAACCGCCGAAGGCGAGCGCGGACACGAGGGCGAGACCGAGCCCGACGCCCTTGCCGGAGGGGCCGTGACCGACCGCAGACGTACGCATCGGCACATGATGACAGGCGATGACATGAGCGTCATCCTCAGTGGCACCTGTCTCAGCGGCTGGACGCCGACGGCCGCTCAGCAGGCGGTCCGGGCGTCCTCGGCATACCCGTCGGTCCGGTCCTCGGCATGTCTCTCGGGCCGGTTCCCGGCCCGTCCCCCGGACCGGTCCTCGGCATCGTTGTCGAGGCGGGCGGCCAGTTCGCGGGCGTCGATCCCCGCCCGGGCGAGGACCTCGACGGCACGGGTCCGCGGATCCGCCAGGAGCGCGGCGAGGAGGTCGGCTCCCCGCGCCGGTTCCCCGCCGCGCCGGGCGGCCCGGGCCCGGGCGTGCTCCAGCGCGGCCGAGGCCAGGGGCGAGCGGGGATCGGGGCCGGCCGCCGCCCCGGGAGCGCCCGACGCGGCCGCGTTCCCCGGCGCCACCACCGGCAGGGCGCCGGAGTCCTCCACGGTGGACTGCCAGCGCAGGCCGTAGCCGATGCTGCGCTGGACGAGATAGCCGAGCAGCCGGGCCAGCCGGGGACCGCCGCCGACGGCGGCGCGCACCTCGGGGTCGGACTCCAGGAGGGTGTGCAGCAGGTGGGCGGTGTCGGTCTGCCGGTCACCGTCGCGGACCGCCCTGCGACGGGCGGCGGCGAGCACCGCCGCCAGTTCGGCGCTGAGTCCGGCGTCGTCGGCGACGTCACCGGAGGGACGGCCGTCACCGGGACGGTCGTCTGGAGGACGGCGGTCCGGGAGCCGGTCGCCCGGAAGGGGGTCGTCCTGGTCGTGGGCCGGCTGCCCGGGGATGCGGTCGTGCACGTCTCCCACCCCATCAGTACGGCGGGCTCCGGTCATCCCCGGCGGGAACCATTCGCGTCTGCCGCGAGGAGTGCACCCCGCCGACCGGAATCTCCTCCTCACGGATGAGATCAGGCCAGTCGCCCCCGCCGTGCGCAGGACGCCCCGCGGAGGACTCCACGGGGCGCCCGGTGCCGCCGTCCGGGTCGGCGGAGCGGATCAGTCCTCGTCGGCGAGGATCAGGTACAGCTTCTTGCGGGCCTCGTTGACGACGGCGAGCGCCTTGTCGCGCTGCTCCTTGCTGCCGGTCTTCCAGACCTGGCCGAAGGCTTCCATCAGGCCGAACCCGGCCTGGCGGATCTCGCCGAGGGCCTCCCAGTCGACTCCGCGGGAGGCTTCTTCCCAGGGGGCGTCCGGGCCTTCGTCGGCCGCGGCGCGGCCCGCCTCGGTGAGCGCGAACAGCTTCTTGCCGCCCTCGCTCTCACTGGCGATCAGCCCCTCGTCCTCCAGCAGTTGCAGGGTGGGGTAGACCGAGCCGGGGCTGGGCTTCCACGCGCCGCCGCTGCGCTCGGCGATCTCCTGGATCATCTCGTAGCCGTGCATGGGACGGTCCTTGAGCAGCGCCAGGATCGAGGCCCGTACGTCACCGCGCCGCGCCCGGCCGCGCGGGCCGCCGCGCCCCCGCCCGCCCCAGGGGCCCGGGAAGCCCGGCCCGAATCCGGGTCCGCCGGGGCCGAACCCCGGCCCGCCCGGACCGCCCCGTCCGCCGGGCCCACCCGGTCCGAACGGCCCGAAGGCCGCCCGCCGTCCTTCGAAGCCACCGAGACCGGCGAAGCCGCCGAAGCCGCCCCGGGGGCCGCCGTGCTGATGTCCGTGCTCGTGCTCGTGTCCGTGTCCGTGGGAACGCATCGCTACCACTCCATTCCATCGTTGATCTGTCGCGATGCTTCAACGATATATCGGAATAGCTCGTCCGACAAGCCCCTCCCGACCTGCGGGTCGTTGACCTGTGCCAGTGATCGGTGATCGCAGGTTGATCATTCGGTGTACAGGTACGCGAGGGACGTGGTGGGGGCACCTGTCGGTGTGTTCGAAGGGGCTGCCCTTGCAGCCTTTGACCTGGCCTTTTCCGTCAATGACACGCTCGTGCGCCGATCGCTGGGGTCCAGTTGGGACATGCCGTTCGAGGCTATGGACCCGGTGCGGGAGTTCAGCTGGCACAAGGACAGTCGGGGGTTCGCTGGCTGGTACTACTCGTCGACGATGAGGGATCACGTCGGCTACGAGTCGTGGCTGGAGAGGGACCGACTGATCCTGCTGGACCGTGATCCGCACGTGGTCGCGATCGCCTCACAGCCGTTCTGGCTGCACTGGCACGACGGCACCCGCAAGCGTCGGCACGCTCCCGACTACTTCGTCCGGCTGTCCGACGGTGGCGCCCGCATCGTTGACGTCCGGGCCGAGGACGAGATGGATGAGGCGACGCAGGAGGCGTTCGACGCAACCGGGCATGCCTGCCGGGCCGTGGGCTGGGAGTTCGAGTGGGCCGGGCGGCCCGAGTCGGTGTTCATGGCGAATGTCCGCTGGCTGTCCCGGTATCGGCGGGCCCGCTGCGCTCGACCGGTGCCGATGGCGGACCGGCTGCTGGAGGTCTTCCGTGAACCGATGGGGCTCTGGGACGGCGCCGGGCTGGTCGGAGACCGTCTGCAGGTTCTGCCGGTGCTGTTCCATCTGCTGTGGTCCGGTGCCTTGAAGACGGACCTGGCGGGAGGACTGATGGAGACCGACAGCCTGGTCTGGACGGAGGGAAACGCATGGGCAGCCTGAAGCGGCCGCCGGCCTTGGCGGTCGGCCAGCGGGTCCGGTTTGAGGGCCAGGTCAGGGGGGGTCTCGAGGTCACCGCGCAGGCGGCGGTGTTGGAGGACGCCGAGACACCGCACCGAGTGGTCGCTCTGATCGACCTGTTCGAGACGGCGGACTTCGAGATCCTGTTCCAGCCCGAACGCATGCCGCTGCCCGCGTCCGGCCTGCTGGAGACCTTCGCTCCCGAAGTGATGAAGCGGGCACTTTGGTGGGAAGAGCACATCCTTGAGGTCCTGCACGGGCTGCCGCCCGACGTCGAACCCGGCACACCGCCGCGGCCGGGTTACGGACCGGGCACGTCGGTGACCTCGCGCCAGAAGACCAAGGCAGCCGAACTCGCGGCCCTCGGCCACGAGATCAAGTCCGGGGCGGTGGGGCTGCGGCGACGCCGTTACACGGAGGACGGCCTGGTCGGACCGGCCAGGCTCGTGGACCACCGTTCGGTCCGCAAGCGCAAGGAGTTCGGTGACGCACCGGATGCCGTCGTCGCGGCGATGCGGCAGGCGATCAAAGAGGGCGTCGAGACCTCGACACGCAACGGGTCCTACCTGATCTGGAGGACCGGGGAGATCCTCCGGGAGAACGGCGGTGACCCGGCCGAACTGCCGTCACGGCGAACGCTTTACCGCCTGCTGGACAGGCTCACGGCAGGCACGCACACGACCGGGTCGGCGGTCACCCGCAGGTCGACAGCCCACGGGGCCGCCGCCCCGTTCGGAGAGCTGACGGTGTCGGCTCCGGGCGAGGTCATGCAGATCGACTCCACTCCGCTGGACGTCATGGTCCGCCTCGACGACGGAGTGGTCGGCAAGGTCGAACTGACCGGCATGATCGACGTCGCGTCCAGGACGCTGACCGCGGCGGTGCTCAGGCCCACCACGAAGTCGGTCGACGCCAGCGTGCTGCTGGCCCGCACCGTCACGCCGGAACTGATGCGGCCGGGCTGGATCGACGCACTGAAGATGTCGCGCTCGGTGCTGCCGCACCGCCGCCTGCTGACCATCGACGAACGCCTCGAGCACGCCGCGGCCAAGCCGGTGATCGTCCCGGAGATGATCGTCTGCGACCACGGCAAGGTGTTCGTCTCGCACAACTTCCGGGCTTCCTGCCGGTTCCTGGAGATCGACTTCCAGCCCACGCACAAGGGCTCGCCTTTCGAGAAGGGGCACATCAAGAAGATGCTGTGCTCCGTCGCGACGATGTTCGCCCAGTTCCTCCGCGGCTACACCGGCCGCAACACCGATCATCGCGGTCGGCACCCGGAGGAGGAGAACCTGTGGTCACTGCCCGAACTCCAGGAACTGCTGGACGAGTGGATCGTCGCCCACTGGCAGAACCGCCCGCACGAGGGGCTGCGGGATCCCGACCATCCCGGACGCCTGTTCACCCCCAACCAGAAGTACGCCGCCCTAGTTGTATTGCCCTGTGAGGTTGGGGACGCGGCTGGCGGGTGGTTGCCCTTTCAGCGCAGTGTGTCCGCGGTGGTGATTGTAGTTGTGCAGCCATTGCGGGAACGCTTCGCGGCGTTCGGCTTCTGAGCGGTAGGGGCGGGCGTAGGCCCATTCGTCGAGCAGGGTGCGGTTGAAGCGTTCGACCTTGCCGTTGGTCTGGGGCCGGTAGGGCCGGGTTCGTTTGTGGGCGATCCCGGATGCTGCCAGGGTGTCGCGCCAGTCGCGTGAGCGGTAGCAGGAGCCGTTGTCGGTCAGGACCCGTTCGACGGTGATCCCGGCCTGGGCGAAGAAGGCGTGGGCCCGCTGCCAGAAGCCGGTGGCGGCCTCCTTCTTCTCGTCGGTGAGGATCTCGCTGCAGGCGAGGCGGGAGCGGTCGTCGACGGCGGTGTGGAGGCAGCTGTAGCCCAGGTTGGGGCGGCCGTGGACGGTGCGAGGCCGGGCTCGGTCGCGGTGCGCGGAGCTGTTGCGGCTTCCCTGGGCCCTGCCGTGGGCCCTGTGCCCGCCGCCGTCGGGGATGTTGCCCAGCTTCTTGATGTCGACGTGGACGAGTTCGCCGGGCCGGTCGCGTTCGTAGCGGCGCACGACACGGCCCGTGGTGCGGTCCAGATGGGACAGGCGGGCCAGACGGTAGCGCGTCAGCACGCGGTGCACGGTGGAGGGCACCAGGTGCAGGAAGTGCGCGATGCGGGCCGGCCCCCGCCTGCGCAGCAGCCGGACCTTGATGATCCGTCGCTCGGTGCGGGCCGGAGTGCACCGGGGGCTGTGGCGGGGCCGGCTGGAGCGGTCGCTCATACCGGCCTCGCCGAGTCGCCGATAGCGGTCGGCCCACCGCTGGGCTGTGGTCGGCGAGACCTGGAAGCGCTCGGCGGCCCTCCGTAGCGGCCAGCCCTCCTCGACCACGCAGCGGGCCAGGCGCAGGCGACCGGTCTCGGTCAAAGGTGCATTACGGTGGACCACGAGGGCCTTTCTGTCGGTGTTGACGTCGCAATCCACACCGAACCGGAAGGCCCTCACCTGTTCAAGATCCCTCAGCCGAGACCTGGCTCACCCGTCCACAACCTCCCCGGACAGAACACCTAGTCGAGGTCTGCGGCTACGTCCCGGTCGCGCTCAGCGGCCAGGACTACATCGAACTTCTGCCCGCGGCCTGGCGGGCCGTCAACTCCTACGGCATCCGGATCAACAACCGCACCTACGATGCCCCCGAACTCGGGCCGATGCGACGGCACGACTCGGGCATCACTGCCAAACGCGGGCTCTGGGAGGTCCACCGTGACCCCTACGACGTCTCCCGCGTCTGGGTACGCAATCACCGCGGCGGCGG
Organism: Streptomyces similanensis; assembly: GCF_039543625.1. Classification (NCBI taxonomy): domain Bacteria; kingdom Bacillati; phylum Actinomycetota; class Actinomycetes; order Kitasatosporales; family Streptomycetaceae; genus Streptomyces; species Streptomyces similanensis. Next base: position 6,138 of record NZ_BAABKC010000048.1, on the reverse strand, counting down.
TGAATGGGTCCAGGCGACCTGGAAGTACCTGAACCGGGCTCCGGTCCCCTTCGGGGACCTGGCCTGGGACCACGTCAGCCACCAACTACCCAAGGCCACCGAGGAAGAACTCGCCGAGGCCGTCGCCGCCCTGCTCACCCGCGCACACGCCGGCCCCGCCCGGCCTGCGGCGAAGAAGAGCAGGAAAGCCGCAACAGCCAAGAAGGACCGCCGCGTCGCGGCCCGCACCAAGGCCACCACGCCGACGGCGGCGACGACACCGCCACCGCCGAGCACGCAGGACGAACCCGCCCCGCACGAGCTGGCGGAGGACGAGGAAACCATGGCCGAGGTGATCCCGCTGGGGCTCTTCGACCCGCTTGAGGACCCCTGGAAGAGATCATGACGACGATGCCCGACAGCAGCCCGCACGACGACTTCGGCCAGTACCTGACCGTCCTGCCCGGCTGGCAGCAGTTCGTCGAGTCGACGACCAGCACCACGATGACCGTGCTGACGACGAACGAGTACGACGCCCTGAGCAAAGAGGAGAAGTACGACTACGACGAGGACCGGCTCGACCACCACGCCCGTCTCCAGGTGGTCGCCACCTCCACCGTCCGCCGCACCGTCACCTGCGGACGGCGCCTGACCGTCCTCAACCGCGGTGCCATCAGCGCACGCCGGGGCCTGATCGTCACCGGTCCGGCCAACACCGGCAAGACGATCGCTTTGACCCAGCTCGGCCTGGCCCACGAACTCCAGGACCGCCGCCGACACCCCGGGCAGGACGAGCGCATACCGGTCATCTACATCACCGTCCCGCCCGCCGCGACACCCCGCATGATCGCCGCCGAGTTCGCCCGGTTCCTCGGCCTCCCGGTCCTGCGAAGCTCCAACATCACCGACCTCACCGAAGCCGTGGTCGGCGTCTGCACCAAGGCCCGCACCAGCCTCGTCCTGGTCGACGAGATCCACAACATCTCGCTGCAGACCCGCACCGGAGCCGACGCGTCCGACACACTCAAGTACTTCTCCGAGCGGATCCCGGCGACCTTCGCCTACGCGGGCATCGACATCGAGGACAGCGATCTCCTGACCGGAACCCGCGGCGACCAGATCGCCGCCCGCTTCACAGCGGTGGACACCCACCCCTTCCCCTACAACGCGGAATGGAAAGCCCTGGTCGCCCAGCTGGAGGCGAACCTCCTGCTGCACCAGCACAAGCCCGGCACCCTCACCCGCCTGGACCGGTTCCTGCACACCCGCACCGGCGGCATGATCGGCACCCTGTCCCACCAGCTCCGCGGGGCCGCCGTCGACGCCATCCTCACCGGCACGGAGAAGATCACCAAAGCAGGACTGCTGGCCGTCGACCTTGACATCGCCTCCCGCCGCAAGCGGCCCGGCACCGACGGATGACGTCGCTGGCTTCGGACACTGATGTCGCCCGTCTTCCGTTCAAGGTCCGGCCACAACGCGGCGAAGGAGCCACATCCTTCATCACCCGCCTCGCCCAGGCCAACCACCTTCCTCCTGCCTACCTGCGGAAATACCTCACCGAACCGCCCCTGCACTGCGGCAAACCGACATGGCCCCGCATCGCTGCGGCCGCCGGCCGAGACCTGACAGATCTCCAGCTGATCCTGAACACGGTCGACTGCAAGGAATGCGGAGCCCCGATCCAGGCCAAGTCGATGTTCGGTCCCAAACCCCTGACCTGCTCAAGAGCCTGCCGCCAGAAGAGATACCGCAAGCGCTACCCGGCCAGCGAATGGCGCCGCGAACCCTGCCGGATCTGCGGAAAACTCATGAAGATGCAGATCGGACAGCGCCGCCCACTTTGCTCATCTGCCTGCCGACGGACTGCCTACCTCGAACGACAGCAACGCAACCAACAGGCCGCTGAGATGCCCTCGAACCCGGAGGGCGACTCACCGCAGGCCTGCCCGATCTGCGAAGGCCCGCTGGCACCGAGCACCACGAAGAGCCGACGACGCACGTGCTCGCAACGCTGCCGCCAGTCCGCCTACCGCTGGAGAACAACACCACCGCGTCCCCCGGTTCGCACACCACCCCAACCCTGGAACCCCGCACCGGAATCCGCCCGGACCTGCGAATTCTGCGGGGAACCACTTCCTCCCGGCCCCCGACAGTCACGACGCCGCACATGCTCAGCACGGTGTCGGCAAAGAGCCCACCGCTGGCGCACCCATCCATCCGAAGAACACCGCACTCAAAAGGCAGCCCCAGCGTCTCCAAACCCCAACCCGCCTCCCGAACCCGCGGCTTCACCCACCACGGTCGGGGCGAGGGCTGACGCCCTCGCCCCGACCTGCAACGAGTCCCTGGAAACGTCACCCTGCACAGTCTGTTCGGGCCCCTTGCCCGAAGGACTCGGCAGGTCACAGCGCCGGACGTGCTCCCAGCGTTGCCGTCAGAAGGCATACCGCCAACGCAAGGCGATGCTTTTGTGAATCTGTCCTCGAACGTCCAGGCCGGTCAGTTCAGCAGGGCAGCTGTGAACGTCTGACGGTGGTCCACCAGCCAGGTCTGCATGCGGTCCCAGCGTTCCCATCCACCACGCTCGGCCAACGCCTTGAGATAGACGGGGTCTCCGCCGGCCACGCGGCGGGCGACGAAGGCCCGGCAGACCTCCGTGGCCTGCTCGATGACGCCGGGCAACTCGGCACGGTCCCTCGCCGAGAGGCCGTAGCTGTCGGCAAGAATCCGCAGCCGTGCGGCCGCATCCAGCCCGGGGGGATGGAGAGCGGCTGCGGACCCGGGATCGAGCATGGGCACCCAATAGCGGGCAGTCATGGCGATGTCCCAGAGGGCACGGCCTGGGGCCGCCAAGTCGAAATCGATCAGGGCCGCAGCGCGACCGTCGCGGAAGACGACGTTTTCCGGGCACACATCGTTGTGGCACAACATCGTTCCCCCCTCCGGGTCGGCAAGGTCCGGGGGCCACTCAGCGCGGGTGTCGACCGCGACGGCCGCGCTGGTCTCATGCAGACGACGCAGCAGGCTCCCCACCGATTCGAGGGCAGAACTCGTCATCGCCCAGTCCGGGAACGGCGGCAGAGCCACGTCACCAGGAATGAAAGTCAGCTGCTCACGGCCATCCGCAGTGAGACCGACAGGGGTCGGCGCCGCGTCGAAGCCGTGCTCCTTCAGCGCAAGGAGATAGGCATGCAGGGCGCGTGCGTTGCGTGGTGCCGGTCGCTCCACCAACTCCCCTCGGCGGAAGACCGCCCCCGCGTTCACCATCCCGCCGACCAGCGCCTCGTCTTCAGCCGTCATGAGGATCACGCTATCGCCAGACCGACCCCGCGCGGGCCGGGCTGCACACGACGTGGATCAACGCACGACGGAACGCGCGACGCGGAATCCCACGTCGTCGACCTGGAAAGTCGGGTGGCTGCGGCGCCGCGCGGAGGCCCGGCAACTCCAGTGCTCATCGAACCAACCACCGCCACGGAGCACCCGGTAGGCGCCATAGACCTCGGCGTCGTAGGCATCCCAGCACCAGTCCCAGACGTTGCCGAGCATGTCGTAAAGCCCCCACGAGTTGGGGCGTTTGCCGCCCACCTCGTGGATGCGCTCGTGCGAGTTACCGCGATACCAGCCGATCTCGTCGAGATCCCCGTAGTGCGGCCCGGTCGTCCCGGCACGGCAGGCGTGCTCCCACTCGGCTTCGGTCGGCAGCCGATACCCGTCGGCGGACGCATCCCACTCGATGTCTTCGGCCTCGGCACGGAAGTGGTACGCGGGCGTGAGGCCGGCGCACTGGGACAGAGCGTTGCAGAACCGCGCCGCGTCCCACCAGGAGACGCACTCGACGGGCAGCTGGTCCCCAGGGGCGGTACTCGGCCGCTGGCCTGTGATCTGTGCGTACAACGCCTGGGTGACCGGGAATGCCGCGAGCTGGTAGGGCGCAAGCTCGACCGACCAACTGCGCTGTGTCCGCCGGTCCGACAGCGTCACCTGCCCCGGCGGGATGGCGATCATCTCGTTCCCCATCAACACGTCCATGATCAGGAGATCCTAACGAGGCCCGCCATTGCGAGACGACAGAGCCACCAACGGTTGCCCTTGGCTGACACGAATCTGCAAGTGATCATCCTTCACTGACACAGACAGCCATCGATCATCCGTCAGTGGCAATCGATCAACGACCACTGGCACAGGCCAGTCGTCCGGCGCCCTCGGGATTCCAGTCCGCCGACCGCCGATTGGCCTTGGTTCCGGGCTTGCCGGAGCCCCTACCGTCGGGGCATGCGGATCCGAATCGTCGACGCCTTCACCGACCGTCCCTTCGCCGGCAACCCCGCGGGGGTGCTGCTCCTCGACGCCTTCCCCGAGGACGACTGGCTCCAGAACGTGGCACTGGAGGTCAACCACGCCGAGACGGCCTTCGCCCACCGGCTGCCCGAGCGCGCGGAGGCCGACTGGGCGCTGCGCTGGTTCACGCCCGTCACCGAGGTGGCGATGTGCGGACACGCCACCCTCGCCACCGCCCACGTCCTGCACACCACCGGCGCGCACCCGGGCCCGGTGCGCTTCGCCACCCGCAGCGGGGTGCTCACCGCCACGCCCGCCGACGACGGCTCGATCACGCTGGACTTCCCGACCGCCCCGCTCACCGCGGTCGAGGTGCCCGACGGGGTCGCCGAGGCCCTGGGCGCCGAGCCGCGTACCGCCTTCGACACCGGCCCCCACGTCGGCGACCTGGTGGTGGAGGTGGCCGACGAGAAGACCGTCCGGGGTCTGAACCCCGATCACAAGGCCCTGGCCGCCTACTCCGCGCGGGGCATCATCGCCACCGCCCGCGCCGAGGACCCGGCCCGCGGCTACGACTTCGTCTCCCGCTGCTTCTTCGCCAACGTGGGCATCGACGAGGACCCGGTGACCGGCAGCGCCCACACCGCGCTCGCCCCCTACTGGGCCGAGCGGCTGGGCCGCCCCGATCTCACCGGCCTCCAGGCCTCCCCGCGCTCCGGCCTGGTCCGCACCGGCCTGCGCGGCGACCGCACCCTGCTCACCGGCCACGCGGTCACCGTCATCGACGGCGCACTGAACGCCTGACCGCCCCGCGCACGGAACGGGGCGCGCCGGTCACGCCGAAGGGGGCGTACGAAGATGTCGTACGCCCCCTTCGGCACTCCCGCGCCCGCTGCTCACGCCGTCGGCAGCCAGCCCACCTTGCCGGCCAGCAGGGCGTATCCCACGAACGCCCCGACGTCGAGCAGCGAGTGCGCCGCCACCAGCGGGCCGACCCGGCCCCAACGCCGGTAGAGCCAGACGAAGACGACGCCCATTGCCATGTTCCCGAGGAAGCCGCCGACGCCCTGGTAGAGGTGGTAGGAGCCGCGCAGCACGGAACTGGCCACCAGCGCCGTCCCCGCGGACCAGCCGAGCCGGTCCAGCCGGCGCAGCAGATAGCCGACGACGATGACCTCCTCCAGGACCGCGTTCTGCACCGCGGACAGGATCAGCACCGGGTACTTCCACCACACCGCAGGCAGCGCCTCCGGCACCACCGTGAGGTTGAAGCCGAGGCCGCGGGCGGCGAGGTAGAAGGCGATCCCGGCGCTGCCGATCACCGCCGCGATCGCGGCGCCGCGGCCGAGGTCGGGCCAGGGGCGGGTGCGGTCGAAGCCGAGCACGCGCAGGCTCCGCCCCTCGCGCAGCAGGAAGTGCGCGACCAGGGCGACGGGCACCAGGGCGGTGGCGATCCCGAAGAGCTGCCAGGCGAGGTCGAGCCAGGGGCGTCCGGGCGCGGCGGAGGCGTTGAGGGTGGCCGCCTGGTCCTTGAGCCCGCCGGGTTTGGTGACCGACCCGACGAAGCTGATCAGGGCGGAGACGCCGCTCGCTCCGAGCGAGAGCGCCAGGACGAGCAGGGTCTCGTCGCGGAGGATCTTCCGCGAGGGCTCCTCGTGCCGCAGACAGTCGCCCCTGGGGCCCGCCTCCGTCTCCACACCAGCCTCCCGTACCACCGGTCGTTCGGAGATCACAGCTTGCCCGATCGTCCGGGCGTGAGCACAGGCGACCCCGGCGAACGCGGCACACGGGCGACGGCGACACACGGTGGCGCGCGGCCGTCCGCCCGCCCAGCCGCCGCCGGGCGCGCGGGCGGCGCGCCCGGCCGGCGGGGGC
>NZ_BAABKC010000047.1:0-98238 GCF_039543625.1 Streptomyces similanensis | reverse complement strand
CCGGGCGCGGCCGGCCGGCCCGACGCCCGCGGGCGAGGGGCGGCGGCGCGCCGCCGAGCCGCGGACCCGGCCCCTTCGGCCCGGAGGGATATCCGGGGGCGCCGCCCCCGGGGACACCCGCCGTCCTTCGGCGCACCGCTCAACCGTCGGCAGGACGGAGCTCCTCGGCCATCGCGGCGCGCAGCCGCAGCGTCGTCACCAGTCGCTGGAACGCCTCCGCCCAGTATCCGCCGGCTCCGGGCGACGGGTCCCGTGCCTCGTCCGGCACCGCCAGCAGTCCGTCGAGCCGGCTCGCCTCCGCGGGGTTCAGACACCGCTCGGCCAGTCCCATCACTCCACTGAAACTCCATGGGTAACTCCCTGCGTCCCGCGCGATGTTGAGCGCGTCGACCACCGCCCGGCCGAGCGGCGCGGCCCACGGCACCGCACACACCCCGAGCAGCTGAAACGCTTCGGACAGACCGTGCACCGAGATGAACCCGGCCACCCAGTCGGCCCGTTCGCCGGCCCCCAGCGTGCCGAGCAGCCGGGCGCGCTCGGCCAGCGACACCGCGCCCGGCCCGCCGGCCCCGGGCGCCGCGGGCGCCCCGAGCAGTGCCCGCGCCCACCGGGCGTCCCGCTGCCGCACCGCGGCCCGGCACCAGGCGGCGTGCAGTTCGCCCTGCCAGCCGTCGGCGACCGGCAGCGCCACGATCTCCCGCGGGGTACGCCCGCCCAGCCGCGCGGGCCAGGCGCCGAGCGGGGCCGCCTCCAGCAACTGGCCCAGCCACCACGACCGCTCACCGCGCCCCGACGGGGCCTTGGCCACGACGCCGTCGCGCTCCATGTCCGCGTCGCACTCGTGCGGGGCCTCGACGGCGAGGGTCGGGGTGTCGAGGGTGTGGTCGACGGCCACGCAGGCCGAGGCCCGGTCCGCCGTCCGCGCGGCCAGCGCCGAGCCGGGCAGCGCCGACAGCAGCTCGGCGGCCGTCGCCCGCACGTTGCGGCTGCGGTCGGCGAGGGCCTGTTCCAGGAACGGTTCGTCCTCCGGCCCCAGGCCGTCGCGCAGCGAGTCGAGGAACATCAGGCGGTCCTCGGCCCGCTCGGTCGCCCAGGTGCCGGCGAGCAGGTCACGGGCGGCCGCGGGCTCGCGCTCGCGGATCGCCGCCAGGAGCGCGACCCGTTCCGCGAACAGGCCCTCCTCCCACAGCCGGCGTATCCGGTCCGCCTCCGCGGGACCGGGCAGCGCGGCCGCGCCGCCCGGACCCGCGCGCAGGGCGAACCGCCAGTCGGGGTTCAGCCGGGCCAGCCACAGGGCGCGGGGTCCGGCGAAGGCCAGTGCGGCCGGCCGCAGGTCGGTGCGTCCGCGGGCGGCGTCCAGCAGGGCGGGCAGGGTCTGCGGGGGCGCCGCGTAGCCGCGCGCGTTGGCGGCGGCGAGCCACTGGGGCAGCAGCTCCATCAGGTCGGGTGCGGTGCCCCTGCGCCCGCCGCCCGCCGTACCGGGCCGGTCGGCCAGCAGCATCGTGAGCCTGCGGGCCGCCGCCGCGGGCAGCGCCGGACGCGGATCCTCGGGCGCCGGCTCGGGCGGCGTGGCGGCCGGTGCGGCGCGCAGCCCCGCCCGCCGCCGCACGGTCTGCACGGCCGCCAGCTCCAGCAGCGCCGCCGGGGCCCGCCGTCCTGTGGCGCCGCCCGGGGGCGTACGCCGGTCCGTGCCGAGCAGGGCGGTGGTGACCAACTCCTCCCAGGCGCCCGCTGCGGGCGCTTCCACCGGGGCGGAGGTCCTGATCATGGGCTTCCTTTCGGTTGCCGGGTGCCTGTGGGTGGTCGGAGGGTCACCCGAGCCGGGTTTCCCGTGGAACGGAACAAATGCGTGAAACGGGAGAGAAAGCGGACGGGAAACGGGCGAGGACCGAGCGAGGAGGAACGGTTGAATGCGGTGCGATCGGGTCGGCGTGCGCCTTTCGGGTGAGGCTTTCCCGCCACACCCCGCGCCCGTCCCGCCGCACCCGCGACGTCACCCCAATGCCGGACACGCGAGGCCCGTCACCAGCGATAAGATCGCTGAGAGTACGCAGCTTGTCAGCACAGAGTGACCACGCCCTCCTCCTCGTGCCGCCATGCGGTCAGGGGAGTGAAGCCGCGGTGGCCGCACTCGCCGAACACCGTGACGGGCGCGCCGCCCGACAGCGCCACCAGCCGCCACAGGCCCGGACGGGCACGCGCCTGTGGTGCGAGCGGCAGCGCGGAGTCCGATCCGGCGTCGGCCAGCTGCCAGGAGTCGCCGTCCGGGACGGGTATCACCTCCCGCAGCGTCACCGGGACCGCATCGAGCCACGGATCGTCCCGCAACGCCTCGCCGTAACGGGCCACCGCCCGCGCGGGCGTCACTCCGGGCGGGCGCACGCCGGTCGGCGCGGGCGACGCGAACCGTTCGCCCAGGGACGCCCGCGACTGTCCGGCGCCCGGATACGCGGCGACCTCCGCGTCCAGGGCCAGGCCCACCGGCAACGCCAGATCGGGGGTGCGGCCGGCCGCACCGTAGGAGAGCAGCAGCGCCGTGCGGCCGCAGTCCGCGCCGTACAGCCAGATACGGCGGGTGGTCAGCCTCGCGTCCGCCGTGTCGTACTGGGCCAGGACGAGCCAGCGATCGCGCACCGGCGGGCCGTCCGCGGCGCCGGGCAGGCCGACCCGGGAGCGGACCGTCGCCGCCAGCGCCGCCGGCAGCCGCTCGCGGCGCAGCCAGCCCTGGACCAGCAGGTGCAGCAGCGCGCACTCCTCCAGCAGCCGCACCGGCCAGCCCGGCCCCGAGGACGGTATCGCCCCCAGCTCCCGCACCCGGGCCGCGAGCCCCGGGGCCTGCGCGTCGACCATGCGGGCCGCCGTCTCCTCCCACAGCCCGTACCCCGCCTGCTCGGCCGCCGCCAGACCGCCGCGCACCAGGTCGGCCAGGCGCTGCTCCAGCTCCGTCGCCCCCGCCGAGATCCGCTCGGCCCGGCGCTCCGCCCGGCGGCGCGCCGCCTCCGGATCGGCCGGACCGGGCGCCCCGCCCGCAGTCCCGGACGGCTGCGCCGCCCGCTGCCGCCTGCCCGACAGCCACGGCTCCGCCCAGTCCGGCGCCTGCCCGGCCGGCACCGCGGCCTCGTCGCCCGCCCACAGCAACAGCAGCCCGAGCGCGTGCTTGCACGGGAACTTACGGCTGGGGCACGTGCACGTGTACGCGGGCGCCGCCCCGTCCGCGAGGTCCACGACCGTCCGGTACGGCTTCTTGCCGCTGCCCTCGCACAGCCCCCACACCGCCCCCTCGTCCGAACTCCCCGCCGCCGACCACGGCCCGGCCGTGGCGAGTCTGCTTCCCGCTCTGCGTGACGCGTCGTCAGGCGCCAGTGCCAGCACCTGGTCCGCGGTCCGGCGCACCCCCTGCTGTGTCATGGATCCGAAGGTAGGACCCCCCACTGACAATCGGCCCCGGCGAGGGCGTTCGCGCAGGTCACAACGCGTTGTCAGTGCCGTGGTGCACGGTGGACACCAGATCCGAACCGGCCGAGCTGGAGGGGACCTCAGCCATGTCTGCGCCCGTCGAAGTGTCCGTCGAACCGACACCCGCCGAACCGAGCCGACACCACTGCGCGCCCGCGCACCCGAGCGCCGCGGGCAGCAGCGAGGGCGCGCCAGGCCCGGAGACGAGGGAGGCGCTGCGACCGCACGCCGAACAGGCCTTCGCCGCCGAACTCACCGCGCTGGCCGCGCAGGACGACCGCCCGCGCCCCGCCCGCTGGAAGCTGTCCCCCTGGGCCGTGGCCACCTACCTCCTCGGCGGAACGCTGCCGGACGGCACGGTGATCACCCCCAAGTACGTCGGTCCGCGCCGCATCGTCGAGGTCGCCGTCACGACCCTGGCCACCGACCGCGCCCTGCTCCTGCTGGGCGTGCCCGGCACGGCGAAGACCTGGGTGTCAGAGCACCTGGCCGCAGCGGTCAGCGGCGACTCGACACTGCTGGTCCAGGGCACGGCAGGCACGCCGGAGGAGGCCATCCGCTACGGCTGGAACTACGCGCGGCTGCTGGCGCACGGCCCCAGCCGCGACGCCCTCGTGCCGAGCCCGGTCATGCGGGCCATGGCACAGGGCATGACCGCCCGCGTCGAGGAGCTGACCCGCATCCCGGCCGACGTGCAGGACACGCTCATCACGATCCTGTCGGAGAAGACCCTGCCGATACCGGAACTGGGCGAGGAGGTGCAGGCGGTCGGCGGCTTCAACCTGATCGCCACGGCCAACGACCGCGACCGCGGGGTGAACGACCTGTCCAGCGCGCTGCGCCGGCGGTTCAACACGGTGGTGCTGCCGCTGCCGGAGTCCCCCGAGGCCGAGGTCGACATCGTCTCGCGCCGCGTGGCGCAGATCGGCCGCTCCCTCGACCTGCCGGCCGTGCCGGACGGCATCGACGAGATCCGCCGGGTGGTGACCGTCTTTCGTGAACTGCGCGGCGGCGTGACCGCCGACGGCCGGACGAAGCTGAAGTCGCCCAGCGGCACGCTCTCGACCGCCGAGGCGATCTCGGTGGTCACCGGCGGACTGGCGCTGGCCGCCCACTTCGGCGACGGCGTGCTGCGGGCCGGCGACATCGCCGCGGGCATCCTCGGCGCCGTCGTCCGCGACCCGGCGGCCGACCGGGTGGTCTGGCAGGAGTACCTGGAGACGGTGGTCCGCGAACGCGACGGCTGGAAGGACTTCTACCGGGCCTGCCGGGAGGTGAGCGCGTGAGGAACCACAGCACGGCCGGGGGGATCGCGCGGGTCCGGGAGCGGGTGCCGGGCGGTGCGGGCGGTGCGGTGCGGACCCGGGACGAGGACGAGCCGAGCTGGACGGGCGGGCGGGGCGGACGACGTCGGACGACGACGCGGACGGCACGTACGACGCGGACGGTACGCACGATGCGGGCGGTCTGCGCGATGCGGGCGGACTGCGTGAGGGGGACGGTGTGGCAGGGGACGAGGTGACGGGGAGCCGGGCGCCCGGCGCGGGACCGCTGCTCCTCGGGGTACGGCACCACGGGCCGGGCTCGGCGCGGGCGGTGCGGGCCGCGCTGGAGGCGGCGCGGCCGCGGGCGGTGCTGATCGAGGGCCCGCCGGAGGCCGACGCGCTGATCCCGCTCGCCCTGGACGAGGGCATGCGGCCGCCGGTCGCCCTCCTCGCCCACGCCGTGGACGAGCCGGGCCGGTCCGCGTTCTGGCCGCTGGCCGCGTTCTCCCCGGAATGGGTCGCCCTCCGCTGGGCCCTGGAGCACGACGTACCGGCCCGCTTCATCGACCTGCCGGCCGTCCACACGCTGGCCTGGCAGCGCGACGACGAGAACGCGCCCGCGGACGAGGACGAAGCCGCGACCGGCGACGAACGACCCTCCGGCGAAGACGTCGGCGCCGACGTGCGGGTCGATCCGCTCGCCGTGCTCGCCGGCACGGCCGGTCACGACGACCCCGAACGCTGGTGGGAGGACGTCGTCGAGCACCGGGGCAGGGGAGCGGCGGACCCGTTCGCCCCGTTCCTGGCGCTGGAGGAGGCGATGGGCGCGCTGCGGGAGGCGTACGGCAGCGGGGGCCACGAACGGGACCTCGTGCGGGAGGCCCACATGCGGCTGAAGATCCGCGCCGCGCACCGCGAGTTCGGCGACGGCGTCGCCGTGGTGTGCGGCGCCTGGCACGTGCCCGCACTGCGCCGCAAGGCCACCGTCGCCGCCGACCGCGCCCTGCTGAAGGGCCTGCCCAAGGTCAAGGCGGACCTGACATGGGTGCCGTGGACGCACCGCCGGCTCTCCCGGGCCGGCGGCTACGGAGCGGGCATCGACTCACCGGGCTGGTACGCGCACCTGTTCGACGCGCCGGACCGGCCCGTCGAGCGGTGGCTGACCAAGGTGGCCGGACTGCTGCGCGAGGAGGACCGGATCGTCTCCCCCGCACACGTCATCGAGGCGGTGCGGCTGGCCGAGACGCTCGCCGCGATGCGCGGCCGCCCGCTGCCCGGCCTGAGCGAGACCACGGACGCCGTACGGGCGGTGCTGGGCGACGGCTCGGACGTGCCGCTGGCGCTGGTGCACGACCGGCTGGTGGTCGGCGACGTCCTGGGCGAGGTGCCCGAGACGGCGCCCGCCGTACCGCTCCAGCGCGATCTCGCCCGCCTCCAGCGCCGTCTCCGGCTCAAACCGGAGGCGCTGGAGCGAGAACTGGAACTCGACCTGCGAGGGGAGACCGACGCCGCGCGCAGCGGACTGCTGCACCGGCTGCGGCTGCTGGGCGTCGACTGGGGCGAGCCGGCCGCCTCACGAGGCGGCACGGGCACGTTCCGCGAGACGTGGCGGCTGCGCTGGGAACCGGAACTGTCGGTGCGGGTCGCCGAGGCGGGCATATGGGGGACGACGGTCCTCGCCGCCGCGAACGCCAGGGCGGAGGCGGACGCCGTCGGCGCACAGACCCTCGCCGAGGTCACCGGGCTCGCCGAGCACTGCCTGCTCGCCGGTCTCTCCGACGCCCTGCCCGTGGTGATGCGGGTGCTCGCCGACCGGGCGGCGCTCGACGCGGACGTCGGCCACCTCGCCCAGGCGCTCCCGGCGCTGGTCCGCTCCCTGCGCTACGGCGACGTGCGCGGCACCGACACCGAGGCGCTGGCCGGGGTGGCCGTCGGCCTGGCCGAGCGGGTCTTCGTCGGCCTGCCGCCGGCCTGCGCCGCGCTGGACCCGGACGCGGCCGAGGCGATGCGCCGCCACGTGGACGCGGTGCACACGGCGGTGGGCCTGCTCGGCGACACCCCCGCGGCCGGCCACGACGACCTGCGCCCGCGCTGGCACACCGTGCTGCGGGTGCTCGCGGAGCGGGACACGGCGCCCGGTGTGATCAGAGGGCGCGCGGTACGGCTGCTGCTGGACGACGGGGCGATCGAGCAGGACCGGGCCGCGCGGCTGATGGGGCTCGCGCTGTCGCCCGGGACACCGCCGCCGGACGCGGCCGCCTGGATCGAGGGCTTCGTGGGCGGGGGCGGCGGCGGAATGCTGCTCGTGCACGACGAGCGGCTGCTCGGACTCGTCGACGCCTGGCTGACAGGAGTGCCGGCGGAGGCGTTCACGGACGTGCTGCCGTTGCTGCGGCGGACCTTCTCGGCGTACGAGCCGGGGGTGCGCAGAACGCTCGGCGAGCTGGTCCGGCGCGGACCCGGGCAGGGCGGCGGCGCGGCCGGGGCCCTGGCGGCCGGAACGCCCGGCTTCGGCCCCGGTCTCGACCGCGAGCGGGCCGACGCGGTGGTGCCGGTCCTGCGGCTGCTGCTGGGCCTGGACGAGGCGGCGACGGCGGACGGTGCGGTAAAGGACCAGGTGGCTGGTGCGAAGCCGTCGTCGGCTGCCCGACCGGCCACCGGAGCCGCCACCCCGATGCCCCTGTCCTTCGGCAGCACGGGAGCGGCGGCAGACGGCGCGACCCGTGACGGAAGTACGGGGGCGGCGGCATGACGACGGCAGTACGGGGACGCGGGAGCACGACGGCGGAGGAACACGGCAGGACGGCGGCGCAGGGGCGCGGTAGCGCGACGGCGGGGAGACAGGGCAGGGCGGCGGCGGAGGGGCGGGGCATGGCGAGGGCGGGGGACGGTGTGGCGGGGGAGCCGGACGGGATGACGGACGCGGCGCGGGAGCGGCTCAGGCGCTGGCGGCTCGTGCTCGGCGGCGGTGAGGGCGCCGACGGCACCGGCTGCGCGCTCTCGGGCAGGGACGCGGCCATGGACGGGGCGCTCATCGCGCTCTACGGCAAGGGCGGCAAGCAGCCCCAGGCCGGAGGGAGCCGTTCGGCGGGGCTCGGGGCGTCGGCGCCGTCGGTGGCGCGCTGGCTCGGGGACATCCGCACCTACTTCCCCTCGTCCGTCGTCCAGGTGATGCAGCGCGACGCCATCGACCGGCTCGGGCTGGCGACGCTGTTGCTGGAGCCGGAGATGCTGGAGGCGGTGGAGGCGGACGTGCACCTCGTCGGCACCCTGCTCTCGCTCGACAAGGCGATGCCGGAGACGACGAGGGAGACGGCGCGCGCGGTGGTGCGCAAGGTGGTCGAGGACCTGGAGAGGCGGCTCGCCACCCGCACCCGGGCCACCCTCACCGGCGCCCTGGACCGCGGTGCCCGCGTCAGCCGGCCCCGCCACCACGACATCGACTGGAACCGCACGATCGCGGCCAACCTGAAGCACTACCTGCCCGAGCACCGCACGGTCGTGCCGGAACGGCTGGTCGGATACGGACGGGCGTCCCGGTCGGTGCGGAAGGAGGTCGTCCTCTGCGTCGACCAGTCCGGTTCGATGGCGGCGTCGGTGGTGTACGCGTCGGTGTTCGGGGCGGTGCTGGCGTCGATGCGGTCGATCAGCACCCGGCTGGTCGTCTTCGACACCGCGGTCGTCGACCTCACCGACCAGCTGGACGACCCGGTCGACGTGCTCTTCGGCACCCAGCTCGGCGGCGGCACGGACATCAACCGGGCACTGGCGTACTGCCAGTCGCGGATCACCCGGCCGGCGGACACGGTGGTGGTGCTGATCAGCGACCTGTACGAGGGAGGGATACGCGACGGGATGCTGAAGCGGGTCGCGGCCATGAAGGCGTCCGGGGTGCAGTTCGTGACGCTGCTCGCGCTCTCCGACGAGGGCGCCCCCGCCTACGACCGGGAGCACGCGGCCGCGCTCGCGGCGCTCGGCGCCCCCGCGTTCGCCTGCACCCCCGATCTGTTCCCGGAGGTGATGGCGGCGGCGATCGAGAAGCGTCCGCTGCCGGTGCCGGACACCGCCTGACCGACGGAGGGGGGACAGAGGCGAGCGAGGGCGCGGAGACGGCGGAGGCTCCGGGCGGGCTCCGCACGGTGTGCGACCGCGGGGGACGTGCGAGTCTGTGGGGCTGTGCGGGACCGGTACGCACGGATGGCCGAAAGCCGTCGGTTTGTCCGGACGTCTGCCCGGAACCCTGCGCGAGGGCCCGCTGGTCCCCATTGGGGTGGGGATCAGCGGGCCTGGGCCCCGCGGGGCCGTTCACGGGTCTCACCGGGTCAACCCCAGCCCGGTGAGGCCCCGCGCGCACGGCACGCCGTGCCAGGTGGCGCGGCATCATGTGACAGGTATCACCGCTGGTCTGTGACCCCGGATTTAGGGCGCTCCGGTGAGCGGGGATAACCTGCGAGATGGACATGCCGCGCGCTCGGACACCGTGTGCGCCTCCCTTGTGACACAGCGGACGTCACGTTGCCCTTCGCGGCACGCCCACGCATCCAACGAACCGCGAGATCACTGATAGGGACGGAAGCGCGTGGACCTGTTCGAGTACCAGGCGAGGGACCTCTTCGCCAAGCACGGTGTACCGGTGCTGGCCGGTGAAGTCATCGACACGCCTGAGGCGGCGCGCGAGATCACCGAGCGACTGGGCGGCAAGTCGGTCGTCAAGGCGCAGGTGAAGGTCGGTGGTCGTGGCAAGGCCGGTGGCGTGAAGCTCGCCGCCACCCCGGACGAGGCCGTCGCCCGTTCGACGGACATCCTCGGCATGGACATCAAGGGCCACACGGTCCACAAGGTCATGATCGCCGAGACGGCTCCGGAGATCGTCGAGGAGTACTACGTCTCCTTCCTCCTCGACCGTGCGAACCGCACCTTCCTCTCCATCGCCTCCGTCGAGGGCGGCATGGAGATCGAGGAGGTCGCGGCCACCCGTCCCGACGCCGTCGCCCAGACCCCGATCGACGCCATCGACGGTGTGACGCCGGAGAAGGCCCGCGAGATCGTCGCCGCGGCGAAGTTCCCGGCCGAGGTCGCGGACAAGATCGCCGACATCCTGGTCACGCTGTGGGACACCTTCATCAAGGAGGACGCCCTCCTGGTCGAGGTCAACCCGCTGGCCAAGGTCGCCTCCGGTGACGTCATCGCCCTCGACGGCAAGGTCTCCCTGGACGACAACGCCGAGTTCCGTCACCCGGACTTCGAGGAGCTCCACGACAAGGCCGCCGCCAACCCGCTCGAGGCGGCAGCCAAGGAGAAGAACCTCAACTACGTCAAGCTCGACGGCGAGGTCGGCATCATCGGCAACGGCGCCGGCCTGGTCATGTCGACCCTGGACGTCGTCGCGTACGCCGGTGAGAAGCACGGCGACGTCAAGCCCGCCAACTTCCTGGACATCGGCGGTGGCGCCTCCGCCCAGGTGATGGCCAACGGCCTGGAGATCATCCTCGGCGACCCCGACGTCAAGTCGGTCTTCGTCAACGTCTTCGGCGGCATCACCGCCTGCGACGAGGTCGCCAACGGCATCGTCCAGGCGCTGAAGCTCCTCGAGGACTGCGGCGAGAAGGTCGAGAAGCCGCTCGTCGTCCGCCTCGACGGCAACAACGCCGAGCTGGGCCGCAAGATCCTCACCGACGCCAACCACCCGCTGGTCCAGCGCGTCGACACCATGGACGGCGCGGCCGACAAGGCCGCCGAGCTGGCCCACGCCGCCAAGTAAGCACTCAGGACGAGGACACCAACACACCATGGCTATCTGGCTCAACAAGGACAGCAAGGTCATCGTCCAGGGCATGACCGGCGCGACGGGCATGAAGCACACCAAGCTCATGCTCGGCGACGGCACCAACGTCGTGGGCGGCGTGAACCCGCGCAAGGCGGGGCAGACCGTGGACTTCGACGGCACCGAGGTACCCGTCTTCGGCACCGTCAAGGAAGCCATCGAGAAGACCGGCGCCGACGTCTCCGTCATCTTCGTGCCGGAGAAGTTCACCAAGGACGCGGTCGTCGAGGCCATCGACGCCGAGATCCCGCTGGCCGTCGTGATCACCGAGGGCATCGCCGTGCACGACACGGCCGCCTTCTGGGCGTACGCCGGCAAGAAGGGCAACAAGACCCGCATCATCGGCCCCAACTGCCCCGGCATCATCACCCCGGGTCAGTCGAACGTCGGCATCATCCCGGGCGACATCACCAAGCCGGGCCGCATCGGCCTGGTCTCGAAGTCCGGCACGCTGACGTACCAGATGATGTACGAGCTGCGTGACATCGGCTTCTCGACCGCCGTCGGCATCGGTGGCGACCCGATCATCGGCACCACGCACATCGACGCGCTCGCCGCGTTCCAGGCCGACCCCGACACCGACCTGATCGTCATGATCGGTGAGATCGGCGGCGACGCCGAGGAGCGGGCCGCGGCCTTCATCAAGGAGAACGTGACCAAGCCGGTCGTCGGCTACGTCGCTGGCTTCACCGCGCCCGAGGGCAAGACGATGGGCCACGCCGGCGCCATCGTCTCCGGTTCCTCCGGCACGGCCCAGGCCAAGAAGGAGGCCCTGGAGGCCGCGGGCGTCAAGGTCGGCAAGACGCCGACCGAGACGGCCAAGCTGGCCCGCGAGGTCCTCGCCGGCTGAACCGGCTGAACCGGCCGGGCGGCCCAGCCGCCCGACGCGACATCGGTGGGCCCGTCCCCGGCCGTCAACGGCCACGGGGACGGGCCCACCGTCATGTGCGGACCGGGCCCGCCGACTGTCCACCGCCCCAGGCACGTGCCAGGACCGCCGACCCAGGGTGCGCCAAGCCCGCCGACCCGGGCGCGCGCCGGGACCGCCCGCCGTACGCCGCCCCGGGCGCGCGCCGGAACCGCCTGCCTGGCGCCGAAGCACGGGCGCGCCGGTGTTCATCGGCGCCCCCGCCGCCGGCCTAGCGCGTCTCGGGCGCCAGGCGCTCCGGTCCGCCCGCCACCTCGGTCTTCAGCTGGGCGCGCAGCCTGAGCGCGTCCTGCGACAGGGGCCCCGCCGCCGCCTCCACCGGCAGACCCTGGATCGCGTGACCGGGGGAGACCGGCGCCAGATAGTGCGTGGGAGCCGTCCGGAGCGTGAGCGTCGTCGCGCCGATGATGGTGACGGTGAACGCGATCGCGGACCGGGTCCAGAAGCGGGTGCTGCGTTCTCCGGCGGTCCGCACCGCCGCCGGTCCGGCGACCGAGGCGGCCACCGACGCGACCGCCGCCCCGGCGACGCCCGCCACCCCCGCGATCCCCCCGGCCGCGCCGCTCCCGCGCGGCGGTGCGCCGGCCCCGCCCGCGCCCTTCGCCGGGACGGTCGTCCGCGCCGGGTTCAGGCTCGCCGTGGCGGCGAGGCGGACCAGGCGGCGGTGGAGTTGCGCCGGGTCCGCCAGTTCGGGCAGACGGGCGGCGACGGCCTCGCGGGCGTGCATCAGACGGCCGGCCGTCGCCGGGGTGCTCGCCTCCGTCTCGGCCGCCGTCTCCGGCAGATCGAGGCCGACCCCGTCGTAGAGCACCAGCGTGCGGCGGTAAGAGGGCGGGAGCCGCAGCAGCGCCTCCTGGAGGGCGCGGTCGGCGGGGTCGGGCGGCGGGTCGGGAAGGCGGTCGCGGCGGCGCAGGCGGTCCCAGGGGGACAGCGCGCGCTCGTACACCGCCGCCCGCACCCAGCTCGCCGGGTCCCGGTCGTGGGCCACCTCCGGCCAGCGCAGCCAAGCCTGCTGGAATGCGGCCTCCACGGCGGCGCGGGCCCCCTCGTGACGGCCGTTCAGAAGATAGGCCTGTCGGACGAGGGCGGGGGCGCAGAAGGCGTAGAGCGCGTCGAAGGCCTGAACGGCCGTCAGCTCCTCCCCGGCCTTGCCCGCCGCCTGGCCGCTCTCCCTCTCTCGTGCTCGCTCGTGGGTCTCCGTGCTCGTCGTCCCGGAGGACTGAGTGCGTGTCAGGGTGGCTGCCGCCCAGGGCGTACGGCCCTCCACGGGCTGCGGCCGCGGGTTCGCATGACGGTTCGTCATAGTGCGTCCCTCCGTGTGAATAGGCACATAAACGTATATTGAGCGACACTTCGGCGGTTCGCCTGTTGCGCCGGGAACGCGTGTGACGTTGGCAGCATGGCGGACGTGATCCAGACGACCCGTCACCGCCCACCCCTGGCCCAGCTGCGCATCCGTGTGCGGGACCGCTCGCCCGGCCTCGGCGCCGGCTTCCTCGGTGGCGTGGTCGCGGCGGGCCTCGGGCTCGGCTCGTCCGCCGTGCTCGTCATCGTGCTGTGGATCAGCTCGCCGTACCCCGACAGCGGCCCCAGCGGCGCGCTGCACGTCGCCGCCGCGCTGTGGCTCCTCGCCCACGGAACCGAACTGCTGCGCGCCGGCACCCTCACCGGCGCGCCCACGCCCATCGGGGTGACCCCGCTGCTGCTGCTCGCGCTGCCCGCGCTGCTCCTGCACCGGGCGGCGCGGGACGCCACCGACGGCAGCGACGGCGGCCCGCTGCTGCCCCAGCGCACCGCCTGGGCGGGCGTCGTCCTCGGCTACCTCTCCGTCGCCTGCGCGGCCTCGGTGTACGCGGCCGGCGGCCCCCTGCGCCCCTCGTGGCCGTGGACCGTCCTGTGGCTGCCGCTGGTGGCGGTGACGGCGGCGGGCAGCGGCGTCTGGGCGGCGTACGGCTGTCCGCGCGTCCCGCTGGAGCGGGCGCTGGACGCGCTCTCGCTGTCGCCGGGAGTACGGCGGCTGCTGCTCGGACCGGGACCGCGGGCCCGTCTCGGCGCCTCCGCGCGGGCGGCCGGCGCGGGCGTCGTGGTGTTCGTCGGCGGCGGCGCGCTGGTGCTCGGAGTGTCGCTGGTGGCGCACGGCGGCGCGGCTCAGGGAGCCTTCCTGAAGCTGACGGAGGGCTGGTCGGGCCGGTTCGCCGTACTGCTGCTGTGCCTGGCGCTGCTGCCGAACGCGGTGCTGTGGGCGGCGGCCTACGCCCTCGGGCCCGGCTTCGCGCTCGGTCCCGGCCAGGTCGGCCCGCTCGCCTCCGCCCCACTGCCGTCGCTGCCGCCGTTCCCGCTGCTGGCGGCGGTCCCGGACGCGGGGCCGGGCACCGCGCTGAACTGGGCGGCCACGGTGGTGCCCGCCGCCGCCGGACTGACGATCGGCTGGTTCGTGGCGGGCGCGGCGGTACGGGAGACGCGCGAACCGGGGGCGAAGGGCGGTCCGCGGGTCTGGTCGTGGCGGCGGACCGCGGGCGGGGCCGCGCTGGCCTGCGTGGTGTGCGCACTCGTGCTCGGAGTCCTCGCCGAACTGGCGGGCGGCCCGCTGGGCAACGCCGCCCTCGACCGGTTCGGTCCGGCCGGCTGGCAGATCACGGGAGCCGTACTGCTGTGGACCGCGCCGGCGGCCGTCCCGACGGCGGTGACGGTACGGGCCTGGCGCTGCTGGGGACAGCGGGCGCGGGTGGACGAGGAGACGCCGTGGCGGATCACCATGCCCCGCACCGGCGACGCGGTACGGGCGGCCCGGACGGCCGAGGCGGTCGACGCCGGGCGCCGCTGCCTGCCCGACCACCACTACGACGCGACCCTCGAGCCGTACGACGTGCTCCCGCTGGACCCGCCGGCGCCCGACGCCCTCACCGACCGGCCGACGACGCACCCCACGCCCCCGGCCCCGACGGCCAAGCACACGGAACCGCGGCGCAGCGAAAACCCCGGCAAGCCGCACGGCGAGCCCGAGACACCCGGCAAAGCGCCGCAGCCCGAGACACTCGAGACACCTGAGACGCCCGGAACAGCCGGGACGCCCGAGAAGACGCCGACTACCGAGCCCAGCGGTCCTCAGCCCGACAGTTCCTCGGCCCCCGAAGCGCCTCCCGAGTGACTCCGACCTGGCCCCCTCGCTCCCTCACCGGGCCCGCGAGGGGGGTCGCCGCGGCCTCAGCCGTCGACCCCCAGCACCCCCCGCAGCTCCTGCGGCAGATGCTGGTCGCACGACTGCTTGGCCTCGCTGGTCAGCGCGTCGTTCATGCACGAGTAGTAGTCGCTGTAGACGAACTGCGCGGCGAAGCCCGTGGCGACCAGGACGAGCGCCAGGGAGGCGGTGACCAGGCCGGTGACCGCCGCCGTGATCTGCGGGCGGCCCTCGGGCGCCGGGGCGTCCGGACCGGACCGGCGCGGCTTGGCGCGCAGCGCACTGATGCCCCAGTACAGCGCGAGCGCGCCGAGCAGCAGGGCGACGTACGGCCAGCTGAAGAGGGCGAAGAAGAAGGCCCACATACCGCACAGCAGGGCGAACCGCGCACGGCGCTGCGCCGGGTCGGTGGGGTCCCAGCGCATACCGGGACCGGGCCCGCCGTCGGGCTTCTCGGGGCCGCCGCCGGGCCGCTGCGGACGCTCGCCGAAGCCGCCGGAGGAGCGGCCGGGCTGACGGTCGCTCCACTGGCTGCCCCAGGGCGGGCGGCCGTCACCGGAACCGGGACCGCCGGAGCCGTCACCGGGACCCTGCCCCTGCCCCTGCCCTTGCCCCTGCCCCTGGCCCGACGGGTGCCGGGGCTGCCACGGGCGGTCGGGCGTGCCCTCGGCGGGCGGCGCGAACGGGTTGTCGTCCCCGGCGGCGTCCTGCCGCCCGCCGCCCTCGCCACCGCCGGAGGGCGCGTCCGGCGGCGAGGCGGGACGCTCCCTCAGCAGCACGGCGCCGCGCTCCCCTCCCCGCGTCGGCTGCGGAAGGAGCGTGAGGAGTCGCGGGCTGCGGTCCGGCATCAAGTGAGCGTCTTCCCCTTGGTAGTCACGACTGGTCCGGCGGTCCGGCGGTCCGGAGCGTCCGGTATCCGGTCCGGTATCCATGGAACGCACGGTGCACCCAGTGCGTTCCCCGCACGTCCCGTACCAGCTCTCCCCAGACGCTACCTGCCGGCCCCGCCCCCGTCCCATGGGGGCCTTCCGGTGTGCCGGTATCGTTGCTGACGGTCGGCCGCTTCGTAGGCTTCCCCGTATCCGGGGGCCCGAAGCATTCGTACGACCGTACAAACAGCTCCCCGAGAAAGGGCCCCACCGTGGCCGCCAAGCCCGTGGCCAAGCGCCTCGTCGTGCTGGTCTCCGGATCCGGCACCAACTTGCAGGCGCTCCTCGACGCGATCACCGAGACCGGCGCCGAGGCCTACGGCGCCGAGATCGTCGCCGTGGGCGCCGACCGCGAGGGCGTCGAGGGGCTGGCGCGCGCCGAGCGCGCCGGGCTGCCGACCTTCGTGCGGAAGGTCAAGGACTACGGCACGCGCGAGGAGTGGGACGCGGCGCTCGCCGAGGCCGTCGCCGCGCACGCCCCCGATCTTGTCGTCTCCGCCGGGTTCATGAAGATCGTGGGCAAGGAGTTTCTCGCGCGGTTCGGCGGACGGTTCGTCAACACGCACCCCGCGCTGCTGCCCAGTTTTCCGGGGGCCCACGGCGTCCGCGACGCGCTCGCGTACGGCGCCAGGGTCACCGGCTGCACCGTCCACTTCGTCGACGACGGCGTCGACACCGGACCGATCATCGCCCAGGGCGTGGTCGAGATCCGGGACGAGGACGACGAGAGCGCGCTGCACGAGCGCATCAAGGAAGTCGAGCGAAGGCTGCTCGTCGAGGTCGTGAGCCGGCTCGCCCGCCACGGCTATCGCATCGAGGGACGAAAGGTAGTAATCCTGTGACCGCCGAGAGCAACAAGCGGCCCATCCGGCGCGCGCTGGTCAGCGTCTACGACAAGACCGGTCTGGAGGAGCTGGCGCGCGGGCTGCACGAGGCCGGCGTCGAACTCGTCTCCACCGGCTCCACCGCCGCGAAGATCGCCGCGGCCGGGGTGCCCGTCACCAAGGTCGAGGAGCTGACCGGCTTCCCGGAGTGCCTGGACGGCCGGGTCAAGACCCTGCACCCCAAGGTCCACGCCGGCATCCTCGCCGACCTGCGCCTGGAGGACCACCGGCAGCAGCTGGCCGAGCTGGGCGTCGAGCCGTTCGACCTCGTCGTCGTCAACCTCTACCCGTTCCGCGAGACGGTCGCCTCCGGCGCCTCGGACGACGAGTGCGTCGAGCAGATCGACATCGGCGGCCCCTCGATGGTGCGCGCCGCCGCCAAGAACCACCCCTCGGTCGCGGTCGTCACCAGCCCCGAGCGGTACGCCGACGTCCTCGGCGCCGTGCAGGACGGCGGCTTCGACCTGGCCACCCGCAAGCGGCTGGCCGCCGAGGCGTTCCAGCACACGGCGTCGTACGACATCGCGGTGGCCGGCTGGTTCGCCGCCTCCTACGCACCCGTGGACGACTCCTCCTTCCCCGACTTCCTGGGCGCCACCCTGGAGCGCAAGAGCACCCTGCGCTACGGCGAGAACCCGCACCAGCCCGCCGCGCTCTACGTCGACGGCACCGGCGCCGGCCTCGCCGAGGCGGAGCAGCTGCACGGCAAGGAGATGTCGTACAACAACTACACGGACACGGACGCCGCCCGCCGTGCCGCGTACGACCACGACGAGCCGTGCGTGGCGATCATCAAGCACGCCAACCCGTGCGGCATCGCCGTCGGCGCGGACGTCGCCGAGGCGCACCGCAAGGCGCACGCCTGCGACCCGGTCTCCGCCTACGGTGGCGTCATCGCCGTGAACCGGCCGGTCAGCAAGGAGATGGCCGAGCAGGTCGCCGACATCTTCACCGAGGTCATCGTCGCCCCGGACTACGAGGAGGGGGCGCTCGAAGCCCTCGCCAAGAAGAAGAACATCCGGGTCCTGAAGGCCCCGTCCGGGCCCTCCCACCCGGCCGAGGTCAAGCCGATCGACGGCGGCGCGCTGCTCCAGGTCACCGACCGCCTCCAGGCCGACGGCGACGACCCGGCGAACTGGACCCTGGCGAGCGGCGAGGCGCTGTCCGCCGACGAGCTGGCCGAACTCTCCTTCGCCTGGAAGGCCTGCCGGGCGGTGAAGTCCAACGCGATCCTGCTCGCCAAGGGCGGAGCCTCGGTCGGCGTCGGCATGGGCCAGGTCAACCGCGTCGACTCCTGCAAGCTCGCGGTCGAGCGGGCGGGTGAGGAGCGGGCGCGCGGTTCCTACGCCGCCTCCGACGCGTTCTTCCCCTTCCCCGACGGTCCCGAGATCCTCATCGCGGCCGGTGTGAAGGCGATCGTCCAGCCGGGCGGTTCGATCCGCGACGAGCAGGTGGTGGAGGCCGCGAAGAAGGCGGGCGTGACGATGTACTTCACCGGCACGCGTCACTTCTTCCACTGAGCACGCCCTCGGGCTTACCGAGCTCGAGCGCTGAGCATTTCCTCTGGCCGGTTCTTTACGCTCGGTGATCATCCGGGTCGCCTCCGCACGTACCCTGTGCGGCTCACCAGGATGATCACCGCAGTGAGGACCGGCCGTTTCCATGACCTCTCGCCCGCCCGTCTGGGCCGCCCCGGTGCTGTGGACCGTCCTCCTCGGCCTGTGGGGGATCGGTCGGCAGCGCAGTGTGTGGCGGGACGAGGCCGCGACCTGGCTGGTGGCCCAGCGTTCCACCGGCCAGATAGCGCACACGCTCCAGCACATGGACGCCGTGCACGGCCTCTACTACCTGTGGATGCACGTCCTCTTCAGCTGCTTCGGGCCTGGCATCCTCACCCTGCGGCTGCCTTCGGTGCTGGCGATGGCCGGGGCGGCGGCCTGCGTGGCGGTCATCGGCGGTCGGCTGGGCGGCTTCCGCACGGGCCTGGCCGCCGGGCTGGCCCTGCCCCTGCTGCCCGCCGTGCAGTACCAGCTTCAGGACGGCCGCTCGTACGCGCTGGTCGCGGCCGGCGTCGGGCTCTCGACGCTGCTGCTGGCCGTGCTGCTCCAGGGGCGCGGCGGGGCGGGACGGTGGATCGCGTACGGCGGCGTGGTTCTCGTGACGGGGCTGCTGCACTGGCTCTCCCTTCTGGTTCTGCCCGCGCATGCGGTGACCCTGCTGTGGAGCCGGGCCGGACGCGGGACGTGGGCACGCTGGGCCGGGGTGTCGGCGGGCGCGGTGGCCGGGGTACTGCCGCTGATCCTCTACAGCCGGGACCAGGCCGGGCAGGTGGCCTGGATACCGCCCGTGACCTGGCACTCGGTGATTGGTCCCGCCGTGCTGTTGGCGGTGGGCGGCCTCGCGGCCCTGCTCACCCGTCCGAAGGTCGGCCGGCTGTCGGTGGCGGCCGTCGGGCTGCCTCTGCTGGCGGTGCCGCAACTCGGCCTGATCGGACTCTCCTTCATCCAGCCGGTTTTCCTGGACCGGTATGTCGTGTTCAGCCAGCTCGGGCTGGCCCTGCTGATCGGTGCCGTCCTGGACGCGGGGGTGCGGGCGGCTGCTCCGCGGCTGCCGCGGGCGTCCGCGTGGCTGGTTCCCACCGTGGTCGTCACGGCGGTGGCCGCGCTACTGCCGCAGTCGCTGGCCGTGCGGTCGCCGGCCAGCAGGGTGGACGACGTGCTCGCGGTGGCCGATCGGGTGCGCGAACTGCGGCGGGACGGGGACGCGGTGCTGTTCGTTCCGGTGTTTCGCCGGGACACCGCGCTGGTCTCGTCCGGCGCCTTCGCAGGCATGCGGGACATCGCGCTGACGCGGAGCCCCGCCGAGTCCGGAACGCTGGGCGGCGAGGAGGCGGATCCGGCCACCATAAGGACGTTGACGCTGGCCGAGCGGCGGGTCCTGCTGGTGACGGACGCGGTTGCGACGGGCGGTTCAGTGCCGGTGACGCGGGACAGCGCGAAACTGGCCGTCCTGCGCGAGCACTTCACCGTCGTCACGGACGAGACGGTTCGCGGCCGTCGGGTGACGGTCTACGAACGCCGGCCCGCCACCGAACTTCGGGTCACCTGACACACCCGTTGTGCCGGGTGGTCTTCCCCGCGGCTCCTGCCGCGCGCACGAGTGGAGCCTGACCGAGCGCCCGGCAGGAGCGGTGACCGTACGGCCATGACCCCCGGCCCTCCCCCAGGAGGGGCCGGGAGTCACCGCCGCTCAACGGGTACGGCTCAGCAGGGGCGCAGGGACCAGATCGGGTCCCATGTGGCCGTGCCGGCCTGGTAGGCCGTCGAGGTCCAGCGGACGCTGCCGTCCTTGTTGAAGAACTTGGCGACCGTGCCGGGCGTCTGGTTGTTGGTGAAGGGGCCGTTGCCGGTCCAGTTGTTGAGGTTCCACGTCTGGCACTTGTAGAAGTCGAACTTCTGGCCGTTGACGAGCATGCACAGGTGTCCGTAGGCGCAGGACAGGTCCTTCAGGGCCGCCTTGCCCGTGGGCACGGCGGTGACGGTCAGACCGTCGTACCGAACCGCGTCGGCGGAGGCGTGCAGGACCTTCGGGTGGCCGGCCAGCACTTGCTCGGCCCGCTGCTGGACGCTGGTCACCCGGGTGCCGGCCGGGTCGGCGGCGGATGCCGCGACCGTGGTGCCGGCGAGCAGGGCGGTGGCCGCGACGAGCAGCGCGGCGGGCTTTTTGACGTTCACAGGTTCCCCCATGTGACGAAGGTGGTCGGTCCGCCGAAGCGGAGTGGTACCACCGTGCCGCCGGCCGCGCTCCGCCGGTACCTCGGACATCTCAGGGTCACGTGCGGCCGGCGGGCGTGTACTCCTTGAGGTAGCGCGCGACACGGGCGCAGTAGTCGCGGTACTCCGGAGGGACTCCGCCCGTGGTGTTCACCTTGCGGAACGAGGTCCGGTAGGCGGCGGCGACCAGCATCCGCCGATCGCCGGGCAGGGAGGGTTCGAGGTTCGGTGCGATGAAGCAGAGATAGCGGCCCATGGCCGGGATGGACACGGCGGCGGAGAAAGGAGGCACGGGAGCCGTGGCGGCGGGCTCGCCGTCCGCGCGGATCCAGTAGCGCAGTACCCGCGGGGTCCAGCGGGCGATGCCGTACTCGTCCTTGGCCGGGTCGGACAGCGCGGGGTCGAAGTCGCTCTCGGCCTTCAGCATAGCCGCGATCAGTGCCGGAGTGACCTCCGGCTGGGGACAGTCGTGCGCCGCGTTGACGATCAGCGGACGGTAGGAAGGAGGTACGCCACGGTCGGTACGGAGTTCGGCGGCGCCGTAGGTGGCCGGGGCGACGGCCGCGGGCAGGGCGGTGGAGGCCCGGACGCCCGGCGGAGCATGGGCGAAGCTGCCGATGCCGAAGCCGAGTGCTGCGACGGCGGCCGTGACGGCCATGCCGCCCAGCAGCAGCCGGGTGCGGCGCCTATGCGTAGACGCGTAACGGCGTAACCGCTGGGGCAGCGGGGAGTGGCAGGTCGTACCGGTCGCGGCCGCCACCCGCCGCAGCAGGGCCTCGGTGCCGATCCGGTCGGCGTGGGTCCGGGTGAGGCAGGCGCACACGATGTCCCGCCAAGGGGGCGGGAGTTGGGAGGACAGGCGTAGTTCATCGCTGCCGCGGGCGTAGGCCGCCGCCGCGTCACGGCGGGCCGAAGGGGTGCCGCCGGGAAGAGGGAAGGAGCCGGTGAGGGTGAGATGGGCGAGGACGCCGAAGGCCCAGACGTCGGCGGACGGGCGGACCTGGCGGCCCCGTACGCCGACCTCCGACCACAGCAGTTCGGGCGGGGTGTAGTCGGGGGTGGAGAAAGCGGGGGAGTAGGCGTGGGTGCCCTCCAGTTCGGCGGCTGTGTTGAAGTCGGCCAGGCGTGCGGAGCCGTCCCGCATCAGCAGGACGTTGGCCGGCTTCAAGTCGCCGTGCACCCAGCCCGCGCGGTGGAGTTGGGCCAGGCCTTCGCAGATCTGGGCCAGCAACTCGGGGCCGGCGGCGGGGCGGGGCCCGGCGGTGAGCAGGGTGGACAGTGACCCTTCCGCCTTCTCCAGGACGAGCACGGTGGCGCCGTCCAGCTCGGGGTGGGCCGGATCGTCCACGGTGAGGGTCTCGTACATCCGGATCAGCCGGGGGCGGCTGAGTCGGCGGTGCAGTGTCACCTCGCGGTCGACGAGTTCGCGCAGGTGGGCGAGGCGGCGCGGGGTGCCGGTGCCGGTCGGCAGAAACTTCAGCGCGGCCGTCTCCGGCTGGGCGCCGCAGCGGGATCCGGTGCGGGGTCCGGCGTGGGGGCCCGTGCGGGGGCCGGTGCGGCGGGCCTCGTACACGCTGCCGAACGCGCCCGTCGCGATGGGCCGCCGCACCTCCCAGTCGCCGATCCGGTACCCGCGCGGCACCAGAACGGCGTAGGCCTCTTTCACCGGGCCGCCCGTCCTGAGCGAGGCTGCTGCCGCGCCGGTTCGGCCGGTTCGGCAGGTCCCGGTCGTTCCGCCGGTTCCGGCTGAGCCACCAGTTCCGCCGGTCCCGCCAGCCCCGCCGGTCCCGCCAGTCCCGCTGGTTCCGCCGGGCCCGGCTGAGTTGCCAGTTCCGGCTGCTCCGGCTGCGTCGCCCGCGCCGCCGCTTCCGCCCGCGTCGCCTGTCCGACCTGCGCCGGCGACTCCGTCCGCGCCGTCCGCGCCGTCCGCTCCGCCCGTTCCGTCCGTGTCGCTTGTTCCGCTGCTGGCTGTCCCGTCCGTGCCGCCCGCTCTGCCTGTGCCGGCCGTTCCCGCCGTGTCGTCGGTTCTGTGTGGGGCGTTTGAGTCGGTTGTGGCTGGTGTTGCGTTGGGGGTCGTGCTGGTGGTGCTGGTGGTGCTGGTGGTGCTGGTGGGCGGGGGGTCAGGAGGGGGAGGTCGGTTTCGCGGACCAGGTCGAAGCGGAGGGCCAGGGAGACCAGCGACTCCTTCTTGCCGTTGAGGCGCGGGCCCGTGTCGGCGGTGTCCGGGCCGGGCTTGAGCCGCAGTTTCACGGCCAGGTAGTCGATGTTCCACTGCACCGAGGTGCGGGACGCGGCGGCCCAGACGGGGCGCAGTCGCTCGACCACCTGGTCGACGGTGGGCAGCGGAGCGTGCGGGTCGCCGCGCAGCCGTGGTTCGCACAGTGCGGTGAGCACCGCGAAGTACCGCTTGGCGCGGTCCACGGAGAAGGCGGGGGCGGTCGGTTCGCCGTCCGGGCCGTCCGCGCCGTCCAGATAGTCGTGCCGGGGCGCCCACACCTCGATCGGCAGCAGGTCACCGGCCGCCGGCAGCACGATCCGGGAGAACTCGAACGGGATCGGGGCGTCCAGTCGCCCCGGCCCCACCTTGATGTGCTCGCCCGCGCCCTCCGGGTTCTCCACGACGTAGGTCTGGCGGGTGGAGAGGTTGCTGAGTATCCAGAAGGCGCCGTGCGCGGTGATGCGGCCGGCCCGGCGGGACACGCCGTCGTGCCGGATCACCAGGTCGTTGTCGGGGGCGGAACGTCCGAAGGCCAGGTGGTCGCCGGGCGCCAGCCGGAT
The DNA here is from genome assembly GCF_039543625.1 of Streptomyces similanensis. NCBI lineage: Bacteria > Bacillati > Actinomycetota > Actinomycetes > Kitasatosporales > Streptomycetaceae > Streptomyces > Streptomyces similanensis. Next base: position 75,223 of record NZ_BAABKC010000047.1, on the reverse strand, counting down.
CTGGGTGCCGTTTCGTTCGTCCTCCGTGGTCGGCGGAGGTACCACGATGATGCTGTACAAGGTGCGTCTCCCCGTGCTTGTACAACTACGGATTCCAGATTAGGGGGACGCGGAAGGGCCGTGGCCCGCCTGTGGACAAGCGGGTCACGGCCCCGGAAGTGAACGGCGCGAAAAGCGCGTCGGGCGCTTTCCGTCGACAGGCCCTAGTAACGCGGGCGGTTGAACCACGCCTTGCCCTTGGAGCCGCCGACGAAGCAGGCGATCAGGATGGCGAGAACCAGGTGGACGATACCTATGAGGGTGAACGGGTACAGGCCGAGCACCGCGGTGATGATGCCGAAGACCAGGAGGGTGACGCGGACGCCGTTGCCGCCGGAGTTGAACTTCGTGGCCAGCACGGCCGCGAACACACCCCAGGCGATCGCGAACACCACGAGCGCCCACAGCTTGCCGGTGGAGTAGTCCACGAGCTGCTGGAAGGAGGAGTCGTCCTTGAGGCTCTCGTCGTTCTTCGCGGCGTTCAGGCCGACGGCCCCGAGGGCGAAGATCACCGCGCCGACCACCTGGAGACCGACGATCACCCACAGCATGGCCCGGGCTCCGCTGACGGTCCCGGGCATCGTCTGCGGCACGGCGCCGTAGGGCTGCTGAACCGCCGGGGCCTGCGGGTAGCCGTAGCCGGGCTGGCCCTGCTGGGGCGCGCCGTAGCCCTGTTCCTGCGAGGGGTAGCCGGGCTGGCCCTGGGGCTGGCCGTAGGGGTTGTTCGGGTCGCCGTAACTCATGGCGGGGTTTCCTCCGTTGATCAAGTGCGGGGACGACGCGCGGCACCGTACGGAGGAGAGATCTACAGAGTTTGCGGCCCGACCCCCCGATGAGCTGCCCGCGGCACTGTTGCGTTCATCGTTCTTGACCGAGTGCTTACTTGTCCAGCCGCATTTCGTATGAGTCGTGATGCGTTGTGCAAGTGCAACCTCGCCGATCACGGAGGCCGCGGAAGAAACGGGAGGGGAACGAACGGGACGGGATCCCCGAGCGGCCCCCCGGATTGGTACCGGTGCCGGGTCATCCGCGAGGATGGGACCATGACCGCCCAGATTCTCGATGGCAAGGCCACCGCAGCCGCGATCAAGTCCGATCTGACCGCCCGCGTGGCGGCGCTGAAGGAGAAGGGCGTCACGCCCGGCCTCGGCACGATCCTGGTCGGTGACGACCCCGGCAGCCGCAAGTACGTCGCGGGCAAGCACCGTGACTGCGCCGAGGTCGGCATCGCCTCCATCCAGCGTGAGCTTCCGGCCACCGCCTCCCAGGAGGAGATCGAGGCGGTCGTCCGCGAGCTGAACGAGGACCCGTCCTGCACCGGTTACATCGTCCAACTGCCGCTCCCCAAGGGCATCGACGAGAACCGCATCCTCGAACTGATGGACCCCGACAAGGACGCCGACGGCCTGCACCCGATGAACCTCGGCCGGCTGGTCCTCAACGAGCCGGCGCCGCTGCCCTGCACCCCCAACGGCGTACTGACCCTGCTGCGCCGCTACGGCGTGGAGATCAAGGGCGCCGAGGTCGTGGTCGTCGGCCGCGGTGTGACCATCGGACGGCCGATGCCGCTGCTGCTGACCCGGCGCAGCGAGAACGCCACGGTCACCCAGTGCCACACCGGCACCCGTGACCTGTCCGCCCACCTCAAGCGGGCCGACATCATCGTCGCCGCGGCCGGCTCCGCGCACCTGATCCGCGCGGAGGACGTCAAGCCGGGCGCCGCCGTCCTCGACGTCGGCGTCTCCCGCAACGCCGAGGGCAAGATCGTCGGCGATGTCCACCCTGACGTCGCCGAGGTGGCCGGCTGGATCTCCCCGAACCCCGGCGGCGTCGGCCCGATGACCCGGGCCCAGCTGCTGGTCAACGTGGTCGAGGCGGCGGAGCGCAGTGTCGGCTGAGGCGGGCGGACCCCGGCGGGACCGGACCCCGCAGGAGACGGCCCCGCCCCAGGGCCAGGCCCCGGGTACGGGTACGGCAGCGGGCCCGGGGCGGGTGAGGGCCGCCGGGGAGCCTGAGCGGACTTCGTCGCGGTCCGAGCAATCCGAGCAATCCGAGCAATCCGAGAAGACCTCCCCGCAGCCCGAGCAGTCCGAGCAGACCCCTGTGCGGCCCGAGCGGTCCGAGCAGGTCTCCGAGAAGACGGAGAAGGCTTCCGGCGAACCGCAGGCAACCTCCGGTGAGCCGCGGGAGACCTCAGGCGAGGCGGGGGAGCCGGAGATCGAGGTGCTGGATCCGATCAGCGCGCCGGACGCCGAGGGGCGGCCGCGGCGGGCCACGCGGCGCTTCCCGCTGTTCACCAGGGACACGGCCCGTCCCGAGGGCGGTGGCCGGGCCGCAGCCGGCGACGCCCCGGCGCCCGCCCGGCAGTGGCCGCTGCTGTCCGTGCTGATCGCGGTCGGGCTCGGTCTGCTGGTGACCGCTCTCGACGCGTTCCGGGTCGGGCTGCTGCTCATCGGCGCCGGGCTGCTGGGCGGCGCGGTGCTGCGCTGGATGCTGCCGAGGGTCGGCATGCTCGCCGTCCGCTCCCGGTTCACGGACATCGTCACCTACGGCGTCCTCGGCGTCGCCATCGTGCTGCTGGCGCTGATGGCGCAGCCCAAGCCGTGGCTGGAGATACCGTTCCTGGACGACGCTCTGCACTTCACCGTCCGCAACAGCTAGCCCTCGCCGTGACGGCGGCCCGTCCTCTCCCCCGAGTAAGGACGGGCCGCCGCCGGGAACCACCTTCCTGCACCAGGAACGCGCAGCTCAACGGCTGTCCGCTCGCTGTGGCACGGAAGTGACCGTTCCGCTACGGTGTCCGCGCTTGGCCACAGGAACGGTTCCCTACGGGCCCGCGCGGTGCGGATGTACCCAGCTGTGTCGATCTGTTGACAAAATGGGGCTCCGCGGCGAAGCCGCGCGGGGGAAGAGCCGGCACGCAATCGGGGAAGAGGGGGATGCAGCAATGCCTCGTTGGAAGGCCTTGCCCGATGAACTCGATCCGCAGATCAAGGAGTTCGCGAGCCATTTGCGGCGGCTCGTGGACCGCAGCGGACTGAACGTGGCCGCACTCGCCGACCGCACGGGCTACAGCAAGACGTCCTGGGAGCGGTACCTGGGCGGCCGGCTCCTCGCGCCCAAGGGAGCGGTCGTCGCCCTCGCCGAGGTCACCGGCGCCAACCCGGTCCACCTCACCACGATGTGGGAACTCGCCGAGCGTGCCTGGAGCCGTGCGGAGCTGCGGCACGACCGCACGATGGAGGCCATCCGGATATCCCGGGCCCGTGCCGCGCTGGGGGAGTTCGGGGCGTCGGCGGGGGCGGCGGACAAGGCCCGCGAGGACGACACGCCGGGGGCCGGTGAGCCGCGGGACGCGCACGCCGCCGGGGACGGCGGTGCGCGGGACAGAGGTGCGCGGGACGGCGGCGGGACGGCCGGTCGGCTGGTGCCGGGGATCGCGGGGCCCGCGGGGGTGTCGCCCACGGTGCCGTTGCAGCCCACGGCGTCCGAGGCGGACGGGCGTACGGGAGCGGCGGGGGCGTCGGGAGCGACGGGAGCTGCGGGGAGGGAACGGGCGGTGCCGGGGGAACCGCGGGACGCCCGGCCGCGAGCGCGGGCCTCGTGGGCCATCGGCTCGGAGACCGAGGACGAGACCAAGAGCGGCGCCGAGGAAGGCCCCCAGCGCAAGGGCAAGGGCGACGGCGACGGTGACGGCGGGGGCGACGCCGGGACCGGCCCCACCGGCACGACGGCGGCATCGAGTCCCCGCACCACCCCGGACCTCACCAAGGCTCCCGGCTCCGGCAAGCCGTCCGGGTCCGATGCCGCGTCCTCCTCCGGGGGCAACTCCTGGCGGGTGGCCGGTTATCGCGGACCGGCGCCGATGGGCGGCAAGCGCGCCTCCCAGGGCCCCGGCGCCCCGGCCGGCACACCCGGCAACGGCACCTCGGCCCCGTACCCGGCGGGCGCCGCCCCGTACGGGACCGGCACCCCGAACCCGTACGGCCCGGGCACCCCGAACGGCCCCCAAGCCCCGAACGGCCCCCACGCCCCGGGCGCCCCGGGCACTCCAGGCACCCCCGCCCCCGGCGCGGGGCCGAACGCCCCGTACCCCTCCGTCCCGCGCAGCGAAGCGATGAAGCCTCCGCGCGGCGGTACCCCGCTGCGGCGGCAGGTGACCATGTTCCTCGCCGGGCTGGTCACCGCCCTTCTCGTGATGGGCGTCGTCTTCTACGTCACCGGTGGCATCGGGGGCGGGAAGGCCGGGCGCGCGGACGGTTCGCCGTCTCCGTCGGCCAGTCCCGCCGTGCGCCTGCCGCCGGGCGTGAAGTGCGTCGGCGCGGGCTGCACCGGCAAGGACGCCGAAGCCATGGGGTGCAGCCGCGCGCAGGTGAGCACCAGCCGGAGCGTCACCGTGGGCACCACCCTCGTCGAGGTCCGCTACAGCAAGACCTGCGGCGCGGCCTGGGGGCGCATCACCCAGGCCGCGCAGGGCGACCGGGTGCGGTTCAAGGCCGGCGGGCGGGAGGAGAGCGACACCGTCGACACCGCCGGGGACACCATCGCGTACACGCCGATGGTGGCCGTGGCGGACGCGGGCCGGGCGACGGCGTGCGTGACGCTGGCGGCGTCGGGACGTCAGGCGTGCACGCGGTGAAACACTGATGTCACCGGGTGTACCGAGTGAGATCCGGGGCAGCGGGAAAAGAAACGGGCCCTGTCGTGCATGAGGTGCGCGCGACGGGGCGGACGGACAGGCACCCCCCACGGGAAGTCAGGTCGCCTCGGTGACCCCCATGCGGCGGTCGCCCTCGTCCCACCTCTCCTGGACGGGCGGCCGCCACCCCGTGGGGCGCCGCCCCTCACCGTTGCCGGCGGCCGTCGCGCGATCACTCTGTGGGGCGGGCCACAGGGTCCGGGCGGTGCGTGATCCCGGATGCGCGATAGCCTGACCGGTGGATCTCTCTTGACGCCAAGAGATCGATCATCCGTACCTTTGATCGATCATCGCGGCGCCCACGGTCACGAACCGGACGAGCGGTCCAGCTCCCCGGGGCAGGGACGCCCCACCGCCAGCTGTCATACGGAGAACGCCATGACCCGCACTCCCGTGAACGTCACCGTCACCGGCGCGGCCGGCCAGATCGGTTACGCCCTGCTCTTCCGCATCGCCTCCGGCCAGCTGCTCGGCGCGGACGTGCCGGTCAAGCTGCGCCTGCTGGAGATCACGCCGGCGCTGAAGGCCGCCGAGGGCACGGCCATGGAGCTGGACGACTGCGCGTTCCCGCTCCTTCAGGGCATCGAGATCTCGGACGACCCGAACGTCGCCTTCGACGGCGCCAACGTCGCCCTCCTCGTCGGCGCCCGCCCGCGCACCAAGGGCATGGAGCGCGGTGACCTCCTGGAGGCCAACGGCGGCATCTTCAAGCCGCAGGGCAAGGCCATCAACGACCACGCGGCGGACGACGTCAAGGTGCTGGTCGTCGGCAACCCGGCGAACACCAACGCGCTGATCGCCCAGGCCGCCGCCCCGGACGTACCGGCCGAGCGCTTCACCGCCATGACCCGTCTGGACCACAACCGCGCGCTGACCCAGCTCGCGAAGAAGACGGGCACCACGGTCGCCGACATCAAGCGGCTGACCATCTGGGGCAACCACTCCGCCACCCAGTACCCGGACATCTTCCACGCCACGGTGGCCGGCAAGAACGCCGCCGAGGTCGTCAACGACGAGAAGTGGCTGGCCGAGGACTTCATCCCGACCGTCGCCAAGCGCGGCGCGGCCATCATCGAGGCCCGCGGCGCCTCCTCGGCCGCCTCCGCCGCCAACGCGGCCATCGACCACGTGTACACCTGGGTCAACGGCACCGCCGAGGGCGACTGGGCCTCCATGGGCATCCCGTCGGACGGCTCCTACGGCGTTCCGGAGGGCCTGATCTCCTCCTTCCCGGTCACCGTCAAGGACGGCGCGTACGAGATCGTCCAGGGCCTGGAGATCAACGAGTTCTCCCGCGCCCGCATCGACGCCTCCGTCAAGGAGCTGGAGGAGGAGCGCGAGGCGGTCCGCGGCCTCGGCCTCATCTGAGCCTGACGCCTCGCCAGCGCGGTACGTCACGGCCCGCGTTCGCCGCGAGCCCGCACGGGCCCCGTTCCGGATTCGTCCGGAACGGGGCCCGTGGCCGTTGGTGCCGTTGGTGCCGTTGGAGCGGCTGGCAACACTGGTGCCCGCAGGCGCGGCGGCTCAGGTCGCGTCCCGCCCGCGGCCGCCGTCCCGGCCGTAGCCGGCGACCACGGCCGCCGTCGCCACGAGGACCAGCAGGGCGACGATGCGCAGGGCGGGCGCCATGCCGTCGGCGAGGCCGCGGGCGCCCTGGTGGGCGGCGAGCACCGTGCCGGTGACGGCGACGCCGAGGGCCGCGCCGAGTTCGCGGGCCGAGGTGCCGAGGCCGGAGCCGAGGCCCGCCTGGTGCGGCGGGAGCGAGGTGACCACGCCGACGGTGAGCGCGGGCATGCTGAGCCCGGTGCCCGCCGAGATGACCAGCAGCCAGCAGGCGTACAGCGGGTAGGGCGTGCCCGCGTCGGCGGTGGACGCGCCGAGCAGCCCGAGGCCGATCAGCGCGAGGCCGCCGCCGATGACCGGGCGCGGGCGGTCGGACCAGCGGGCCGCCAGCCTGGGCATCAGCGCCATGCCGACGGTGAGCGGCACGATCGCCACCCCGGTGAGGGCGGCGCCGTAGCCCTTGATGTCCTGGAGATACTGCGAGTTGACGTAGAAGAGGGCGAACAGGCCGAAGAAGCCGGTGGCGGTGCCGAGGGTGGCGGCGCGCAGCCGGGGCCGGGCGAAGACCCGCGGGTCGAACAGCGGTGCGGGCGAGCGCAAGGCGTGCCGGGTGAAGACGGCGACGAGCAGCACGCCGACCGCGAACGCGGCGACGATGCGCGGCGAGCCCCAGCCGTACGCCGGCCCCTCGATGATGCCGAAGAGCACCGCGACCAGGCCCGTGGTGAGCAGGACGGTGCCCAGCGGATCGGGGTTGCCGCGGGCCGTCCGCGCGGTGCGGGGGACGGCGAGGGCGACGGCCGCGGCGAGTACGGCGGCCAGCGGCACCATGACGGCGAACAGGGCGCGCCAGGACAGGAACTGGCCGATCAGGCCGCCGCCGAGGTTGCCCGCGAAGCCGCCGAGTCCGATGGCCAGGGTCCAGGACGCCAGCGCGCGGGCGCGGTGCTCGGGCGCGGAGAGGTGCACCAGGATCGACAGCGTGGCCGGGGTGATCAGCGCGGCGCCCGCGCCGGAGACGCCCCGGCCCGCGATGAGCAGCGCGGGGCCGGTCGCGAGCGCGCTGGTGGCGGCGCCCGCGGCGAACAGGGCGAGACCGGCGAGCAGCGCGCCCTTGCGGCCGTGCCGGTCGCCGAGCGCCCCGGCCGGGATGAGCAGTCCGGCGAAGGCGATGACGTAGGCGTCGACCGTCCACAGGATGTCGCCACGCGTGAGGTGCAGGGAGGACGCGGCCAGCTGCGGGATCAGCAGGTTGATGGCGGCGACCATGCTCTGCGCGACCAGGACGCAGGCGCACAGGGCCAGCAGCGTGGAGCGCTTCAGGGCGCTCGTCGGAGCCGGAGCCGGAGCGGGAGCCGGGGTCTCGGCCTGGGCGGACGCGGAGGCGGAGGCGGTGTTTCGGGCAGGTGAGGGCATGGCTCCTCCGGGGAGACCGGTGTGGTGGGGGATGCCCTGTCACCGTAGGCTCGCAGGTGACCTGCACTCCAGTGCAATCTTGACAAGGGAAAGATGCGTGTGACGCAATCCGCGGAGGCGGCCGGGCCCACGGCGCCCACCGGCATCGACCTCAATCTGCTGCTCGCCCTCGACGTCCTCCTGGAGGAGCAGAGCGTGCAGGGCGCCGCCCGGCGGCTGCACCTGTCCGAACCGGCGATGAGCCGCACCCTGGGCCGGATCCGCAGGGCGCTGGGCGATCCGGTGCTGGTGCGCGCCGGCCGGCGCATGGTGCCGACCCCGCACGCCCTGGCGGTACGCGCCGAGGTGAGCGCGGTGGTGGAGCGCGCCCGCGCCCTGTTCGCGCCGGGCCGGGACGCCGATCTGCGCACCGTCACCCGCACGTTCACGGTGCTGTGCCACGACGCGGTGCCCGCCTCCTGCGGCGCGGCCCTGTTCGCGCGGGCCGCCCGGGAGGCGCCCGGCGTCCGGGTCCGCTTCCTGGGCGAGAGCCACGTGGACGCGCCGTTCCTGCGGCAGGGCACCGCCGATCTGGAGGTCGGGGTGATCGACACCACCTCTCCCGAGGTGCGCACCGAGCACCTGTACGAGGACCGGATGGTCGGCGTCGTACGGGCCGGACATCCGCTGCTCGGCGGCGAGGTGACGCCGGAGCGGTACGCCGCGGCCGAGCACCTGTCGGTGTCGCGGCGCGGCCGGCTGCACGGGCCCGTGGACGCGGCCCTCGCCGAACGGGGCCTGACCCGGCGGGTGGTGGGCGGCGTCGGGACCTTTCCGGCCGCGCTGTTCGTGCTGCGCGACAGCAATCTGGTGGGCCTGATCACCTCCTGGGGGCTGCCGCTGGCCACGGCGCTGGGCCTGGTCACCTTCGACGTGCCGCTGGAGCTGCCGGTGCTGGGGATGGGGCTGGCCTGGCACCCGCGCCACGACGCCGACCCGGCGCACGCCTGGCTGCGGCAGTGCTTCCGGGAGGTGCTGGCGCAGTGGTCCGGGTCCCTGGACGGATGAACCCCCGTTCCGCCCGTCCCGGACCCGCCCCACCGCGCCGGCGCCCCCGCGTCCCCCCCCCCGCGCCCTACCTCCCGATGCCCTCCGCGATCTCCCGCAGGGCCGCCGTCGCGCGGCGCTGGAGGCCCGGGCCGAAGGTGACGCGGTCCGCGCCGAGTTCGCCGAGCGCGGCGGGCGAGGGGCCCTCGCCGGGCCGTGCCAGCACGTTCATCGGGCCCCGGATTCCCGCCCGCAGGGCCGGCAGCGCCTCCACGGGGGCGAGGATCGGGTACACGCAGTCCGCGCCCGCCGCCACGTACAACGCGGCCCGCTCGACGGCCTCTTCGACGGCACGTCCGACGGCACGTCCGACGGCAGGCCCGACGGCACGGCCGCCGGCCGGTCCGGCCACCTGCCCGCCGTCGTCGCCGCCGTGGACGAACGTGTCGAGGCGGGCGTTGACGAACAGCAGGTCGCCGGCGGCCGCGCGGACCTCGGCGAGGAAGTCCGCCTGCCGTCGCGGGTCCTCAAGGACACCCCCGTGCGAGTCCTCCAGGTTGCAGCCCACCGCCCCGGCCTCCAGCAGCCGGTCCACCAGCTCCTTCGGCGCGAGCCCGTACCCGTCCTCCACGTCCGCCGACACCGGTACGTCCACCGCCCGGGCGATCCGCGCCACGGCCGCGAACATCTCCGGCGCCGGCGTCCGGCCGTCCGCGTACCCGAGGGACGCGGCGATCCCGGCGCTCGGCGTCGCCAGCGCCGGGAACCCGGCCTCGGCGAACACCCGGGCGCTCGCCGCGTCCCACGGCCCCGGCAGCACCAGCGGATCACCCGGCGCGCGCCCGTGGTGCAGGGCGCGGAACGTGGCCGCGCCGCTCACGCCTGCCGCCCGCCCGGCGGGACCCGGCGGCTGACCATCAGCCGGTTCCAGCCGTTGATGACGGTGATCAGCGAGACGAGATGGGCCAGTTCGGCCTCCTCGAACAGCTGGGCGGCCCGGTCGTACACCTCGTCCGGGACGAAGCCGTCGGTCAGCACCGTGACCGCCTCGGTCAGGGCGAGCGCGGCCCGCTCCCGCTCGGTGTAGCGGCCCTCGGCCTCCTCCCAGGCGTTGAGCAGCTGGACGCGGTCCTCGGACTCGCCGTTCTCGCGGGCGGCCCGCAGGTGCATGTCGAGGCAGAACGCGCAGTGGTTGAGCTGCGAGGCGCGGATCATGACCAGCTCGGCGAGGACCGGATCGCCGAAGCCCTTCTTCGCGGCCGCGCCGACCGCCCGCATCGCCTGGAACACCTTCTGGTCCAGCAGCTGCGAACGGCTCACGCGGGCCGCCCCGGCTGGTAGTGGCCCGGGGTCATGCGGGTGGTCACGCCGAACCGGTTCCACGCGTTGATCACCGTGATCGCGGCGATCAGCTGGGCCAGCTCAGGCTCCTCGAACAGGCCCGCGGCCCGGTCGTACACCTCGTCCGGGACGAAGCCGTCGGTCAGGACGGTGATCGCCTCGGTCAGCTCGATCGCCGCCAGCTCCTTCTCCGTGTAGAAGTGCCGCGACTCCTCCCAGGCGCTGAGCTGCACGATCCGCTCCACGCTCTCGCCGGCCGCGAGCGCGTCCTTGGTGTGCATGTCGAGGCAGAACGCGCAGTGGTTGAGCTGCGAGGCGCGGATCTTCACCAGCTCGTACAGCTTCGCGTCCAGGCCCCGCTTCGCGGCGGTGTCCAGTCGGATCATCGCCTTGTAGACCTCGGGGGCGTGCTTGGCCCACTCCAGCCGGGGCGCCTGTTCGGGCGCGTACCCGGCCGTGGCCGCCGCTGCCGCTCCGTTCGGTGCCGTGGTCGCCGTGGTCGCCGTGGTCGCCGTTCCGTTCGGTGCCGTGGTCGCCGTAGTCGCCGTGGTCGCTGTCGTGTCGGGTGTGTCGTTCTTCGTGGTCACATTTCGACCCTAGGCACGAAGCGTCCCAGGAGTATGGTCCATTCCCATGGCGGAAACGTGGGCCACTTTGGGCGTCGACCTGCACCTGGAGCCGACCGGACCCGGCGTGCGCCGCGGCCTGACCGACGCGCTGCGCGAGGCGGTGCGCACCGGCCGGCTGGCCCCCGGCACCCGGCTGCCCTCCTCCCGCGCCCTCGCGCCCGACCTGGGCGTCGCCCGCAACACGGTCGCCGACGCCTACGCCGACCTGGTCGCCGAGGGCTGGCTCACCGCCCGCCAGGGCTCGGGCACCCGGGTCGCCACGGGAGTGCCCGCCGCGCCGTTCGCCCAGACCCCGCCCGGCGGCCCGGCGCACCCGCGCCGCCCCCCGTCCCGCCCCCGCCACGACCTGCGCAGCGGCAGCCCCGACCTGGGCTCCTTCCCCCGCGCCGCCTGGCTGCGCGCCGCCCGCCGGGCCCTGACCACGGCCCCGCACCACGTCCTCGGCTACGGCGACCCGCGCGGCCTGCCCGAACTGCGCGCCGCCCTGGCCGGCTACCTCGCCCGCGCCCGCGGCGTGCGCACCGACCCGGAGCACGTGCTGATCTGCTCGGGCTTCGCGCACGGGCTGCGCGTCCTCGCCGAGGTGCTGCGCCGCCGCGGCGCCTCGACCGTCGCCGTCGACTCCTACGGCCTCGACGTGCACTGGAACCTGCTGGCGGCGGCCGGACTGCGCACCCGGCCGCTGCCCTTCGACGACCTGGGCACCGTCACCGGCGGCCTCGCGGACGCGGGGGCGGTGCTGCTCACGCCGTCGCACCAGTTCCCGATGGGCGTGCCGCTGCGGCCCGACCGGCGCGCCGCCGTCATCGAGTGGGCCCGTCGCACCGGCGGCCTGGTCCTGGAGGACGACTACGACGGCGAGTTCCGCTACGACCGCCAGTCGATCGGCGCGCTCCAGGGCCTCGCCCCGGACCGGGTGGTGTACCTGGGCACGGCCAGCAAGTCGCTGGCGCCCGGGCTGCGGCTGGGCTGGATGGCGCTGCCGCCGTCGCTCGCCGAGGAGGCCGCGGCGGCCAAGGGCGCGATGGAGACCTGCGGGGTGCTGGACCAGCTGACGCTGGCGGAGTTCCTGGCCTCCGGGGCCTACGACCGGCATGTGCGCTCGGCGCGGCTGCGGTACCGGCGCCGCCGGGACGCCCTGGTCGAGGCGCTCGCGGCCCGTGCTCCCGACGTGCGCGCCACCGGGATCGCGGCCGGTCTGCACGCCGTGCTGCGGCTGCCGCCCGGCACCGAGCCGGCCGTGGTCCGGGCGGCGGCCTGGCAGGGCCTCGCCGTCTACGGCCTGGCCCGCTTCCGCCACGACCGGGCCGCCGTCACCGCCCCGGACGACGCCCTGGTCGTCGGCTACGGCACCCCACCGGACCACGCCTGGACAGCGGCCCTGGACGCGCTGTGCCGGGTCCTGCCGTAGCGACGACCCGCGACGACACCCCGAGAGCCACCGGGGCGACGGCTCAGCGCGCGTCGTCGGCCGGGGTCCTCGCCGCCGCCGTCTCCTCCGCCGGCGCCTCCCCGAACCGGGCCAGCGCCAGCGCCCCGGCGATCGCCACCGCGAAGCCCAGCACCGCCAGCCAGGCCAGTCCGTCGCGGGTGCGGTCGCCCAGCCAGACCACGCCGACCGCCGCCGGGCCGAGCGTCTCGCCGAGCACCATGCCCGCCGTCGCCGTCGTCACCGAACCGCGCTGGAGGGCCGAGGTCAGCAGCAGGAACGCCGCGCCGCCGCCCAGCACCAGCGCGTACGCCGCCGGGTTGGCGAACAGCCGGGCCGGACTGACCGAGTCCACCAGCCGCACCGTCACCTCGACCACGCCGAACCCGCAGCCCGCGCCCAGACCCAGCAGCAGCGCCCGGCCGCGTTCCGGCAGGCGTCCGGCGACCGCGCCCAGCGCGAGCACCGCGAGCGCGGCCCCCAGCATCACCCACCGCAGCGCCGCCGAGCCGTCCTCGTGCCCCTCGGCGCCCGAGGCCAGGCCCAGCATCGCGAGGCCCGCGCAGACCACCCCGACCGCTGCCCACTCGGTGCCGCTCAGCCGCACCCGCAGCAGCCGCGCCGCGGCCACCGCCGTCACCGCGAGACTGGACGCCAGGGCGGCGCCGACCGCGTAGATCGGCAGCGAGCGCAACGCCACGATCTGGAGCAGGAAACCGAGTCCGTCCAGGGCCAGGCCCGCCAGGTACCGCCACTGCCGCAGCGCCCGCAGCAGCAGTGCCGCGTCGCCGCCCGAACCCCCTCCGGCGTCGGCCGCCGCCCGGGCGGCGACCGCCTGGAGCACCGTCGCCGTACCGAAACACACCGCCGCGCCGAGCGCGCACACCATTCCGAGAAGCACCCGGCGACTCTAGGCCCTGCCCGCACCACCCGCCCCCACCACCCGTAACCAAGCCCCGCCCCCGAGGCCCGCATTGAGCCCCCCCACCTCCACCCCCGCCCCACCCCCTCCCACCTCACGCCTGAACCGATCCCCCCTGGGCATGCGCATGGCGGTGTCTTTAGGCTGGCGGCCGGAGAGCGGCCGCGCACGCGGCCGGTGGTCGACCACGACGGGGAGAGACGGACATGGCGGACGCACGGCGACAACTGCGGTCGGCGACGGTCGTACTGGGCGGCATGGGACTGCTCGCGACGGCACTCACCGCCTGCTCCTCCGCCCCCGACAAGCGCTGCGTCGACCGCGGCAGCTACACCGCGGCCAAGGGCTACAAGGTCGTCTCCGACAAGAACTGCAAGTCCACCGGCAAGACCTCCGCCAACGGCGTCTGGTACTACGGCGGCAAGAAGAAGAGCGGCTGGGTCACCGGCGGCTCTCTCACCAAGCCCGGCAAGGGCTCCGGCGGCTCCAGCGGCTCCAGCGGGTCCAGCGGCGGCCACGGCGGCGTGGACCGGGGCGGCTTCGGCAGCGGCCACGGCAAGTCCGGCGGCTGACGCCCGCGATGGAACGCCGTACGATCGCCCCCCGGCCCGGCTGGCAGCAGACCGTCGAGGCCCAGGGGCTCATCTATCCCCTGACCCGGTACCCCGACGACAGCCTGCGGCCCTACTGGGACGAGAGCGCCCACTACGTCTTCTCGCTGCCCGAGGTCGAGGCGCTGGAGGAGACGGTCGAGGAACTGCACCGCATGTGCCTGGCCGCGGCCGAGCACATCGTCGCCACCAACCGCTTCGCCGACCTCGGCATCACCGACCCGCGCGTCGCCGGGGCCGTCGCCGAGGCGTGGCGCCGGCGCGCCGAACTCCCCGCCGTCTACGGCCGCTTCGACCTGCGCTACGACGGCACCGGGCCGGCCAAGCTGCTGGAGTACAACGCCGACACCCCCACCTCCCTGGTGGAGGCGGCCTCGCCCCAGTGGTTCTGGATGGAGGATCGTTTCCCCGGCGCCGACCAGTGGAACTCCCTGCACGAACGCCTGGTGGCCGCCTGGCGCGAGCAGGCCCGCCTGCTGCCGCCGGGCAGCCCGCTGCACTTCGCGCACTCCGCCGACGACGAACTCGGCGAGGACCTGATGACGGTCGCCTACCTCAAGGAGACCGCGGAACAGGCCGGGCTCGCCACCGACTGGATCTCCATGGAGGAGATCGGCTGGGACCCGCTGTCCGGCCGGTTCGTCGACAACGGCCTGCACTTCATCCGCGCGATCTTCAAGCTCTACCCCTGGGAGTGGCTGACCACCGACCGCTTCGCCGGCCATGTCCTGGACACCCTCGACAACGGCGGCGGCACCGGCTCCACCCTGTGGATCGAACCCGCCTGGAAGATGCTGCTCAGCAACAAGGCGCTGCTGGCGATCCTGTGGGAGCTCTACCCCGGCCACCCCAACCTCCTGCCCGCCCACCTCGACGGCCCGCGCGACCTGGCCGCCGGGCCCGGCTACGTCGCCAAGCCGCTGCTGGGCCGCGAGGGCGCCGGAGTGACCGTCCACCCGCCGGGCACGCAGGCCGCCGTGCGCGAGGAGCCCTGCTGCTACCAGGCCCTCGCCCCGCTGCCCGCCTTCGACGGCAACCACGTCGTCCTCGGCGCCTGGGTGGTCGGGGACGAGGCCGCGGGTCTCGGCATCCGCGAGTCCTCCGGCCTCGTCACCGACGAGTACGCGCGCTTCGTCCCGCACGTGATCCTCTAGGCGCGGTCCGACGGGCGTTCTCCGGGCACGGCTCGACGGGCGTTCTCCGGGCACGGCCCGACGGGCATTCTCCGGGCACGGCCCGGCGGCCGTGTGATTCTCTGGGCGGTCCGGCGACGCGTCGCGCCCGCGGCGCGTCCGGTCCGGACAGGACGGGAGACGGCAGACATGAGGTTCCTCCTCGAAGTCACGGTGGACGACGCGCTTCCCGCCGGGGAGAAGGCGGCCGAACTGGGCCGGATCCTGCGCTACTGGGGCGGCAACCTGCACCACTACGCCCTGGAGCCCGGCGACGGCTCGGCGGTGTACGACTCCGGCTACCGGGAGGTCGGCCGGTGGCGTCTGACCGGGGACGACGAGGGCTGAGCGCGCTCGCATGGTGGACGCCGGGCCGGGCGCCGCACGGCGCCCGGTAGGCTGACGGCGGGCCGTGACTGGCGCGCTGGACCCCGACGCGGGGCTCCGAGGATGGGACCGACCATCGGGAAGCGGCCCGGGTGAAAGAACTGTGCCGTGCGCCTGGGCCGTACCGTGAACGCCGAACGCCACGTCCGGAGGTCCTAGACATGACCGCGCCCCTCTCCACCGAGTCCACCGCCTTCCGCGCCGCACTCGACGTGATCCGCGCCGTCGAGCCGCGCGTCGCCGATGCCATCGGCCAGGAGGTCGGCGACCAGCGCGAGATGCTCAAGCTGATCGCCTCGGAGAACTACGCCTCCCCGGCCACCCTGCTCGCGATGGGCAACTGGTTCAGCGACAAGTACGCCGAGGGCACCGTCGGCCGCCGCTTCTACGCCGGCTGCCGCAACGTCGACACCGTCGAGTCGCTCGCCGCCGAGCACGCCAGGGAACTCTTCGGCGCCCGCCACGCCTACGTCCAGCCGCACTCCGGCATCGACGCCAACCTGGTCGCGTTCTGGGCCGTCCTCGCCGACCGGGTCGAGGTCCCCTTCCTCCAGAAGACCGGCGTCCGCCAGATCAACGACCTCTCCGAGGCCGACTGGGCCGAGCTGCGGCACGCCTTCGGCAACCAGCGCATGCTGGGCATGTCCCTGGACGCCGGCGGCCACCTCACCCACGGCTTCCGTCCGAACATCTCAGGAAAGATGTTCGACCAGCGCTCCTACGGCACCGACCCGGCCACCGGCCTGATCGACTACGAGGCGCTGCGCGCCCAGGCCCGCGATTTCAAGCCGCTGATCCTGGTCGCGGGCTACTCGGCCTACCCGCGCCTGGTGAACTTCCGGATCATGCGCGAGATCGCCGACGAGGTCGGCGCGACCCTCATGGTCGACATGGCGCACTTCGCCGGCCTGGTCGCGGGCAAGGTCCTCACCGGCGACTTCGACCCGGTGCCGCACGCGCAGATCGTCACCACCACCACGCACAAGTCGCTGCGCGGCCCGCGCGGCGGCATGGTCCTGTGCGACGACTCCCTCAAGGACCAGGTCGACCGCGGCTGCCCGATGGTCCTCGGCGGCCCGCTCCCGCACGTCATGGCCGCCAAGGCCGTCGCCCTGGCCGAGGCACGGCAGCCCGCCTTCCAGGACTACGCCCGGCGGATCGTGGACAACGCCCGCGCGCTCGCCGAGGGCCTGACGCGCCGCGGCGCCACCCTGGTCACCGGCGGCACGGACAACCACCTCAACCTGATCGACGTCGCCTCCTCCTACGGCCTCACCGGCCGCCAGGCCGAGGCCGCGCTGCTGGACTCCGGCATCGTCACCAACCGCAACGCCATCCCGGCCGACCCCAACGGCGCCTGGTACACCTCCGGCATCCGCGTCGGCACCCCGGCCCTGACCACCCGGGGCCTGGGCACCGCCGAGATGGACGAGGTGGCCGGCCTCGTCGACCGCGTCCTGACCACCGCCGAGCCCGGCACCACCAGCAAGGGCGCGCCCTCCAAGGCGCAGCACGTGCTCGACCCGAAGGTCTCGGACGAGATCTCCCAGCGGGCCACGGACCTGGTCGCCGGCTTCCCGCTCTACCCGGAGATCGACCTCGGCTGACCCGTCCCGGTGAACGACGGGGCCCCTCGCCCGACGCCCCCTTCGCGCGGCGGTCCGCCTCCCCGGCGGGCCGCCGCGCGGCGTTCTCCGGCCGCGCAAACCCGGCCCGTCGGGGGCGGTGGTCAATGAGAGAATGGTGAGCATGGCCACTGATCGACCTCGCGTGCTCTCCGGAATCCAGCCCACCGCGGGCTCGTTCCACCTCGGCAACTACCTCGGCGCCGTGCGCCAGTGGGTGGCCCTTCAGGAGAGCCACGACGCGTTCTACATGCTCGCCGACCTGCACGCGATCACGGTCACGCAGGACCCGGCCGAGCTGCGCGCCAACACCCGGGTGGCCGTCGCCCAGCTGCTGGCCGCCGGCCTCGACCCGGACCGCTGCACGCTCTTCGTCCAGAGCCATGTGCCCGAGCACGCCCAGCTCGCCTGGGTGATGAACTGCCTCACCGGCTTCGGCGAGGCCGGCCGGATGACCCAGTTCAAGGACAAGTCCGCCAAGCAGGGCGCCGACCGCACCTCGGTCGGCCTGTTCACGTACCCGATCCTCCAGGTCGCCGACATCCTGCTCTACCAGGCGCACGAGGTGCCGGTGGGCGAGGACCAGCGCCAGCACATCGAGCTGACCCGTGACCTGGCCGAGCGCTTCAACGGCCGCTACGGCGAGACCTTCACCGTCCCCAGGGCGTACATCCTCAAGGAGACGGCGAAGATCTACGACCTCCAGGAGCCGACCGCGAAGATGAGCAAGTCGGCGTCCACGCCGAAGGGCCTCATCAACCTGCTGGACGACCCGAAGGCCACCGCGAAGAAGGTCAGGAGCGCGGTCACCGACACCGACACCGTCATCCGCTACGACCCGGAGACCAAGGCCGGCGTCAGCAACCTCCTCACCATCTACTCCACCCTCACCGGTGCGGGTATCGGCGAACTGGAGGAGAAGTACGCGGGCAAGGGCTACGGTGCGCTCAAGACGGACCTCGCCGAGATCATGGTCGAGTTCGTGACGCCGTTCAGGGAGCAGACCCAGCAGTACCTGGACGACCCGGAGACGCTGGACTCGATCCTGGCCAAGGGTGCGGAGAAGGCCCGCGCGGTCGCCGCGGAGACCCTGGCGCAGGTGTACGGCAAGGTGGGCTTCCTGCCCGCCAAGCACTGACCCGCCTGCCGGGCACCGACCCGCCCGGCAGGCACCGACCCGCCCCGCACCGTCCGGCCGCGGGGCGCCGGACCGCCGGGCCCCGAGGCGCACCACGGCTCGCGCGGCGGACCGGGCAGAGCGCTGCACATCACTGCCGCCGCGCCTGCCGCCGGCCCGCCCGTGGCCGTACAGTCGAAGGCCGGACGGCCGCGACGCGACGGCCGGAGCCCGAGTGGTCGGGGCGACACGGCCGGGTGCGCGGCGGGGGACGGCGCCCGGGACGACGACAGACCATCGGCACGACGACAGGAGACGACGTGGGGACCGTAACGATCGGCGTGTCGATCGCGGTCCCGGAGCCTCACGGCAGCCTGCTCCAGGAGCGGCGCGCGGGCTTCGGTGACGCCGCGGCTCATGGCATCCCCACGCACGTCACCCTGCTGCCGCCGACCGAGGTGGCGGCCGCCGAGCTGCCGGCGGTCGAGGCCCATCTGAGCGAGGTGGCCGCCGCCGGGCGCCCCTTCACGATGCGGCTGTCCGGCACCGACTCCTTCCGTCCGCTGTCGCCGGTGGTGTACGTCCGGGTGGTCGCGGGCGCCGAGGAGTGCACCCGGCTCCAGCAGCGGGTGCGGTCCGCCTCCGGGCCGGTGCCCCGTGAACTCCAGTTCCCCTACCACCCGCACGTCACGGTGGCGCACGGCATCGACGAGGCCGGGATGGACCGCGCCCAGAAGGAGCTGGCCGACTACCGGGCCCAGTGGCCGTGCACCGGCTTCGCCCTGCACCGGCAGGACTCCGCCGGGGTGTGGCACAAGCTGCGCGAGTTCACCTTCGGCGGCCGCGGGACGGTGCCGCCCCAGGCGTCCCCCGCCGACGACCACGGCACCCTCCCCACCCGCTGACCACCCCCGCCGCCCCGCCTCCCCTCGTGGCCCCGCGGAGCCGCTCGGGGCCCTACAGCGGCAGCCGCCGGTACAGCGCGCGCGGCAGGTGCCGCAGCACCGCCGTCACCACGCGCAGCGCCCCCGGCACCCACACGCTCTCCGAGCGCCGCCGCAGCCCCAGCTCGACGGCCGTGGCGACCTCCTCCGGGGTGCAGGCGAGCGGCGGCACCCGGTGGCCGGGGCGCGCCGGAGCGCGGACGGCGTCGGGGCGCACGATCATGACGTGCACGCCCGTGCCGTACAGGGCGTCGCCCAGGCCCTGGGCGAAGACGTCCAGGCCGGCCTTGCTGGAGCCGTAGAGGAAGTCGGTGCGGCGGGCCCGTGCGGCGGCGGCCGCGGAGAGCACGACGAGCGAGCCGCGGCCCTGGTTCTGGAGCAGCCGTGCGGCGGTCAGACCGGCGGAGAGGGCCCCGGTGTAGTTGGTCCGCGCGACGCGCACCGCGGCCGGCGGGTCGCGCTCGTCGTAGGCCTGGTCGCCGTGGATGCCGAAGGCCAGCAGGACCATGTCGACGCCGCCCTCGGCGAACACCTTGCCGAGCGCGTACTCGTGGGCGTCGGTGTCCAGCGCGTCGAAGTCGACGGTGTGCACCTCGGCGCCCAGGGTGCGCAGGTGCGCGGCGGCTCCGGCCAGTTCGGGCGAGGGGCGGCCCGCCAGCCAGATGGTGCGGGTGCGGCGCGCGACGAGCCGGCGGGCGGTGGCCAGCGCGATCGGGGACGTGCCGCCGAGCACGAGCAGGGACCGGGGGAGACGGGCGGGACCGGAGGCGTTCTTCACGGCAGCCGACTGTATCGTCCGGTTATGCGCGCTTTGTCGCAGAAACGCTGTGTTGGCGCGCGCGTTGAGGGGGAACGGTCCGACCATGGACTGGCTGAAGAAGCTCCCGGTCGTCGGGCCCCCGCTGGCGCGGCTGATGCTCACCCACGCGTGGCGGTCGTACGAGCGCCTGGACCGGGTGAAGTGGACGCGGCTGGCGGCCGCCATGACGTTCGTCAGCTTCGTCGCGCTCTTCCCGCTGCTGACCGTGGCCGCCGCGATCGGCGCCGCCACCCTCACCGGGGCCCAGCAGCGCACCCTGGAGGGCAAGATCGCCCAGCAGTTCCCGGGTCTCGGCAACGAACTCGACATCGCCTCCCTGGCGCAGAACGCCGGCGCGGTCAGTGTCATCGCGGGCGCGGTGCTGCTGCTGACCGGGGTCAACTGGGTGGCGCAGGTGCGCGACTGCCTGCGCGCGGTGTGGGAGCTGGCCGACCCGGACGAGAACCCGGTCCTGGTCAGGCTGAAGGACGCCGGGATCCTCGTCGGCCTGGGCGGCGCGGTGCTGGTCACCTTCGCCGCCTCCGCCGTCGCCTCGGCCGCCGTGGGCTGGGTGTCGCGCCAGGCGGGTCTGGACGAACACGGCTGGGGCAGCGTGGTGTTGCGGGTGATCGCGTTCGTCGTGGCCGTACTCGCCGACTTCCTGGTGCTGTTGTACGTCCTGACGCTGCTGCCCGGCGCGGAGCCGCCCCGCCGCCGGCTGCTGGTGGCCGCGCTGAACGGCGCGGTCGGCTTCGAACTGCTCAAGCTGCTGCTGAGCGGCTACATCCAGGGCGTGGCGGCGAAGAGCATGTACGGCGCGTTCGGCGTCCCGGTCGCCCTGCTGCTGTGGATCAACTTCACCTGCAAACTGGTGCTGTACTGCGCGGCCTGGACGGCGACCGGCAGCAAGGCGGACCCGGAGCCGGCCGGGGCGCTCAGGAGCGGGAGCGGCGGCGCACCAGGTCCGGCAGCGGCCAGCGGCGGTTGACCAGGAAGGCGCCGGCCGCCAGCAGCACCACCAGTCCGCCGGCGATGCCGAGGGCGACGCCCATGCCGCGGGAGCCGCCGCTCACCGCGGCGCTCGCCACCGGCCCGGCCGGCGCACCGCCCTGTCCGCCGCCCGCCTGTCCGCCGCCCGCCGCTCCGGCCGAGGGCGCCGCCGGTGTCGCGCCCCGCGCGCTCCGGGGCGCCACCAGTTCGCCCACCGGCTGCGCCTTGCCGGCCGCCTGGAAGCCCCAGTCGAAGAGCTTCGCCGTCTCCCGGTAGACCTCGTTGTGCTCCTTCTTCTCCGGGTTCATCACCGTGACCAGCAGCACCCGGCCGCCGCGTTCGGCGACGCCGGTGAAGGTGGCGCCGGCGTTGGTGGTGTTGCCGTTCTTCACCCCGGCGATGCCCGGGTAGACGGACATGTCGTAGTCGCCGCTGAGCAGCCGGTCGGTGTTCTGGATCTCGAAGGAGTCCCGGGTGGTCTTCCCCTTCTTGTCCTTCTTCGTCTCGCCGGGGAACTCGGCCCGCACGGTCGAGCAGTAGGCGCGGAAGTCCTTCTTCTGGAGCCCGGAGCGCGCGAACAGGGTGAGGTCGTAGGCGGAGGAGACCTGCCCGGGCGCGTCGTAGCCGTCCGGGCTGACCACGTGGGTGTCCAGGGCCTGGAGGTCCTGGGCGTGCGCGTTCATGTCCGCCACGGTGGCCCCGACGCCGCCGTTCATCGCGGACAGCACGTGCACGGCGTCGTTGCCGGAGCGCAGGAAGACGCCGAGCCACAGATCGCGCACGGAGTAGCTCTCGTTCTCCTTTATGCCGACCAGGCTGGAGCCCTCGCCCATGCCGGCCAGGTCGCTCGTGATCACCTTGTGCTGCTGCGCCGCCGGGAACTTCGGCAGGACGGTGTCGGCGAACAGCATCTTCAGGGTGCTGGCCGGGGGCAGCCGCCAGTGCGCGTTGTGCGCGGCGAGCACCTGCCCGGACTCGGCGTCGGCGACGATCCAGGAGCGGGCGGTGAGGTCCTTGGGCAGCACCGGCACGCCGGCCGAGAGGTTCACCTGGGTGCCCGCCAGGCCGAGGCGGGCGCCGCCGAGGGTGGACATGCCCGCCGGGGGAGCGGCCGGCTTGCCGGACTTGGGGCCCGGTGCGGCGAGGGCGGCGGGCGCGGTCAGCGACAGGGACAGCAGGGCTGCGGAGGCGACCAGCAGGGTGCGCTGGGCGCTCTTGTGGGGTGCGGGCACGGTCGGAAACGTACCCGCACCGCCCGCCGGGGCCGCACCCGAGCCCCCGCTTCCACCCCCGGCCCGGCCCCGGGCGCCCGGCAGCGATACTGAAGGCATGAAGCTCAGCCGCCCGGTCTCCTGGTTCCTGCTCGTCTTCGGGGTGTGGAGTTGGATCATCTGGGTCACTTTCGTCAAGAATCTCGTCGCGGACAGCAGCGGGCTCGCGTTCGACGACGGGCACCCGACGGCGTACTTCTGGGTGCATCTCGCGCTGGCCGTCGTCTCCTTCCTATGGGGGACGGCCATCGGCGTCCTCGGGTTGCGCGGACTGCGCGCACTGCGCCGGACGTCATAGCCCCCCAGGGCCGCCGCCCTTGCCGCGACTCTCCCGCGTGTGCGGGCGTCAGGGGACGAGAAGGCCAACAGAACCGACATTTCATACCATTTCACCAAGCCACCGGGAACTCCTGAGGACTTGCTGTGAAACAAACTGGATACGGTTCTTCATAACGTCTTCTCATCCTCTCCAAAACCCTCTTCCCCCGGGCGAAACACGTGTGATTAGGTTGCCGCGCCACTCAGGTGTGTGGCGCATGCACGACGGCCCGGGCGGGCCCGGGAGGGACATCACCGATGCGGTCGGTTCGCATACGGATTCTGTTGGCGCTGCTCGTGGTGGCGATCGTGGGCGTGAGCGCCTGGCGGCTGCTCCCCTCCCGGGGCGGGACCGACAAGACGATCACCGTCGGCACCACGGACGCCGTCACCTCGCTCGACCCGGCCGGCGCCTACGACGCCGGCTCCTGGGCCCTGTACAGCAACCTCTTCCAGTCGCTGCTGACCTTCGAGTCCGACGGCACCACCCCCGTCCCGGACGCCGCCAAGAGCTGCTCCTTCACCGACACCGGACTGCGCACCTACCGCTGCCGACTGCGCGAGGGCCTGAAGTTCCCGAGCGGACGCGCGATGACCGCCGAGGACGTGAAGTACTCCTTCGACCGGGTCAAGAAGATCAAGTCCGACGTCGGCCCGGCGTCCCTGTTCGACACCCTCGGCTCGGTGGACGCCGACGGCACGACCGTGACGTTCCACCTGACCACGCCGGACGCCACCTTCCCGTTCAAGGTGGCCACCGGCGCCGGCTCCATCGTCGACCACACCCGCTACCCGAAGGACGCGCTGCGCACCGGCGGCGACGTCGACGGCACCGGCCCCTACCGCCTCAAGCGGTACGTCAAGGGGAAGTCCGCCGTGATGGAGCCCAACGGCTCCTACGAGGGCGCGGTCACCGCCACCGGCAAGCCGGTCGAACTGCGCTACTTCGCCGACGGCGACGCGCTCGACACGGCCTGGCAGGACAAGACCGTCGACGTCGCCACCCGCACCCTGACGCCCAAGGTCCTCGCCGGACTCAACCCCAGCGACCCCGACCAGCGCGTATCGGTCAGCGACAGCTCCGAGACCCGCAACCTCTACCTCAACACCCACGCCTCCTCGCCGCTGCACGACGCCCGCGTCCGCCGCGCCGTCGCCTGGCTGCTCAACCGGGAGGAGCTGGCCTCCGACGTGTACGACGGGACCGTCGACCCGCTGTACTCGCTGATCCCGGCCGGACTCACCGGCCACACCACCTCGTTCTTCGACGCCTACCCCGCGCAGAGCGCCCAGAAGGCGCGCGCCCTGCTGACCGAGGCCGGCGTCTCCCTGCCGGTGCGCTTCACCTACGGCTACGGCGTGGGCCGCGGCGCGGGCGCCGAGGAGGCCGCGGCGATCAAGAAGCAGCTGGAGGCGAGCGGCCTGTTCAAGGTCGACGTCAAGGGCTACGAGTGGACCGCGTTCCAGAAGCGCTACACGGCCGGCAAGCTGGACGCCTGGGCGGTCGGCTGGGTCGCCGACTACCCCGACCCGGACACCTTCGGCGCCCCGCTCGTCGGCACCGGCTCCAGCATGAACACCGGCTACAGCAGCAAGGCCGTCGACGGCCTGATCACCGACAGCCGCCGCTACGCCGACCGCGGCAGGGTCTCCTCCGACTTCCGCGACCTCCAGGCGGACGTGGCCGAGGACGTCCCGCTGATCCCGCTGTGGCAGCAGAAGGAGTACGTCGTCTCCACCGAGGACGTCGGCGGCGGCCAGTACCTGTCGGACGGCACGGGCGTCTTCCGGCTGTGGAAGCTCACCTGGATCTGACCGTCACCCGTCGGCCGCGGACCCGGCCGGCCGTTTCTCGGCCGCCGGGTCCGGCAGCGCCTTCGTCATGCCGGGCAGGAAGTCCGTGAACAGCTCGTGGACCTCCAGCACCAGGGGCCGCAGCACGCGGAAGCGGGCCAGCGAGACGCCCCGCGCGGTCAGGCGGGCGCCGCGCTCGGCCAGCCGGTAGCTGCGCCGACGGCCCTCGGTGCGGTCGAACACCCAGTACAGGACCAGCCCCATCTGGGCCAGCCACATCAACTCGGGCAGCACCTCGCGCAGTTCGGGAGCCACCTTCGTCCGCGCCCCGTACAGCACCTCCTTGTGGACGCTGATGGCCTCCTCGCGGGCGTGCTCGGACTCGGTGGAGAAGGGGCTGAGCGGACTGTCCGGGTCGGCCGCGTTCTTGAAGAACTGCACCGCGAACTCGTGGTACGGCGTGGCGATGTCCAGCCAGGTCTTCAGCACCCCGGCGAGCCGCGCCTCCAGGTCGGTCTCCCGGTCCAGGACCTCGCGCACCGCCGCCCGCTGCTCGGCGGCGATCCGGTCGTAGAAGCCCTGGATCAGGTGTTCCTTGCCCTCGAAGTAGTAGTACGCGCTGCCGACCGAGACCCCGGCCTCCGTGGCGATGGCCCGCATGGTCGTCTTGTCGTAGCCGCGCTCCTGGAACAGCCGCATGGCCGTCTCCAGGATCAGGGCACGGGTCTGCTCGGACTTGCTGCTGTTCTTCTCGGGCACGGGGAGAGCCTAGTCACTGGCCGCACGCCGTCACGGCCGGCGGCCCAGCTCCGGGCGCTTGGTGTAGTCGGTGAAGCCGAGGACGTTGCCCCACGGGTCGGCGATCTCCACCGTCCAGCCGGTGGCCACCGCCGACGGCTCGTCCAGCAGCGCGATCCCGGCCCGGGCCAGTTCCCGCGCCGCCGCCCGGGCGTCCGGCACCTCCAGCCAGATCCGCGGCGAGGGCCACGGCGGCGTGCGGCGGCCCAGCGCCTCCTCCGCGCGCAGCAGGACGCCCGGCGTCTCGCCGCCCACCTTCAGCAGCGCGATCCGGGCCTCGTCCAGCCGGAACGCCACCTCGAACCCGGCCCGTGCGTAGAAGCGGACGGCCTCGTCGAGATCCCCGACGGGCAGCAGCACGTTGTCGAACCCGAGCAGCTCGTACGACTCGTCATCTGACATGCGATCAGATTAGGTACGGTCCCGGCCCCCGCCCCGGCGCACACCCCGCACGACCGGCCCCCGCGTCACCCGCCCGGCCCACCGGGCGGCGGCCGCCGCGACAGCCCGAAGGGCCCCGCTCCGGTGGGAGCAAGGCCCTTCGCGCACAGACCGCGGGTGGCCGGGGTCAGAAGCGGCGCGTGATCAGCGCCCGCTTCACCTCGGCGATCGCCTTCGTCACCTCGATGCCGCGCGGGCAGGCGTCGGTGCAGTTGAAGGTGGTGCGGCAGCGCCAGACGCCGTCCTTGTCGTTCAGGATCTCCAGCCGCTGCTCACCGGCCTCGTCACGGCTGTCGAAGATGAACCGGTGGGCGTTGACGATGGCGGCCGGACCGAAGTACTGGCCGTCGTTCCAGAACACCGGGCAGGACGAGGTGCACGCCGCGCACAGGATGCACTTCGTGGTGTCGTCGAACCGTGCCCGGTCCTCGGCCGACTGGAGCCGCTCCCGGGTGGGCTCGTTGGTGTCCTTCGTGATCAGGAAGGGCATCACGTCCCGGTACGCCTGGAAGAACGGCTCCATGTCGACGACCAGGTCCTTCAGGACCGTCAGGCCCTTTATGGCCTCGACCGTGATCGGCTTCTCGGGGTTGATGTCCTTGATCAGCGTCTTGCAGGCGAGGCGGTTCTTGCCGTTGATCCGCATGGCGTCCGAGCCGCAGATGCCGTGCGCGCAGGAGCGGCGGAACGTCAGCGTGCCGTCCAGGTCCCACTTGATCTTGTGCAGGGCGTCGAGGACGCGCTCCTTGGGGTCGATCTCCAGCTGGAAGTCTTCCCAGACCGACTCCGCGGAGACCTCCGGGTTGAACCGGCGGACGCGGAAGGTGACGGTGATGTAGGGGGAGTCGGCGAATCCCGGCTCGGGCTGCCCGGCCGCATCCGCCTTGTCCAGAACAGGGGTTGCCATCAGTACTTACGCTCCATCGGCTGGTAGCGGGTCTGGACGACCGGCTTGTAGTCGAGACGGATGGATTCGGACCCGTCGGCGCCGACCTCGCGGTACGCCATGGTGTGGCGCATGAAGTTGACGTCGTCGCGGTTCGGGTAGTCCTCGCGGTAGTGACCGCCGCGGGACTCCTTGCGGGCCAGCGCGGAGACCGCCATGACCTCGGCCAGGTCCAGCAGGTTGCCCAGCTCGATGGCCTCCAGCAGGTCGGTGTTGAACCGCTTGCCCTTGTCCTGGATCGCCACGTTGCGGTAGCGCTCGCGCAGCTCGGCGATCTTCTCGACCGCCGTCTTGATCGTCTGCTCGGTGCGGAACACCATGACGTTGGCGTCCATGGTGTCCTGGAGCTCGCGGCGCAGCTCCGCCACCCGCTCGGTGCCCGTGGAGGACCGCAGCTGCTCGATCTGCCCGACGACGAGCGAGGCCGGGTCCTCCGGCAGCTCGACGAAGTCCGCGGTGTGCGCGTACTCGGCGGCGGCGATGCCGGCCCGCTTGCCGAAGACGTTGATGTCCAGCAGCGAGTTGGTGCCCAGGCGGTTGGCGCCGTGCACCGACACGCAGGCGACCTCGCCGGCCGCGTACAGACCCGGGACGACGGTGGTGTTGTCCGCGAGGACCTCGCCCTGGACGTTGGTCGGGATGCCGCCCATGGCGTAGTGCGCGGTGGGCTGGATCGGGATCGGGTCCGTGTAGGGCTCGATGCCGAGGTAGGTCCGCGCGAACTCGGTGATGTCGGGCAGCTTGGCGTCCAGCTGCTCCGGCGGCAGGTGCGTCAGGTCGAGGTACACGTGGTCGCCCTCGGGACCGCAGCCGCGGCCCTCGCGGATCTCCGTGTAGATCGAGCGGGACACGACGTCGCGGGACGCCAGGTCCTTCATGACGGGAGCGTACTTCTCCATGAAGCGCTCGCCGTCCTTGTTGCGCAAGATGCCGCCCTCGCCGCGGGCGCCCTCGGTGAGCAGGATGCCCATGCGCCAGATGCCGGTCGGGTGGAACTGGAAGAACTCCATGTCCTCCAGCGGCAGCCCGCGCCGGTACACGGCGGCCTGGCCGTCACCGGTCAGGGTGTGCGCGTTGGAGGTCACCCGGAAGAACTTGCCGGTGCCGCCGGAGGCGTAGATCACGGACTTCGCCTGGAAGACGTGGATCTCGCCGGTCGCCAGCTCGTAGGCCACCACGCCGGCGGACCGCTTGACGCCGTCGACCTCGGTGATCAGCTGGTCCAGGACGTAGAACTCGTTGAAGAACTCCACGCCCTCCTTGACGCAGTTCTGGTACAGCGTCTGGAGGATCATGTGACCGGTGCGGTCGGCCGCGTAGCAGGAGCGGCGGACCGGGGCCTCGCCGTGGTTGCGCGAGTGGCCGCCGAAGCGGCGCTGGTCGATGGTGCCGTTCGGGGTGCGGTTGAACGGCAGGCCCATCTTCTCCAGGTCGAGGACGGAGTCGATGGCCTCCTTCGCCAGGATCTCGGCGGCGTCCTGGTCGACCAGGTAGTCACCGCCCTTGACCGTGTCGAAGGTGTGCCACTCCCAGTTGTCCTCCTCCACGTTGGCCAGCGCGGCGGCCATGCCGCCCTGCGCGGCGCCCGTGTGGGAGCGGGTGGGGTAGAGCTTGGTCAGCACGGCGGTGCGGCTGCGCTTCGTCGACTCGATGGCGGCGCGCATACCGGCGCCACCCGCGCCGACGATGACGGTGTCGTACTTGTGGATCTTCATCAGTGGATGCCTCAGCCCCGTGCCTATCGGATGTTCGGGTCGAAGGTGAAGATCACCAGCGTGCCCAGCAGGATGGTCCACACCGTGGCGGTGTAGAGCAGGCCCTTCAGCCACAGCCGCGTGTTGGCGCGCTCCGCGTAGTCGTTGATGACGGTACGCAGGCCGTTGCAGCCGTGCAGCATGGCCAGCCACAGCATCAGCAGGTCCCAGACCTGCCACCAGGGGGAGGCCCAGCGGCCGGCGACGAAGGCGAAGCCGACCTTGGAGACGCCGCCGTCCAGGACGAGCTGGATCAGCAGGTGCCCGATGACGAGGACGACCAGCACGATGCCGGACAGCCGCATGAACAGCCAGCCGTACATCTCGAAGTTGCCCCGGGTCGACTTCGGGGTCTTCTTGGTGCGCTTGCGGGGGGCCTCGATGAACGGCGCCGGGTTGTCCACGGTGTAGACGGAGGCGCCCTCGACGGGGCCGATGCCGGAAGCGGGGGATTCGGTGGTGGACATGCGCGTCAGCTCCCGAAGACGACTCGAGCGGCGTGGCCGAGGACGGGGTAGATCGCCCCGATCATGAGCACGACCCAGACGCCGACGACGGTCCAGAGCATCTGCTTCTGGTAGCGGGCGCCCTTGGCCCAGAAGTCGACGGCGATGACCCGAAGGCCGTTGAGCGCGTGGAAGAGGATGGCGGCGACGAGGCCGTATTCCAGGCACGCGACGATCGGGGTCTTGTACGTGGACACGACCTTGTCGTAGTCCTCGGGAGACACGCGGACGAGCGCGGTGTCCAGCACGTGAACGAACAGGAAGAAGAAGATGAGGACGCCGGTGACTCGGTGAGCCACCCAGGACCACATTCCTTCCCGTCCGCGGTACAGCGTTCCAGCCGGCACGGAAGAACCCTCCGGGAGCGGGGACTAGGGCCGCGCCGGCTTCACTGTCGGTCGGGCCCGGCCGGGTACGGTCCACCGGCCCCCAGCATCGTAGCGATGCGCTGCCGCGAGCTTTGCAGCGGGCCTGCCGGTGTGATCAAACTGGCACTCAAACTTGCACGGACGGATGAGTCGGGGCGGCCGCCGGGCGGGCGGGCGCGTTCTGCTGCCGGACGCGGGCGGGTGCGGGCTGTTCGCGCCCCGCGGCGGAGCCGCTCGGGGGCGCGGCCCCGGGCCCCTCGACGGCGGTGCCGAGCCGCCCCCTGGCCAGACGGCGGAGTTCGTCCGCCGTGGTGATCCGTTCCTCTTCCGGATCGTTCGTCAATCGTGACCGGATCGCCGCCAGGGCCCGGTCCACGGCCTCGTCCGGGGCGATGTCGTCCAGGCAGACGACGAACCGGTGGCCGAACCGGGCCTCGTAGGCCGAGCGGGCGGCGCTCAGGGCCGTGGAGGCCGCCAGGTAGATGCCGGCGGGCAGAGCGGGCGCGGGCTCCGTCGCCAGCGCCTCCGCCAGGTCGGCCGGGCTCAGGTCGTAGGCCGCCTCGTCCGCCGCCGCCAGCAGGGCCGGCAGGTCGGGGTAGGGGCGGTGGGCGGTGAGGCGGTGGGCCCAGCGGGTGCTGTGCAGGCAGGTCAGGAGGGTGCGGCGGGCCTCGTCGGGCGGGGCGGTGTTGAAGTGCTCCAGGGTCTGCGCGGGCAGCGTGGGTCCTCGGACGGGGTCGACGGGATCGACGGGGGCGACGGGGGGTGAGCGGGGGGTGACGGGGCGATCGGGGGAGGGGCGAAGTGAGCTGTGCGGCCACGTTATAGGGAATGATCATGACCTGTCCGTCGCATACGCGGATTTCACCCGGACGGCGGAGTTTGGGAACGGCCGGTGGACGCGCCCCCTCCGCTGAGGCCGTAGGTTGACGGAGTGAGTCAGCACAGGCGGCGCCGTCCTCCGGCGCGAAAGCCGCGGCGCGGGCGGGTCCTGGCCGCCGGGGCGTTAGCGGTCACGGCCGGCCTCGGCGTCGCGCTCGGCGTCGGCGCGTTCGACGGCGACGGGTCCCCGGCGGGACCGGCGCGCGGCGCGCCCGAGGCGTCCGCCGCGTCCGCCGCCTCCTCGTCTCCGGCCTCGGCGAGCCCGACCCGCGCCTACCCCCTCTCCAAGGCCCCGCGCACCATCCCGGCCGTCCGCGCGCACACCGCCGCCCGCGGCCCCGGCTGGCGCCCGGCCCGCGGCGACCGGGTGGTGGTGACCGACCCGTCCCTGGCCGACGAGGGCCGGCTGACGGCGAGCGAGCTGGGCCTGACCTACGCGGGCGAGCGGACCGACGCCCGCGCCGGGGACGTACGGCTCGCCCTGGCCGGCGCCGGGAGCGGCGGCCCCGAGTCGTACACCCTGACCGTGCGCGGCGGCGCCGTCACCGTCAGCGGGCCCTCCGACGCGGGCGTCTTCTACGGCACCCGCACCCTGAAGCAGGAGGTGCGCGGCGGCGGGACCGCGCCCGAGGGCGTGGTGGACGACGCGCCGGCCAAACCGCGCCGCGGCTTCCTGCTCGACATCGCCCGCAAGCCGTTCACGGCCGACTGGATCGAGGACCGCGTACGGGAACTGGGCGACCTGAAGTACAACGAGCTCGGGCTGCACTTCTCCGACGACCAGAGCTTCCGCGTCCAGTCCGACACGCACCCCGAGATCGTCTCCGCAGACCACCTCACCAAGGCGCAGGTCAAGCGGATCGTGGACCTGGCGGCGAGCCGGCACATCACCGTCGTGCCGGAGATCGACTCGCCCGGCCACCTGGGCGCGGTCATCGCCGCCCACCCCGACCTCCAGCTGCGTGACGCGCGGGGCGTGGCCACCAAGGGCGCCGTCGACATCTCCAAGCCCGCCTCGGCCCGGATCGTCGACGACCTCCTGAACGAGTTCGCGGGCGTCTTCCCCGGCGGCTACTGGCACCTGGGCGGCGACGAGTACCAGGCGCTGACCGTGCGCGACCCCGAGGCGTCCTACCCGCGACTGGCCGCCGCCGCGCGCACGGCGTACGGCTCCGGCGGCACCGTGGCCGACCTCACCACCGGCTGGCTGAACGACCGCGCCGCCACCGTCCGCGCGCACGAGCGCGCCCCGCGCGCCTGGAACGACGGCTTCTTCCGGGACGCCTCCGTGCGGCCGGGCGAGGACATCGAGGTCGCCTACTGGACCGGCAAGGAGTTCGGCGCCCGGCAGCCGGACGCCTATCTGAGCGCCGGCCGCAAGGTGATCAACTACAACGACGAGTTCCTGTACTACGTCCTCGGCGAGCCGCAGACCTTCGTCTACCCGACCGGCCGGCGGATCTACGAGCAGTGGACCCCGCGGGTGCTGCGCGGCACGGAGGCGGTCCCCGCCCGCTACGACGCGCAGATCCTCGGCGGCTCCTTCGCCGTCTGGTGCGACCTGGCGCACTCCCAGACCCAGGACCAGGTGGCGGCCGGCATCCGCATGCCGCTGCGGGCGACCGCCCAGAAACTGTGGGACTCCCGCAAGCCGGCCCTGTCCTGGCCGGACTTCGAGACCCTGGCGAACCACGTGAGCTGACCGCCCCGCCCCCCTGCGGCCACTCACCGCCACCACCGCCACCGCGACGCGCGGGCCGACCGGCCCGCGCGTCGCGCCGTGCCCGCCCGCCGTGCGTGCGGGGCACTGCGCCGCTCGCCGTACGCCCCGCCGGGTGTGGCGCGTGGTTGGCCGGAATCTTTCTCCCGCCGCACCCTCGACTGGGTGTGATCGGCGTGTGACACTACGGGGCGACCGCGGGTGCGGCACCGGTAACCACGGCCTTCCTGGAAGGTCGGGGTCCTGGCGGGGAGGCGAGCATGAGCCTGGTGGAACTGATCGCGCGGGCCGACGAGCGAGGACTGGCCGCCAGCGGGCTGGCTTGTTTGGATCGGTGCGTTCCGCTGCTCGGCGGCGACGACGAGGTGCTGCGCCCGCTGTGGGGCGCCCTGGCGGACGGCTCCGGCGCCGGCTGGTCCGGTCGCCTGGAGCGGGCGCGCGGCGCGCTCGCGGCGGCCGGCCCCGAGGACCCCGCCGAGGACGAGGCCGCGCTGCTGGCCCGCCGGATGCTCGGCACGGCCCCGGCCGCCCCGGCCGCCGACGGCGTACGGGAGTGGGCCGACGCCTGCTCGGTCGCCGCCCTGCGCATCCACCTGCTCCTGGACCCGGCCGCGGACGCCGCCCCGGTCGACGCCCGCCGGCAGGGCCGTACGGACGGCATGTCCCCCTTGGCCGCGGGGGAGCTGCGCCGCCAGATCACGGTCCTGGAACTCCTCGCCGGCCCCGGCCCCGCCGGACTGCGCCAGGCGCTGGCGGTCTCCACGGAGGGCCGCCGGGTGCTGCGCGCGGTGGTCTCCCGCCGGGCCCGCGGCCGGGTGTGACACCGGCCCGGCGGCGGGGTCGCGGCCGGGGGTGACACCGGCCCCGCACCCCGGTGGGGCGGTGATCCTGTGAGCGTCCTGCGGGCATGCTGCGCGGGTCCTGGGCGGGTTGCCGGAACCGGCCGGATCGGCGGTGACGGAACCGGCCCGCGCGGCGCTCAATCCCTATGTGACAGCGCAGCAAGTGACCAATCGGCAGCAGACCAGGCCGCACGCCGCCGCCCGCCCGGCGCGCTGGGCGGCGGACACCGTGGCGGCGATGCGCGAGGGCGCCCGGCTGCGCCTGGACTACTCGGCGCGCAGCCTGTGGCGGGTGGACCGGGTGATCGAGGAGATACGCCGCGAAGGCACGCCGTACGCGGCGGTGGAGAGCGTGCTGCGCGGCTTCGGCGCGTACGCCGGGGAGGTGATCGTCCGCGCGGGCGGCGCCGAGTGGTGGGCGACCGGCGGCGAGCACTGGGTGCGCACCGCGGACGGGCGGTTCTGGGACCCGGTGGACGAGGCCCGGCGCTGCTACGGCGGCCACGGGTCGCTGCGGCTGCTGTGCCGGGAGGCGCTGGAAGCGGGCCGGGGCCGGGCCTGAGCGGCCGCCGCCCCGCCGCCGCGGCTGTGACACTTCCGCCGGACCCGGCGCTGATCGCCTTGGGGGCGTGCGCACCGGTCGCCGGGCCGCGCACCCGCGAGGACCCGCTACGGACGAGGACGGTTCTTGGGCCAGGGCCAGGGCCAAGGAAGGGACGCCCGCCGCGCGCAGGCGTACGACGCCGACCTGGGCGCGGCCGTCGCGCGGGCCCAGGACGGTGACGAGGACGCGTTCGCGGTGGCCTACCGGCTCGTACAGCCCGGCCTGCTCGCCTACCTGCGCACGCTCGTCGGCGACGAGGCCGAGGACGTGGCCGCCGACGCCTGGCTGGAGACGGCCCGCGACCTCGCGCGCTTCCGGGGCGACGGGGCGGGGTTCCGCGGCTGGACGGCGACCATCGCCCGGCACCGGGCGCTGGACCACCTGCGCCGGCGGCGGTCCCGGCCGCGCGGCGCCGCGCTGGAACCGGAGGAACTGGACCTGCCGGGCCCGGACAGCACCCACGACCAGGCCATGGAGTCCATCGGCACCGCCCACGCGCTCGCCCTGGTCCGCCGGCTGCCCCGCGACCAGGCCGAGGCGGTGCTGCTGCGGGTGGTCGTCGGCCTCGACGGACCGTCCGCCGCCCGCGTCCTGCACAAGCGGCCGGGCGCCGTCCGCACCGCCGCCCACCGGGGCCTGCGACGCCTGGCCGAGCAACTCGCCGCCGACGAGGCGCCGACCGGGAGCGAGGGCCGGGAAGAGGACGGGTGAGCCACCGAGGCGACGGCCGGGGCCGCCCTCCTGGCCCGAGAGAGCCGTAACACGGATCTGAACAGGTATTTCATCGTCCGGGCGGGAGCCCTCGTTTACCGCTTGGTCATGCGGCCGACGCCGGCTCTGCTCTGCGAGCAGCCGAGTGACGACGCAAGCGGACTACTCCAGCACGACTTTGTTCGTCGAAGTAGACTTAGACGCAAATGGTCGCAGTCGAGATAGGGGAGGGCGAGTGGAGAACAGCCTGCCGGCGAAGCCGGACGATGTGGTCGACCGGGACCGGGAGTGGGGTCTGCTCGCGGAGTTCCTCACCGATCCGGACCCGGCGATGCGGCTCGGTATCGTGTCGGGGCGTCGGCGGCACGGGAAGTCGTACCTTCTGCAGGCCCTGTCCGAGCAGGTCGGCGGTCTGTACGTCACGGCGGTCCGGGAAGAGGGGAGACTGCCCGCGATCCAACGGTTCAGTGACGCGGTCGCCCGGCATGCCGGTCTGAGGCCGGGCAGCCTGCGTCTGGCCGACTGGCGTGACGTGTTGTCCAATGCCCTTGATGTGACGGCCCGCTCGGCGCATCCGCTCTTGGTGATCGACGAGTTGCCCTATCTGCTCCAGCACTCGCCCGAGATCCCGGGACTGCTTCAGCAGCTTTACGACGAACGCCAGCGCGGCGCCCGGCGTGGTGCCGGGCCGGGGCCGCGGCTGATCCTGTGCGGTTCCGCGATGAGCGTCATGCACGAACTGCTCTCGGGAACCAAGCCGCTGCGGGGCCGGGCCGTGGTCGATCTACGGCTGGGCGCCTTCGACTACCGGGACAGCCGGGACTTCTGGCAGATCACCGACCCGTTGACCGCGCTCAAGGTGCACGCGGTCCTCGGCGGGGCGCCCGGCTACCGGCCGGTGGCCGGCCGTCCGCATCCGGACGACGGTTTTGACACGTGGCTCGCCCGAACACTGCTCGATCCAGGCCGGGCGGTGTATTCGCGTACCGAGACCGAGTATCTGTTGCGCGAGGACCCGAGGATCACGCAGCACACCCTGTACTACGACATCCTCACCGCGATCGCGAACGGCGCCACCACACCCAGCAAGATCGGTGCCGCCCTGGAGCGGCCGCGTAATGCCGTCGCTCACCCCCTGGGCGTGCTGGAGTCCACCGGCTACATCCGCCGGGAACAGGACATCCTCCGCTCCAAGCACCCTGCCATCACCCTCGCCGACCCCGTCATCCGCTTCAACCAGCTCATCACCCTTCCCCAGGCCGCCGCCGTGGAGCAGGGCTTCGCCGAGCAGGTCTGGCAGCAGGCGGCCCCGACCTTCAACTCCAAGATCCTCGGGCCGCACTTCGAGGATCTGGCCCGAGACTTCACCCGCCGCTACGCCCACACCCTTCTCCCCGGCGGACTGCCCGGGCCGGTCGGCACCACCGAGGTCGCCGACCAGGCCGCCCGGACCAAGCACGAGATCGATGTCATCGCGCTGGCAGCCGGCGAGCGTCCGCAGGCACCCCGAGTGAAAATCGCGCTGTTGGGCGAAGCGAAGGCGACCGCCGCTCGCCGTGGGACCGGTGACCTGGAACGCCTGGAACGCATCCGTGGCCTGCTCGCGGATCAGGGACACGACACCGCTGCCACCACTCTGGCCCTGTACTCCCTGCACGGCTTCTATCCGGACCTGGTCGACCTGGCCAATCGTCGTGACGACCTTCTTCTGGTCGATCTGCCCGCCCTCTACGGGAGCTGACACCGGCGGGCAGAGCTCGTGCCGCAGCCCCCCGAGTCGGGGGAGCCGAGGGGCGGCAAGTGGACGGTTCAGCGCCTCGTGCTGGACAAGAGCGTCCGACCGGTTGGTCACGCGTTGGCCACGTTGGTCACGGAGTCGGTGCAACGCCGCAAGCCGGAGCCCTGAAACCGAGGCGACGGCCGGGGCCGCCACCCCCCACAGGAGAGGCCCCGGCCGTCGCGTGGCACGGGTCGCGCGGCGGCCCGTACTTCCTACAGCGCCGGGTGTGCGTTTTGCGTCACACCTCACCCCGTAAAGGGTTAGTTGCACGTTGTACGGTCATGGACGTAAGACGGTCGCAAGTCGTACCGTGCGGTGTCGCGCCGAGGGGCGGCGGGCGCGTGCCCCCGCAACCGTCTGCGGCGGCTGCGGCCTCGAACACCGCGACCATCCATTGAGGAACCACGACGGCGAACACCCGGTCCGCGCGAGCGGCGCCGGTCCAGGCGCGAGGAAGGGCACCACGGGGTGCTGGGGGACGACGCGGAGCTGACCGCCGCGGTGCTCGCGGCACAGGACGGGGACGAGACCGCGTTCCGGACTGTGTACCGCGCCGTGCACCCGCGGCTGCTCGGATACACCCGCACGCTGGTCGGCGAGCCGGACGCCGAGGACGTCGCGTCCGAGGCGTGGCTCCAGATAGCCCGTGACCTGCCGCGCTTCAGCGGGGACGCCGACCGGTTCCGCGGCTGGGCCGCCCGGATAGCCCGCAACCGCGCCCTCGACCACATACGCATGCGGGGCCGCCGTCCGGCCATCGGCGGCGACGAAACGGAACTCACCGGCAAGGCCGCCGAGAGCGACACGGCGGGCGAGGCGTTCGAGTCCCTCGCCACCGGCCGCACCCTCTCGCTGATCGCCCGGCTCCCCCAGGACCAGGCCGAGGCCGTCGTGTTGCGCGTGGTCGTGGGGCTGGACGCCAAGACCGCCGCCGAGACGCTGGGCAAGCGGCCGGGCGCTGTCCGCACGGCGGCGCACCGGGGTCTGAAACGGCTCGCGGAACTGCTGGGGGACGATCCGGAAGCCGCCGACGCGCTGGACGCGATGCCGCCGCCGAGGCAACCGAGGGGCCGTGCGGTGACGTCCGCCGGTGTGACGCATACGCGCGCCCGGACGCAGAGGGACATGTGATGGCCGACGAGCAGTACAGGTGGCTGGACCGCGACACGGCGGAGCGACTGCTGCGCGGGGAGCCGCTGGACACCGTCGAGGCGGCCGTCCGCGACCAGGCCGAACGACTCGCCCGGGCGCTGACCGCCCTGGCCGCCGACCCGTACGCCGGCGCCTCGCAGCCCGCCGCGGAACTTCCCGGCGAGGCCGCCGCCCTGGCCGCCTTCCGCAAGGCGACGGCGGACCGGACCGACGCCCGCACGTCCCCCTACGACGCCTACCGCCCCGAGCCCCGGCCCACCCCCGACCCGACGCCCGCGGCGGGCCCGGTCGGCGCGGGCCCGGTCGACGGGGCGATCGGGGACCCGGTCGTGCGGATCGGCGGGCGGGCGCGGCCTCGCGGGCGGGACCGGGCCGGCCGGCGGCCCCGTCGGGGGCGGCCCGTGCATCTCGTGCTGTCCGCCGCGCTGGCCGCCGGCGCGGTGGGCGGCGTCGCCGCGGCGGCCACGACCGGGGTGCTGCCGACGCCGTTCGGCGACGACGACCCAGCGCCCGCGGCCTCCGTCTCCGCCCCGCCCACCCCTGGCCGCCCCGCCGCCACGCTCTCGAACGGCACCCCGAGCGGCGCGCCCGACGCGTCGCCGACCGGCGGCGCCACGGCGGGGTCGTCCGCCGGCGCCCCCGACGAGGACACGGCCCGTGGCGGCGCCGGGACCGCCGGACCCGACGCCACCCCCGGAGCGGGCGGCGACCGGGGCGACGGCTCCGGCGGCCGCCGCGACCCGCTGGCCCTGGCCTGCCGCGACCTCCGCGACGGCAAGGGCCTGGACGCCGTCCGCCGGCACGTCCTGGACGGCGCGGCCGGCGGACCGTCGCGCGTGTGGGCGTACTGCGTCGGCGTCCTCAAGGCGATCGAGGGCCGCGCCCAGGGCCGCGGCACCGGACAGGGCGCGGACGAGGGCGGCGACCACGCCGGACAGGGCGCCGGGAAGGGCCGGGGCAACGGACGCGGCGGCCACGGCGGCGGTCACGGCGGCGACGACGGACAGGGCGGTGACGGCGAAGGACACGACCCGGGCGGTCGCCCCAGGAGGAACCTCCCCCGGACGGACATCGCCACCGCCCCGCCCCTGCTCCGGCTCCTCCCCAAGCCGACGGCGGCCACGACCCCGGCCACCGAGGACCCGGCCCCCGCGCCCACGGACGGAACTCCCGGCGACGGAGCCCCGGACGACGCGACCGCCTCCGACGGAACCCCTTCCGACGGCTCCCCGTGATCCATCTGCCGCATCTCACCGTCTCTGACCTGCGGTTTTCCGAGCCGTGAAAATTTCCTCCCGCGAGGTGTGACGTTTTCGCACGGCGCGGCGCAGTAAGGAGTGAGCCGACTGGTCATCGGCCCTCGCACAGAGCCGGGGTTCCCCCCGTACCTACGGCTCGTGCACACGGCGCGGGCGGGACACGTTCCCCCGGTCCCGCCCGCGCCCCATCGACGCCACCGCGCCGGCCCGCCGGCCCGCGCCGCGCCTCACCGGTACACGACGACCTTGTCGCCCACCTTCACCTGCGCGAACAACCGCGCGATCGCGGCCTCGTCCCGCACGTTGACGCAGCCGTGCGAGCCGCCCGCGTAGCCCCGGGCCGCGAAGTCGGCGGAGTAGTGCACGGCCTGCCCGCCGCTGAAGAACATCGCGTACGGCATCGCCGTGTGGTAGAGCGTCGACACATGGTGGCGGGACTTCCAGTAGACCTGGAACTCGCCCTCCCGGGTCGGCGTGTACTGCGTGCCGAACCGCACCGACATCGTCGAGAGCGTCCGGCCGTCGATCATCCAGCGCAGGGTCCGGCTGGTCTTGTCGACGCACAGCACCCGGCCGGTCAGGCAGTGCGCGTCCGGCGGGCCGGCCGGCTGCCCGCCCATCGGGTACATCTCCCAGGTGGTCGGCTCGCGCGTCATGGCCACCAGCCGCCGCCAGGTGACCGTGTCCGCCCGGCCCGTCGCGGGCAGGCCGCGCCTGCCCTGGAAACCCTTCACCGCCCGCTCCGTCTGCGGGCCGTACGTCCCGTTCGGCACGGCGGCCAGCCAGCCGACCTGCCGCAGCCGGGCCTGGAGCGCGCGGACGGCGCGACCGCTGTCGCCGCGCGACCACAGCACCCGCGCGGGCGGCTCGGACGGCGCGGTGGCCCGCCCCGAGGCGGAGCCCGTACCCGTACTCGCGCCTGTCCGCGCCCCGTCGCCCTTCCCCGGCCGGTCGTCGGTGCCGGTCGGCGCCCGGTGCCGCCCGGCACCCGTACCCGCCGTCCCCGCACCGGTGCCCGCCGGCGCCGTACGCGTACCCGTGCCCGCCGTCCCCGCCCCCGTGTCCCGCACCTCGCAGCCGGACACCGCCAGCAGCGCCAGCACCGCGGCCGCCGCCGCGCCCGCCCTCCCCACGCCCCCGATGCCCCCGATGCGCATACCGCCCCCGCCGTCTCCCCGCCGTCGGCCGCCCGGCGTCCGCCGCGACCGCCCTTCGCCACTCCGCTCGCACGGCCTCTGGGCCGTACACCGGATTCCTCCCCACACGTGACCGGCGGCGAACCACGGGGAAGGGTGGGAAACGAGGAGAGACGGGAAACCGGTCGGTGAGCGGGCGGCCCAGGACGCGGAGGCACACCATGGCACGCGAGTCGGAGTCCGCACGGCCCATCGAGCCCGTCTACGGGCCCGACGCCCTCGCGCACTGGGACCCGGCCGGGAAGCTGGGCGAGCCCGGCGCGTACCCGTTCACCCGCGGCGTGTACCCGACGATGTACACCGGCCGCCCCTGGACCATGCGCCAGTACGCCGGCTTCGGCACGGCCGCCGAGTCCAACGCCCGCTACCGGCGGCTCATCGCCCACGGCACCACGGGCCTGTCCGTCGCCTTCGACCTGCCCACCCAGATGGGCCACGACTCCGACGCCCCGATCGCGCACGGCGAGGTCGGCCGGGTCGGCGTGGCCGTCGACTCGATCGACGACATGCGGACGCTGTTCGACGGGATCCCACTGGACCGGGTCTCCACGTCCATGACCATCAACGCGCCCGCCGCGCTGCTGCTCCTGCTGTACCAGCTGGTCGCCGAGGAGCAGGGCGTCCCGGCTAACCGGCTCACCGGCACCGTCCAGAACGACGTGCTCAAGGAGTACATCGCGCGCGGCACGTACATCTTCCCGCCCCGGCCGTCGCTGCGGCTGACCGCGGACGTCTTCCGGTACTGCGGCGCCGGGATGCCGAAGTGGAACACCATCTCCATCTCCGGCTACCACATGGCGGAGGCGGGCGCCTCGCCCGTGCAGGAGATCGCGTTCACGCTCGCCGACGGCATCGAGTACGTCCGCACGGCGATCGCCGCCGGCATGGACGTGGACGACTTCGCGCCGCGCCTGTCCTTCTTCTTCGTGGCCCGCAGCACCCTGCTGGAGGAGGTCGCCAAGTTCCGCGCCGCCCGCCGGATCTGGGCCCGCGTCATGCGGGAGGAGTTCGGCGCGCGGAACCCCAGGTCGCTGATGCTGCGCTTCCACACCCAGACGGCGGGCGTGCAGCTGACCGCCCAGCAGCCCGAGGTCAACCTGGTCCGGGTCGCCGTCCAGGCGCTGGCGGCGGTGCTCGGCGGCACCCAGTCGCTGCACACCAACTCCTTCGACGAGGCGCTCGCCCTGCCGACCGACAGGAGCGCCCGGCTCGCCCTGCGCACCCAGCAGGTCCTCGCCCACGAGACGGACGTGACCGCCACCGTCGACCCGTTCGCCGGCTCCTACGCCGTCGAGTCGCTGACCGACGACGTGGAGGCCGCCGCTCTGGAGCTGATGCGGAGGGTGGAGGATCTCGGCGGCGCGGTCGCCGCCATCGAGCGCGGCTTCCAGAAGGGCGAGATCGAACGCAACGCCTACCGGATCGCCCGGGAGACCGACTCCGGCGAACGGGTCGTCGTCGGCGTCAACCGGTTCCGGCTGGACGAGGAGGAGCCGTACGAGCCGCTGCGCGTCGACCCCGCGATCGAGGCCCGGCAGGCCGAACGCCTCGCCGCGCTGCGCGCCGACCGCGACCAGCCCGCGGTGGACGCCGCCCTCGCCGCCCTCAAGGAGACCGCCGCGGGCCGGGACAACGTCCTGTACCCCATGAAGCGAGCCCTCCGCGCCCGCGCCACGGTGGGCGAGGTGTGCGGAGCGCTACGGGAGGTGTGGGGCGCCCACGTCCCCACAGACACCCTCTGAACTGCGGTGATCCCTCGAATGGGTGATCGGGGGCGGAAAACGCCCACGGCCGGTTACTCTCATGAAGACTGCTTCCGAAAGGAGGGTGCCGTGGCTGTGATGCTGCACGAGTCGTCGCTCGCCGATGCTGCCGACCGGCTCTGGGAGGAGCTGCCCGGTCACCGGGTGGAGATTCTCAACGGGAGCATTGTCGTGACACCACCGCCGGACGGCTCGCATCAGGAGAGTTGCTACGAAATCGCTCACCTGTTCAGGGAAGCCGGCGCTCGGAAGGCCGGGATCCGGGCCGTCCCCGGCATCGGCCTGTGGCTGCCGACCGGACCGGACGACTACGCGGTGCCGGACGTGTCCGTGGTCGACGACGACTACAAGGACGCGCTCGTGGAGAAGAACTGCTACGCGCCCCACGTCTTCCGCCTGGTCCTGGAAGTCACCTCGTCCAACTGGACCCAGGACACGGCGACCAAGGTCGACGTCTACGCGCGAGCCGGCATCCCCGTCTATGTGATCGCCGATCGCAGACATGACGAGGTCCTTCTCTACACCGCCCCCACCGACGGAAAGTATCCCGAGCCCGAACGCTTCAAGCGCGGCCAGTCCGTGCCGCTGCCGTCGTCCGTCGGCGTGGCCCTCGACCTCGCCGTCGACACCCTCCTCGACGGCAGCGGCTGAACCCGGCGTCTCGTCCCGCGGACCCCC
Organism: Streptomyces similanensis; assembly: GCF_039543625.1. NCBI lineage: Bacteria > Bacillati > Actinomycetota > Actinomycetes > Kitasatosporales > Streptomycetaceae > Streptomyces > Streptomyces similanensis. The sequence continues at coordinate 33,734 of NZ_BAABKC010000047.1, read as the reverse complement.
TGCCGGAGTCTCGTACCCGCGTGCGAGACTCCCTGGCATGTTCGGCGTCATCGATCTCCCCACCTATCTGGCGGGTCTCGTCCTCATCGTCCTGCTTCCCGGACCCAACTCGCTCTACGTGCTGTCCGTGGCCGCGCGGCGCGGTGTGCGGGCCGGATACACCGCCGCGGCCGGCGTCTGGTGCGGGGACACCGTGCTGATGACGCTGTCGGCCGCCGGGGTCGCCTCCCTGCTCCAGGCGAACGACGTGCTCTTCGGGATCGTGAAGTACGCCGGCGCCGGCTATCTGACCTGGCTCGCGATCGGGATGATGCGGGCCGCCTGGTCGATGTGGCGGACGCGGCGCGAGAGGTCCCTGGAGACGGCCGCCGCCGCGCCCGCGGCCACCGACGAGCGCCCCTACCGCCGCGCCTTCGTCGTCAGCCTGTTCAACCCCAAGGCCATTTTGTTCTTCGTCGCCTTCTTCGTTCAGTTCGTCGACCCGGGATACGCCTACCCGGCTCTCTCCTTCGTCGTCCTGGGCGCCTTCGCGCAGGTCGCCAGCTTCCTCTACCTCAGCGCCCTGATCTTCGGCGGCACCAAGCTCGCCGCCGCCTTCCGCCGCCGCAAGCGCCTGTCGGCGTGGGCGACCTCGGCGGCGGGCGCGCTGTTCCTCGGCTTCGCGGTCAAGCTGTCGCTGGCCAGCACGTGACGCGTGACGGGTGACGGGTGACAGGTGACGGGTAACGCGTGACGCGCGGCCCCGCCCGCGTCAGCGGCCCATCGCGCGGCCCAGGGCGCGGGCGCGCCGCGCCATCCGCCGTACCGCCGCGTTGCGCGGTATGAAGCCCAGCTGCACCGGGATGCCGCCGGGCAGCGCCAGCGAGGTGAGCCGGCGGCGCTTGAAGTAGCGGCGGGCGTGGGTGTCGAGGTGCGCGGCCAGGTACCGTTCCGCGGCCGGGCGCAGATCCGGGCGGATGCGCGGCTGCATCGCGAACGACACCGCCTCGACCAGCTCGCTCAGCGCCTCCACGGTCATGCCCCGCCGCTGCCCCGTCACCGCCTCGCGGTCGTCCAGGCCGGGCAGCAGCGCGTCCACGATCGTCACCGGGACGCGATTGCTGTTCTCGTACGGGGTCAGCCGCTCCAGCAGCGTGCCGGTGCCGGTGCGGGCGACCGGCAGCCCGTACAGCGCCGACGCGGTGAGCAGCGCGGTGGAGAAGCAGCCGACGACCAGCGCCGGCCGGGTGTGCTCGTACAGCACCTCGGCGAGGACCGGTGTGTCCAGCACCGTCAGCTCGGCGCCCAGCGTCCCGGCCTCCTCGCGCAGCGCCCGCGACCAGCCGGCCGGCGCCGAAGGGTGCGGTTTGAACACCACCCGGGTGTGGCCGAGCGCGACCGCGCCCCGCAGCATCCGCAGGTGCAGCCGCTCCTCCTCCTCGGCGGTGAGGATGCCGAGCGCGGAGAGGTACTGCCCGAGCAGCAGCGCGGGTTCCTCCGGCAGAGCGGGCAACTCTGACGCCGTGCCGCCGAGTTCGCCCAGCACCTTCAGGAAGGCGTCGGTGGGGACGAGTTCCGGCTCGACGCCGAACTCGGTCAGCAGCACCGGCTTCAGACCCGGCACCAGGTCCAGGTGCAGCAGGCGGTCGATCCGGGTGCCGACCAGCGGGTCGAGCTTGTTGCGGGTGGGGCCGTAGCTCATCAGGCCGTCGGCGTAGACGGTGACGGGCGCCCCGGTGAAGATCTGGCAGACCGCGAGCGCCGGGTTGACCTGGATCGACTCGACGGCCAGCTCGATCTCGTCGTCGCCCAGCCCCCACAGCGGCCGCAGGTGCCGCTCCCACAGCGGCACGTCGTCCGGGCGCGGCGCCCAGTCGCCGGGGTGCAGCGGGGCGATGGTCTCGTTCCACGACACCACGTCGTCGAACCGGTCGCGCAGCCGCTCGAAGCCGGGCAGCCGGTCCAGCGGCGGCGCGGTCTCGGGCGTCGCCGCGTTGTTGCTCACCAGCAGGATCCGCCGGTCGGCGGCGCCGAAGCAGTCGGAGTCGAGTGCGGCGGCGAGCGTGGCGACGCCGTACAGCGTCGACGCCAGGAAGATCTGCGTCCTCACGCGGCGGCCCCCGTCGCGGCCGGGCGGCGGCGCAGCCGGCGCAGCCGGGTCGCCCGCTGCACGTCCATCGAGTCCAGTGCCGCGTCCAGGACGTCCTGCGGCATGCGCCGCAGCGCGGCCGCGCTGCGCGACTTCAGTTTCCGTGCCACCGCCGGTTCGAACCTCCGGATGGTTCCCAGGTGATGGGAGATGATCGCGCAGTAGGTGCGCACCGCCTTGGGCAGCAGCCGGTCCGCCTCCCGGTCCCGGGCCGTCTCCTCGACGACCTGGTCGAAGGCGCGGATGAAGTCGAGCTGGCGCACGTCGCCGATCTGCGTCAGCGAGGAGGCGACGCCGCGCCGGTAGTGCACGCCGAGCAGCCCCACCACGGCGAAGGACTCCGCCTCCCGGTGCAGCTTCCAGATCCACGGCCGGTCCTCGGCCGTGCGCAGCCCGTCGGTGAAGTGCAGCAGGCCCCGGTCGACCAGACGGCGGTGGTAGATCCCGGCCCAGGCGTAGGGGTAGTCGACGGAGGTGGAGCGGTCGGCCGGCAGGATCACCGAGCGCGGGTCGAGCACCACCGAACGCCGGCCGTGCGGCACCCGGTGGACGGTGCGCGCCCGCCCGGTGCACTGGACGTGGTCGGTGCGCACGAAGTCGCAGCCCAGCGCCTCGATCTCGGACAGCAGCCGCTGGTAGTAGCCCGGCGCGAGCCAGTCGTCGCCGTCCAGGAACGTCAGGTACTCGCCGCGCGCCCGGTCGATCCCGGTGTTGCGCGCGGTCGCCAGCCCTCCGTTCCGTTCGTGCCGGACGCACACCGCGCCCGGCAGTTCGCGCCGCGCACGCGCGAGAATGTCCGGGGTCCCGTCGCGCGAGCAGTCGTCGACGAGAATGAATTCGAAGTCGTCGCGCGCGTTCGCACGCAGACTCTTCAAGGTGTCGGGCGCGTATTGCTGCACGTTGTAGAACGGCACGATGACGGAGAGCTTGACCACGCGAATGACGTTAGGGCGTGGCTCCCGCCTGCGTCTTTACCCGCAGTTTGACCCGGGGTGAACGGCGCGTGGCGATGCCGTGAACCAGGGCCCGCGGCAAGCCGGCCCGGGCTCGATTCGCCGTCCGGCGGTGTGCTGTTAACCGTTTGTTGCCGCTCGGTTGGGCCGGACCTAGAAATGCCTTCCTACGGTCTTCGACGTGCCAGCAAGAACGAAGAAGGCCCGGCGGGTCGCCGTTCTCGCGGATTCCGACACCCGGTGGAAATGGGGGGCGCTCACCGCGTCCCGCATCGTTTCCGCCCCGCCACAGGGCTCAGGCGACACGGCCGAGCCCGGCGGACCGGGTGCACCGGGCCTCCGCCTCGACGGATACCTCCTGCGAGGCCGAGCCACCCCCACCGCCCGCCAGTTGACGGAGGTCGGCGTCCACGCCGACTCGCTGCGCGAGGTGACCGCCGTCGAGTTCCTGCGCGCCATGGCCGCCGACGCCGACGCCGACGGCGACGCCGACGTTGAGGAGCCGTACGACGTCGTGGTCCTCGCCCTCGTGGGCGGCGGCGTGCAGGCGATGCTGCACGGGCTGAAGCGGGTGTGGCAGGGCCGCGCGCGCCGTCCCGTCGTCGTCACCGGCTACGTGGGCGTCGTCTACGAGAAGCTCGCCGACGGCCTGCTGCTGCGGCACGGCGCCGACCTCGTCCTCGCCAACTCCCGCCAGGACGCGGACCGTTTCCGGGCCGTGTACGAGGGCGTGGGCGCCGACGCCTCGGCGGTCACCGAGGTGGCGCTGCCGTTCCTCGGCGGCACGCCCTACCAGGGGCCGAACGACCCGTACACGGTGGTGTTCGCCGCGCAGCCCTCCGTGCCGGCCGGCCGCGCGGAGCGCGCCTACCTGCTGGACCGGCTGATCCGGCACGCCGCCGCGCACCCCGAGCGCGAGGTGCTGCTCAAGCTGCGCTCCCGGCCCGGCGAGCACACCACCCACATCGAGGAACTGCCCTACCAGAAGCTGGCGCAGAAGACCGACCTGCCGCCCAACCTCCGCCTCGTCTACGGGCACATGGGCGAGGTCCTGGACCGCACCGACCTGCTGGTCACGGTCAGCTCCACGGCCGCCCTGGAGGCGCTGCACCGCCGCATCCCCACCGCCGTCCTCACCGACCTGGGCGTGCGCGAGGTGCTCGGCAACCACCACTTCACCGGCTCCGGCTGCCTGGCCTCCTGGGAGCAGCTGGACGCCGGGCACCGCCCGGTGCCCGACGAGGAGTGGCTGGCCCGCCAGGGCGTGGCCGCCGGCGGCCACGCCGGGGGACACCTCGCCGAGGACGGCTCCGCCGCGGGGGAAAGCTCGACTGGGGCAGACCCCGCTCAGGGAAGCCCCGCCGGAGGCGGCCCCGCCGCGGGCGGCGCGTACGCCACCGCCTTCGACACGGCGCGCGAGCGCATCGCGACGCTGCTGGCGGCGCCCGGCGGACTGCCGCCCCTGGACCCGTACTACACGGCCGCGACCGCGCCCGGCTACCTGCCCGGCATCCTCGCCCGCCACCACCTCGGCCCCGACGGCGCCCCGCTGTCCGGCGCGCCGGCTCCCGGCCGGGAGCCCGGTCCGGTCCGGCAGATCGTGCGCCGGGCCGCGCGGGGCGCCTACCGGCACGGCGTGCAGCGCGTCGCGCCCGTCATCCGGCGGATGGGCGACCTGTGAACCGCCTCCCGGCCCGACCTCAAGGAGCAGCCCCCATGTCCCACCCGGAAGCGAACGGCCCGGCGGCGAACGGCCTGGCGGCGAACGGCCCGGCGGCGGGCGAGCGGGCGGCGGGCGAGCGGGCGGCGTCCCCGGCGGCCGGCCCGTACGGCCCGCGGGCGGACCTGGGCGCCGCCGTGCGGCGGGTGCTCGCGGTGATCCCCGCGCGCGGCGGGTCCAAGGGCGTGCCCGCCAAGAACCTCGCCTCCGTGGGCGGCGTACCGCTGGTCGCCCGCGCGGTGCGCGCGTGCCGCGCCGCCCGGCTGGTGACGGACGTGGTGGTCTCCACCGACGACGCGGCCATCGCCGCCGCGGCCCGCGAGGCCGGCGCCGAGGTGGTCTCGCGCCCGGTCGCGATAGCCGGCGACACGGCCACCTCCGAGTCGGCCGTGCTGCACGCCCTGGACGCCCACGAGGCGCACGGCGGCCGCGTGGACGTCGTGCTCCTGGTCCAGTGCACCAGCCCCTTCGTCGCCCGCGAGGACGTCGACTCAGTGGCCCGCGCGATCGTCGAGAACGGCGCGGACACCGCCGTGACCGTCGCCCCCTTCCACGGTTTCGTCTGGCGCGACGCCGAGGACGAGGCGGCGGCCGGCAGCGTCCCGGAGGCCGCGGCCGCGACCGGCGGCGGCTACGGCGTCAACCACGACAAGGCCGTCCGCCCGCGCCGCCAGGACCGCCCCCAGGACCTGCTGGAGACCGGCGCCGCCTACGCGATGACCGCCGCCGGCTTCCGCGAGCACCGCCACCGCTTCTTCGGCCGCACCGAACTCGTGCGCACCGACCCGGCCCGGGTCCTGGAGATCGACGACCCGCACGACCTGGCCCGCGCCCGCGCCCTCGCCCCGCTCCTCGACGCCGACCTCCCCCGCACGCCCGACCCCGCGGCAGGCGGCGCCGCCCTGGGCGCCCTGCCGACGCTCGCCGACGTCGACGCGGTGGTCCTCGACTTCGACGGCACCCAGACCGACGACCGGGTGCTGATCGACTCCGACGGACGCGAGTTCGTCTCCGTCCACCGCGGCGACGGCCTCGGCATCGCCGCCCTGCGCAGGAGCGGCCTGCGCCTGCTGATCCTCTCCACGGAGGAGAACCCGGTCGTCGCCGCCCGCGCCCGCAAGCTGCGGCTGCCCGTGCTGCACGGCATCGACCGCAAGGACCTCGCCCTCAAGCAGTGGTGCGAGGAACAGGGCATCGCGCCCGAACGCGTGCTCTACGTCGGCAACGACGTCAACGACCTGCCCTGCTTCGGCCTCGTCGGCTGGCCCGTGGCCGTGGCCAGCGCCCACGACGCCGTACGCGGCGCCGCCCGGGCCGTCACCACCGTCCCCGGCGGCGACGGCGCCGTCCGGGAGATCGCCGGCTGGCTCCTCGGCCCCTCGCTGACCCCCGCCTTCCCCACCCCCGAACCCCTCACCAGCAAGTAAGGACCCCGTCATGAGCACCGACTCCCGCATCCGCACCTTCGGCACCCGCGAGGCCGGCCCCGGCCGTCCCGTCTACGTCACCGGCGAGATCGGCATCAACCACAACGGCGACGTCGACAACGCCCTCAAGCTGATCGACGTGGCCGCCGAGGCCGGCTGCGACGCCGTGAAGTTCCAGAAGCGCACGCCCGAGATCTGCACCCCGCGCGACCAGTGGGACATCGAGCGCGACACCCCCTGGGGCCGGATGACCTACATCGACTACCGCCACCGGGTGGAGTTCGGCGAGGACGAGTACCGCCTGATCGACGCCCACTGCAAGGAGAAGGGCATCGACTGGTTCGCCTCCCCGTGGGACACCGAGGCCGTCGCCTTCCTGGAGAAGTTCGACGTGCCCGCCCACAAGGTGGCCTCCGCCTCCCTCACCGACGACGAGCTGCTGCGCGCGCTGCGCGGCACCGGCCGCACGGTCATCCTCTCCACCGGCATGTCGACGCCGAAGCAGATCCGGCACGCGGTGGAGGTGCTCGGCAGCGACAACATCCTGCTCTGCCACGCCACGTCCACCTACCCGGCCAAGGCCGAGGAGCTGAACCTGCGCGTCATCAACACCCTGGAGAAGGAGTACCCGAACGTCCCGATCGGCTACTCCGGCCACGAGACGGGCCTGCAGACCACGCTGGCCGCCGTCGCCCTCGGCGCGGTCTTCGTCGAGCGGCACATCACCCTGGACCGCGCGATGTGGGGCTCCGACCAGGCCGCCTCCGTCGAGCCGCAGGGCCTCACCCGCCTGGTCCGCGACATCCGCACCATCGAGGCATCGCTCGGCGACGGCGTGAAGAAGGTCTACGACTCCGAGCGCGGCCCGATGAAGAAGCTGCGCCGCGTCACCGGGGTCGTCGCCGAGGCGGAGATCGCCGCCGCGGCGGGCGAGCCGGTCGCGGTCTGAGACCGGTCCGCCCGGTTCCCCCACGCGCCCCCGCCCCTTACGGCCCCTTACGACGGAACGGTCGTGCGTCGATGAGCCCCCACACCCTCGCCTTCGTCGAGAGCCCCGTCCAGCTCCTCAACGTCCTGGAGTGGGCCCACGCCCAGGGCCTCTCCCGCGCCCCAGGAACCCCACGGGACCCCTGGAGCCCGGGCAGCCCGGCGGATCCGTGGATACGGGGGGCCGGGGGAGCGGCGGCGCGGCCACCGGGGGACGGCGCGTCCGCCGAGGACGGCGCGTTCTCAGAGGGCGACGCGTCCGCCGCGGGGGGCGGGGAAGCCGGTGGGAGCAGGGACGCCGGTGGGGGCGGTGCCGATTCCGCCGGTACCGCCCCCACCGACCCCGTCAGTACCGGTACCGGTACTGACGCCGACACCTCAGATACGGCCGCACCAGCACCCGTACCGACACCAGGACCCGCACCGGCACCAGGACCCGCACCGACACCAGCGTCAGCACCAGTACCGGCACCCGTACCCGTACCCGTACCCGCGCCCACGAGCGCCCCGGAGCCCGGCGCCCCCGGCAGGCGGCCCGGCCGGCTGATCCCGGCCCAGTCGCGCCGACGGCCGGCCATGCCGACGACCGCGGCCCCCGGCCCCGGAGCGGGCCCCGAACCCCGCCCTCGCCCCCGCCTCACCCTCGTCGTCCTGTCCCCGACCGACCCGATGACCCGCGGCCAGCTGCGGCGGATGGCCGAGCTGGCCCGGGAGGAGGGCCACGAGGTCCGCTGGGAGGAGGCGCGCGGCGGCGCCGCCGCGCCGTTCAAGACCGTCGGCGGGCTCAGACGCCTGCTGCGCCGCGCGGAGCGGGTGGTGATGGGCGACCCCTTCTCGCGCTACGTGCAACTGCTGCTGACCATCACCAAGGCGCGTGACCTGGTGGTCGTCGACGACGGCACGGCCACCATGGAGTTCGTCGCCCAGCTCGCCCGCGGCGAACGCCTGGTGCGCTGGCACCGCAAGGGCGGCCGGCCCAGCCCGCGCGACCTGCTGTTCGCCCCCGTCTCCGCCACCGCCCGCCGCCGGCTGACCCCGGCGGCCGGCGGCCGGGGCCGCCGGGTGGAGGTCTTCTCCGCCATGCCGATCGACGACGTGCCGGACGGCGTGGGCGTCGGCGTGAACGACTTCGCCTGGACCCGCGCCCGCTTCGGCCCGCCCCGCCTCACCTCCGGCGCCGACCTGGTCGGCACGTCGCTGGTCGAGACGGGCGTGGTGGACGGCGAGCGCTACCTCGACGCCGTCCGCGCCCTCGCCGAGGCGCACGGCGCGACCCGCTACTTCGCCCACCGCCGCGAGAGCGTGGACAAGCTGCACCGGCTGGCCGTGGAGACGGGCCTGGAGGTGGTCCGCCCCGACCTGCCGCTGGAGCTGATCGCCCGCCGTGGCCCGATCGGCCGTACCGTCCTCAGCTTTCCGTCCACGGTCGTGCACACGCTGCCCCGCGCCCTGGCCGGCACCCCGGTGCGCGTCGCCGTCTGCGACATCGACCCGAGCTGGCTCACCGCGCACGCCTCGCCGCGCGCCCAGGGCTTCCTGTCCGGAGTCACCGGCACCGCCCGTGACGTGCACCGCCTCGCCCGGACGGGCCAGCCCGGCTGACCGGCGTGTCCGCCCCGTTCCGGGGTGGGCCGGGCAGGTCGTACCAGGGCGCCGGGCAGGTCGGCGGGCGCGCCGCGGGCGTCCGGCAGCTGAACAATTCGGGCGTGCACCCGGCGAAGCGTGGTATGCGTGGAGGAAAGAACAGTGGGGCGGGTGCCAAGGACGTGGCGGAAGGCCACTCCCGGGGATCCCGTGATCCGCTCGGCCGGCGAAGGTCGGCGAGTGTACCCAGCCCCGTCGACAGCCATGCGTCCGCGGCCGGTTTTTCTTCCCCTAACGGGCTGAACTTTTGTTGATCGAGGGTCAGTTGACCGCCCCGGCGTCATACCCTTCAGAGGGTGAAGCAACTGATGTCCCCAGAGCCCGAGGCCGATCTCCCCGCGGAAAACCGTCTCCCCGGCACGCTGCCGGAGGCGCTGTTCGCCGAACTCGTCGCGTTCCGCCGCGACCTGCACATGCACCCGGAACTCGGCAACCAGGAGTTCCGCACCACCGCCGCGATCAAGGCGCGCCTGGAGAAGGCGGGACTCGCGCCGCGGGTGCTCCCCTCCGGGACGGGAGTCGTCTGCGACATCGGTGACATCAGCGGCGCCGCCGACGCCGGCGCGCTCGGCGACGCCAGGGGCGAGGGCGGCGTCCTCGCCCTGCGCGCCGACATCGACGCGCTGCCCATCCCGGACAGCAAGACCGAGTGCCCGTACCGCTCCACGGTCCCCGACCGGGCGCACGCCTGCGGCCACGACGTGCACACCACCGTCGTCCTCGGCGCCGGGCTCGTCCTGGCCGGCCTGCACCGCGACGGACTGCTGCCCCGGCCGGTGCGGCTGGTGTTCCAGCCGGCCGAGGAGGTGCTGCCCGGCGGCGCCGCCGAGGCGATCAAGGCGGGCGTGCTCAACGGCGTGGGCCGCATCCTCGCCGTGCACTGCGACCCGCGGGTGGACGCCGGGATGATCGGTCTGCGGCAGGGCGCCATCACCTCCGCCTGCGACCGGCTGGAGGTCTCGCTCGACGGCCCCGGCGGGCACAGCGCCCGCCCACACCTGACGACCGACCTGGTCACCGCCGTCGCCCGGGTCGTCACCGACGTGCCCGCCCTGGTCGGCCGGCGCGTCGACACCCGCGCCGGACTCGCCGTGACCTGGGGCCGGATCGAGTCCGGGCACGCCCCGAACGTCATCCCGCAGCACGCCGAGCTGGCCGGCACCGTGCGCTGCCTGGACATCAACGCCTGGCGGCACGCGCCGGACATCGTGGTCGCCGCGATCGACGAGGTGGCCAATCTGCACAAGGCCAAGTCGGAGATCAACTACGTGCGCGGAGTGCCGCCGGTCGTCAACGAGGCGGAGGCGACGGAACTGCTCCGCGCCGCCATGACGGCCCGGCGCGGCGCGGACTCGGTCGAGGGCACCGAGCAGAGCCTCGGCGGCGAGGACTTCTCCTGGTACCTCGAGCACGTGCCCGGCGCGATGGCCCGCCTCGGGGTGCGCACCCCGGGCGAGCGGACCCTGCGCGACCTGCACCAGGGCGACTTCGACGCGGACGAGTCCGCGATCCGGGTGGGCGTGGAGCTCTTCACGGCCGCGGCGCTCCTGCACCCCGCGCACTGAGCCCGCCGGGGCCGGGACCCGGGCCGGGGGGAGGGGCCGGGGAGGGTGTTTCCTCCCCCTTCACCCGACCGCGACACCCGCCCGTCACCGGGGACACGCGGCCGTAACGGCCCGGCGGCACGGTTCGGTAACGGCCCGGAGAAAGTCCGTTCCCCCCTCCTTCTACGCGCGTTACTGTGCGCCGGATCGCCACCAGAGGCGGCACAGGGGAAGCGGGCCGGCGACGGCGCCGTGGGGCAAGAAGGGGTGCTTGCTGTGCGTACGAACTCCCGGAGGACCAGGTTCTCCCAGGCCGCGGTGGCCGTCGCGGTCCTCGCGCTCGCGGCCGCCGGCTGCGGCAAGTCCAGCACCGACTCCGGCGGCGACGGCGGCGGCTCCAGCGCGTCCGGCACGTACCAGGGCAAGGGCATCGGTCTCGCCTACGACGTCGGCGGCAAGGGCGACCAGTCCTTCAACGACGCCGCCTTCGCCGGTCTGGAGAAGGCCGAGAAGGAGTTCAAGATCAGCGGCCGGGACATCGAGCCGCAGGACGGCGAGTCTGACGCCGACAAGGTGCAGCGCCTGGAGCAGCTCGCCAAGAGCGGCTACAACCCGGTGATCGGCGTCGGCTTCGTCTACGCGCCGGCCGTCAAGGAGGTCGCGGCGAAGTACCCGAAGACCACTTTCGGCATCATCGACGACAACACCGTCCAGGCGGGCAACGTCGTGGACCTCGTCTTCCACGAGGAGCAGGCCTCGTACCTGGCGGGTGTGGCGGCGGCCAAGGCCACCAAGAAGAACCACATCGGCTTCATCGGCGGCGTGGACATCCCGCTGATCCACAAGTTCGAGGCCGGGTTCGACCAGGGCGCCCGCTCGGTCAACCCGAAAATCAAGATCGAGTCGCAGTACCTGACGCAGACCGCGCAGGAGGGCGGCTTCGCCAGCCCCGACAAGGGCAAGGACGCGGCCAACGCGCAGATCGAGAAGGGCGCGGACGTCCTCTACCACGCGGCCGGCCTCTCCGGGCAGGGCGTGATCCAGTCGGCGGCGGCGCACCAGGTGTGGGCGATCGGCGTCGACTCCGACCAGTACCGGCAGGCGGCGCTCGCCAAGTACAAGGACTGGATCCTCGGCTCGGCCCTGAAGAACGTGGGCGGCGCGGTGTACGACCTGTCCAAGTCGGTGGTGGACGGCAAGCCGCTGACCGGTGAGGTGCGCGGCGACCTGAAGTCGGGCGGCGTGGGCTTCGCCGACTCCAACCCGAAGTACCAGGCCATGAAGGACGTCGTGGCCGCCGTGAACCAGGCCAAGCAGGACATCATCGCGGGCAAGGTGACGGTCGACACGAAGTAGCGCCCCCGGGGCGTCCTCACCTGCCGCCCGCGCCCGTCGCGCGGACGCGGGCGGCCCCCGCGGACGCCCCGCCCCGAGGCCGCGCCCCCTCCCGGGCCGCGGCCCCTTGGCGGCGGGTGAGGCGCCGCCGGGCAGCTCCCGGCCCCGGCGCCAGGCCAAACCCGCCCTCCGCCCACCCGTCCGGAGTCCGCCCCCCACCCGTCCGGAGTCCGCCCCGCACCCGTCCGGAGCCCGCCCCCACCCGTCCGAAGCACGCCCCCCACCTGCCCGAAGCGCGTCCCCACCCGCCCGAGGGACGCTCCCCACCCGCCCCCAGGCCGCTCCCGCCCCGCCTCCACCGGGCCGGAGGCCGCCCCGCGCCCCGCCGCAGGCCGCGCCCCTTGCCTTCCGCAAGGCCGCCCTCTCTGTCCGTGAGGACGCCCCGTGCGTGCGGCCACAGGTCGATAACGGACCGGACAGAAGGGGTTTTCCGTCTGGTCTACGCGCGTTACGCTGCGGCGGAACCAGCGCCTGGTTTGGGCGCTTGCACAAAGGAGTCACGTTCCATGCGCCGGGTGTCCCGTATCGCGGTTGCAGGCGTTGCAACCGCAGCTCTCGCCGTCACCGTTTCCGCCTGCGGCAGCAGCTCGTCCAGCGAGTCGGCCGGCAATGGCGCCAAGAAGAACCTGGGCCTCGCCCTGGCCTACGACGTCGGCGGCAAGGGCGACCAGTCCTTCAACGACGCCGCCACCGCCGGCATGGAGAAGGCCGACCAGCAGTACGGCTACAAGAGCGCGGCCGTCGAGCCGCAGGACGGCGAGTCGGACGCCGACAAGGCGCAGCGCCTGGAGACTCTGGCCAAGCAGGGCTACAACCCGGTGATCGGCGTCGGCTTCGCCTACGCGCCGGCCGTCAAGGAGGTCGCGGCGAAGTACCCGAAGACCACCTTCGGCATCGTCGACGACAACACCATCAAGGCCGACAACGTCGCCGACCTGGTCTTCCACGAGGAGCAGGCCTCCTACCTGGCCGGCGTCGCCGCCGCCAAGACCACCAAGTCGAACACCGTCGGCTTCATCGGCGGCGTGGACGTCCCGCTGATCCACAAGTTCGAGGCCGGCTTCAAGCAGGGCGTCGAGGACACCAAGAAGGGCGTCAAGGTCAAGTCGCAGTACCTGACCGAGACGGCCGCCGAGGGCGGCTTCGCCAGCCCCGACAAGGGCGAGAACGCCGCCAACGGCCAGATCGACGCCGGCGCCGACATCGTCTACGCCGCCGCGGGCCTCTCCGGCCAGGGCGTGATCAAGGCCGCCAACGCCCACAAGATCTGGGCCATCGGCGTCGACTCGGACCAGTACAAGCAGGACGCGCTGGCCAAGTACAAGGACTCGATCCTCACCTCGGCCATGAAGGACGTCCAGGGCGCGGTGTTCAACCTGGCCAAGTCGGTCAAGGACGGCAAGCCGCAGACCGGCGAGGTGCGCGCCAGCCTGGCCACCGGCGGCGTCAGCCTGGCCGACTCCAACCCCGTCTTCAAGAACAACGCCGCCCTCCAGGCCGCGCTGAAGAAGGCCGAGGAAGGCATCAAGAACGGCAGCATCAAGGTCAAGACCTCCTGACCGACAGGTCACGGACCCGTCGCGACCGGTGCTGAACCCGTCGTAGGCATGGTCAAAAGAACGCTCCAATGGCAGCGTTACGGCCACGGAACGGGGTGCGGGCGGACTCGCCGACCCGCGCCCCGTTCGCGGCAGAATGCTCGGAACGGATCGAGAGAAAATGATCATCGATCGGGTCCGGGCACTATTTAAAGCAGGGGCGCTACGCGCGTAGAGAGGCCCCTTTCCTGAGGAGAGTGCGCCATCGACGCGTCCAGCAGCCCTCCGCTCACCGCTCGGTCGACCGTCGCGGTGGAGCTCGCGGGCATCACCAAGCGGTTCCCCGGAGTCGTCGCCAACCACGACATCCACCTGACGGTCCGCAAGGGCACCGTGCACGCCCTCGTCGGCGAGAACGGCGCCGGCAAGTCGACCCTGATGAAGATCCTCTACGGCATGCAGAAGCCGGACGAGGGCACCATCGCGATCGACGGCGAGCAGATCGCCTTCGGCAGCCCCGCCGACGCCATCGCCCGCGGCATCGGCATGGTCCACCAGCACTTCATGCTGGCCGACAACCTGACCGTCCTCGAGAACGTCGTCCTCGGCAGCGAGAAGCTCTACGGCATCGGCGGCAACGCCCGCAGGAAGATCAACGAGATCTCCGAGCGCTACGGCCTCGGCGTGCGCCCCGACGCCCTGGTGGAGAACCTCGGCGTCGCCGACCGCCAGCGCGTGGAGATCCTCAAGGTCCTCTACCGCGGCGCCACCACCCTCATCCTCGACGAGCCGACCGCCGTGCTCGTCCCGCAGGAGGTCGACGCGCTCTTCGACAACCTGCGCGAGCTGAAGGCCGAGGGCCTGTCCGTCATCTTCATCTCCCACAAGCTGGGCGAGGTCCTCTCCGTCGCCGACGACATCACCGTCATCCGGCGCGGCACCACGGTCGGCACCGCCGTCCCCGCCGAGACCACCCCCCGCCAGCTCGCCGAGATGATGGTCGGCAGCGAACTGCCCACCCCGGAGACCGCCGAGTCGACCGTCACCGACCGCCCGGTCCTCACCGTCGACAAGCTGCGCCTGGAGGCCGAGGGCGGCCGCGCCGTCCTGGACGACATCACCTTCACCATCCACGCCGGCGAGGTCCTCGGCCTCGCGGGCGTCGAGGGCAACGGCCAGACGGAGCTGATCGAGGCCCTCATCGGCCTCCAGCACGCCGACTCCGGCACCATCGCCCTGGGCGAGGAGGACATCACCCCCTGGCCCACCCGCAGGCGCCGCGAGTCCGGCGTCGGCTACATCCCCGAGGACCGCCACCGCCACGGCCTGCTGCTGGAAGCCCCGCTGTGGGAGAACCGCATCCTCGGCCACGTCACCGAGCGCCCCAACGCCAAGGGCTTCTGGCTCGACCCCCAGGGCGCCCAGGACGACACCCGCCGCATCGTCGAGGCCTACGACGTGCGCACCCCCGGCATCGACGTCACCGCCGCCTCCCTGTCCGGCGGCAACCAGCAGAAGCTGATCGTCGGCCGCGAGATGAGCCACAGCCCGAAGTTCCTGATCGCCGCCCACCCCACCCGCGGCGTGGACGTCGGCGCGCAGGCCGCGATCTGGGACCACATCCGCGAGGCCCGCCGCGAGGGCCTGGCCGTGCTGCTGATCTCCGCCGACCTCGACGAGCTGATCGGCCTGTCCGACACCCTGCGGGTGATCTACAACGGCCGCCTCGTCGCCGACGCCGACCCGGCCACCATCACCCCGGAGGAACTGGGCTCGGCCATGACGGGCGCCGCCTCCGGCCACCTGGAACACGAAGAGACCACCGACGAAGCCGCCGGTCCGGAGGACGAGGCCCGATGAAGAAGTTCGACAAGGAGCGGGTGCTCCTCGCGGTGGCCGGCCCGGTCATCGCGCTCGTCGCGGCGATCGTGCTGACCTCGGTCGTGCTGATCGCCTCGGGCAAGAGCCCGATCGAGCCGTACACGCTGATGCTCCAGCAGGCCGGCTACTCCGACGTCCAGGTGCTGATCCTGAACCAGGCGTCGATGTACTACCTGGCCGCGCTCGCGGTCGCCGTCGGCTTCCGCATGAACCTGTTCAACATCGGCGTCGACGGCCAGTACCGGCTCGCCGCGATGATGACCGCCGTCGTCGGCGCCCACCTCGCGCTGCCGTCCTTCCTCCAGATCCCCGTGCTGCTCATCGTGGGCATGCTCACCGGCGCCTTCTGGGCCGGCATCGCGGGCGTCCTGAAGGTCACCCGGGGCGTGAGCGAGGTCGTCGCCACGATCATGCTCAACTCCATCGCCACCAGCCTCATCGGCTACCTCACCCTCTCCGACGTGTGGGGCGTGCAGGTCGGCAACAACATGACGACCGGCGTCATGAAGGACTCCGGCTGGATCCCGGGCATCGACCTGGGCTCGGACGTCGGCGAGATCTACGGCCTGGTCTTCCTCGCCGTCGCCATGGGCGTCGTCTACTGGGTCGTCCTCAACCGCACCCGCTTCGGCTTCGACCTGCGCGCCACCGGCGAGTCCGAGACCGCCGCCGCGGCCTCCGGCGTCGACGCCAAGAAGATGGTCCTCACCGCCATGCTGATCTCCGGCGCGGTCGCGGGCCTGTCCGGCCTGCCGCTGCTGCTCGGCGACTCGCACACCTACAGCCTCAGCTTCCCGACCGGCCTCGGCTTCACCGGCATCACCATCGCCCTGCTCGGCCGCAACAACCCCATCGGCATCGCCTTCGCCGCGCTGCTGATCGCCTTCCTCGACAAGGCCTCTCCCGCCCTCGACTACGCCACCCCGGTCGCGTACGAGAAGGAGATCGCCACGATCATGCAGGGCCTGATCGTCTTCGCGGTCGTCATCTCCTACGAGGCCGTGCGCCAGTGGGGCCTGCGCCGCCAGCAGAAGCAGGTCGGCGCCGAACTCGCCGCGGCCGCCGCCCGGAACAACTCCCAGAAGAAGCAGGAGGTGGCGGCCCGATGACCACCGCGACCATCGCCAAGCCGCAGGCGAAGCAGCCCGGCAAGGGCAGCCGCCGGTTCTCCCTGCCGGTACTCCTGCTGATCATCGCGGGCGTCCTGGTGCTCACCTCCGCCGTCCGCCTGATCACCGGCGCCGACGAGATCACCTCCATCGGCCAGATGTCCACCGCGCTGCGCCTGGCCGTGCCGATCGGCCTGGCCGGCCTCGGCGGCCTGTGGGCCGAACGCGCCGGCGTCGTCAACATCGGCCTCGAAGGCATGATGATCCTCGGCACCTGGTTCGGCGCCTGGGCCGGCTACCAGTGGGGCCCGTGGACCGGCGTCCTGTTCGGCATCGTCGGCGGCGCGCTCGGCGCCCTGCTGCACGCCGTCGCCACCGTGACGTTCAACGTCAACCACATCGTCTCCGGTGTGGCCATCAACATCCTGGCCCTCGGCACCACCCGCTACCTGTCGAAGTTCACCTTCGAGGGCGTCCCGCAGGGCTCCTCCAAGCAGTCCCCGCCGATCGACTCGCTGGGCACCTTCGACATCCCCGGCCTCTCGGACTGGCTCGCCACCCTCAACGGCAAGCACTGGTTCCTGGTCTCCGACGTCGCCGGCCTGCTCGGCGGTCTGATCACCGACCTGTCGCCGCTGACCGTCATCGCCGTCGCCCTGGTCCCGCTGTCCTGGTGGGTGCTGTGGCGCACCGCCTTCGGCCTGCGGCTGCGCTCCTGCGGCGAGAACCCGGTGGCCGCCGAGTCCCTCGGCGTCAACGTCTACAAGTACAAGTACCTCGCCGTGATCATCTCCGGCGGCTTCGCCGGCCTCGGCGGCGCCTTCCTGTCGATCGTCGCCTCCAACGTCTACCTCGACGGGCAGACCGCGGGACGCGGCTACATCGGCCTCGCCGCGATGATCTTCGGCAACTGGATGCCGGGCGGCCTCGCCCTCGGCGCCGGCCTGTTCGGTTACACCGACAGCCTGAACCTGCGCGGCGGCACCACCAACGTCCACGCGCTGATCCTGCTGCTGGCGATCCTGCTGGTGTTCGGGGTCGCGTACCTGGTGTGGAAGAAGAAGCTGGTGCCCGCCGTCATCACCGCCGTCGTCTCGGCGCTGATGTTCGTCTGGTACGCCGGCACCGACGACGTGCCCAAGCAGGTCGTCACCGCGACCCCGTACATCGTCACCCTGCTGGTGCTGTCGCTGTCCGCGCAGCACCTGCGGATGCCGAAGGCGGACGGCCTGCCGTACCGGAAGGGACAGGGCAAGTGACGCGGGAGCCGGCGACGGTCGACTGGGACGCGCTGCGCGAGGAGGCGCGCGCGGCGATGTGCCGCGCCTACGCCCCCTACTCGGGCTACCCGGTCGGCGTCGCCGCCCTCGTCGACGACGGCCGCACCGTCACCGGCTGCAACGTCGAGAACGCCTCCTACGGGATCGGCCTGTGCGCCGAGTGCGGTCTCGTCTCGCAGCTCCAGAACAGCGGCGGCGGCCGGCTGACCCACTTCACCTGCGTGGACGGCCGCGGCGACATCCTGGTGCCGTGCGGGCGCTGCCGCCAGCTGCTGTACGAGTTCGGCGGCCCGGACCTGCTGCTGGAGACCCCCGAGGGAATCTGGCCGCTGTCCGCGATGCTGCCGCAGGCCTTCGGCCCGGACCACCTCGCCAAGTGAGACCGTGCGGCCCCTCCGAGCCCGTCCCGGCCCGGAGGGGCCGCACCCTTTTCCGGGGCTCCCCCTCTCTCAGCCCCCTTCGCACCACCGGAAGGAACCGAACCCCATGGCCATGGACGTCATCTCCGTCATCCGCACCAAGCGGGACCGCGGCGCGCTCAGCGACGAGCAGATCGACTGGGTCATCGACGCGTACACCCGCGGGGAGGTCGCCGACGAGCAGATGTCCGCGCTCGCCATGGCCATCCTGCTCAACGGCATGGACCGCCGGGAGATCGCCCGCTGGACCGCCGCGATGATCGCCTCCGGCGAGCGCATGGACTTCTCCGCCCTGTCCCGCCCCACCGCCGACAAGCACTCCACCGGCGGCGTCGGCGACAAGATCACCCTGCCGCTGGCCCCGCTGGTCGCCGCCTGCGGCGCGGCCGTCCCGCAGCTGTCCGGGCGCGGCCTCGGCCACACCGGCGGCACGCTGGACAAGCTGGAGTCGATCCCCGGCTGGCGCGCGCTGCTGTCCAACGAGGAGATGCTGTCGGTGCTCGACGGCTGCGGCGCGGTGATCTGCGCGGCCGGCGACGGCCTGGCGCCCGCCGACAAGAAGCTCTACGCCCTGCGCGACGTCACCGGCACCGTCGAGGCCATCCCGCTGATCGCCTCCTCCATCATGTCCAAGAAGATCGCGGAGGGCACCGGCTCCCTGGTCCTGGACGTCAAGGTCGGCTCCGGCGCCTTCATGAAGACCGTCGAGGACGCCCGCGAACTCGCCTCCACCATGGTCGGCCTCGGCACCGACCACGGAGTGAAGACGGTCGCGCTGCTCACCGACATGTCCACCCCGCTCGGCCTGACCGCGGGCAACGCGCTGGAGATCCGCGAGTCGGTCGAGGTCCTGGCCGGCGGCGGCCCGGCCGACGTGGTCGAACTGACCCTCGCCCTGGCCCGGGAGATGCTGGACGCGGCCGGCCTGAAGGACGCCGACCCGGCCAAGGCGCTGGCCGACGGCTCGGCGATGGACGTCTGGCGGCGCATGATCGCGGCCCAGGGCGGCGACCCGGACGCGGCCCTGCCCACCTCCCAGGACCAGCACGTGATCACGGCCCCCGCCTCCGGCGTCCTGACCCGCATGGACGCCTACGACATCGGTGTCGCCGCCTGGCGCCTGGGCGCCGGCCGGGCCCGCAAGGAGGACCCGGTGCAGGCGGCGGCGGGCGTCGAACTGCACGCCAAGCCCGGCGACACGGTCACCGCCGGCCAGCCCCTGATGACCCTGCACACCGACACCCCGGACCGCTTCGCGTACGCCCTTGAGGCCACCGAGGGCTCCTACGACATCGCCCCGGCCGGCACGGCCTTCACCACCTCCCCGGTCGTGCTGGAACGTATCGCCTGACCAGGTGCTTTACCCCTTCGGGTGAACGGGACCGGTGGACGGCCACCGGTCCCGTTCGGCATGCTGGGATCGGTGACGCACCGATAGGAGAACCGCCATGAGCGCACTCACCGTGAGCCAGGACCCCGACCAGAGCTGGGACGACCTCGTCCGGTTCTGGGAAGAGATGGAATGGCCCGAGGGCAGCAAGGTGGAGATCATCGAGGGGATCATCACCGTGTCACCTGCTCCCGCACCTCGTCACAACGTCATCGCGGAGTTGATTCAGCGTCGCCTCTACTCCGTGATCCCCGGTGACTGGGGGATCTACCAGACGTTGGCCATGGCTGTGCCCTCGCGACTGGGCATGCTCGTCCCGGATCTAGTGGTGGCCCCCCGGTCGCAATGTGTGGAATCGGACACTCATGTCTCTGCTGTGGTCGCCGAACTCGTCGTAGAAGTGACGTCCAAGTCGAACGCCCGCCACGACCGCATCAGCAAGCCCGCCGCCTACGCCACCGCAGGCATCCCGTTCTACCTCCTCGTCGACCGCTGGGCCCCCGACGGCCCCGCCACCACGCTCTACGGGGAGCCGAGGGGCGACGTGTACCGCCCCCTGGCCACGGCCAAGTTCGGTGAGCCCATCAAGCTCCCGGCGCCGTTCGACCTGGTCATCGACACCGACGACTTCCCGCTCGACTGACCGCCCCTCAACCCAGCAGCGCCGCGATCGCCACCAGGACCGGCACCGAGAGCAGGGTGGACAGGAGGATGGACTCGCGGGCCAGGGTCTCGGCCGTCCCGTAGCGGCCGGCGTAGGTGAACAGGTTCTGGGCGGCGGGCAGGGCCGAGGTGACCACCACGTCCAGCAGGGAGGCACCGCGCAGGCCGAAGACGCCGGACGCCAGCGCCCAGGCGGCCAGCGGCTGGCCCACCGACTTCAGGGCGACGGACAACAGCACCGGATGGCGGTCCCGGCCGCGGCCGGGCGCCGCGCTGCCGGGCAGGGCGATGCCGAAGGCCAGCAGCACCGCCGGGACGGACATGCCGGCGATCAGGGTCAGCGGCTCCCTGACCGGGCCGGGCACCGTCCATCCGGACGCCGAGACCAGGACCCCGCCGAGCGCCCCCACCGCGACCGGATTGCGCAGCGGGGTGAGCAGCCGCCGCCACAGCGGCCCCTTCCCGCCCGCACCCGTCAGGTCCAGCACCGTCAGCGCGACGGGCGTCACCACGATCTGCTGGAACAGCAGCACCGGCGCCACCAGCGAGGCGTCGCCCAGCACGTACGCGGCGATCGGGATGCCGAGGTTGCCGGAGTTGACGTAGCTGGAGCACAGGGCGCCGATCGTCGTGCGGCCCACGCCCCAGCGCCGTACGACGCCCACCACCACGAAGACGCCCGCGGCCGCCGCCGTGCTCAGCGCCGTCACCAGCAGCCGGCCGGAGAACACCACCGTCAGGTCCGCGCGGGCCAGCGTGGTGAACAGCAGCGCCGGCGTCGCCACCTCGAACGCCAGCCGGGTCAGCACCTCGCCGCCCTGCTCGCCCAGCGAGCCGCGCCGCCCGAGCGCCCAGCCGACGCCGATCACCACCGCGATGACCGCGAACCCGGTCAGCACTCCCCGCACGCGGCCCCCTCACCGGGCGGGAGAAGGCCGTCGACGGTCCGGGGCGGTGCTGATCCATGCGGCATGCGCTCACCCTCCGGTCGGCGCGACCGGCAGGTCAACGTGATCCCCGCCGACGTGATCCCCGCCGACGTGATCCCCGCCGAGGTGATCAGCGCCCCGCCGGCGCCCCGCCCGATGAGTTGGGGCCCGTCGCCCGGTCTGAGAAGGCGTGGACGCCAAGACACCCGCCGCACCCGTGCTCGTGCTCGCCGGCCCCGTCACCCGCGAGGGGGTGAGGAGGCTGTGCGACGACATGCGGCGACTGCTGGCCGAGGCCGGCGCCCGGACCGTGGTGTGCGACGTCGGCGGGCTCGGACCGCCCGGACTCGGCGCCGTGGACCTGCTGGCGCGGCTGCTGCTCACCGCCCGGCGGGCCGGGGCGGGGATACGACTGCGCGACCCCGACCCGGCGCTACTGACCCTGCTCGACCTGGCCGGCCTCCCCTTCCAGGTGGAGGGGCAGCCCGAACAGCGGGAACCACCGGGCCGTGTCCAGGAAGCAGTGGAACCCGGTGATCCGCCCCCGTGATATCTCCAGCACCTGCACCGCCCACGGGGTGAAGCCGCCCCGCTCCGGGTCCGGCTTGTAGTGGGCGAAGCCCGGCAGGCCGTTGGCCCGCACCGGCAGCAGCCGGGAGTTCGCGCAGGAGGCGCCCATGGTCGACATGAAACCGGTGATGTCGGCCGAACCGGTCAGCCACAGGTCGAACGGCGGCATCGTCATGACCGCGTCCTCGTGCAGCAGCGCGGTCAGCGCCGTCATGTCGTACCCCTCGAAGGCCCGCACATAGCGCTCCAGCAGCCGCTGCTGCGCCTCGTCCAGCGGGTCGGACACCTGCGCCCCGGCCCCCTGCTCCTCCCGCTCGGCGAGCGTGGCCCGGGCCCGCTGGAGGGCGCTGTTGACCGAGGCGACCGTCGTGCCGAGCAGTTCGGCGACCTCGCTCGCCTTCCAGGCCAGCACCTCCCGCAGGATCAGCACCGCCCGCTGCTTGGCCGGCAGCCGCTGGAGCGCGGCCATGAAGGCGAGCCGCACCGACTCCTTGGCGAGCGCCGCCTGCGCCGGGTCCTCGACCGACGGCAGCACCCGGCCGTCCGGCATCGGCTCCAGCCAGGTGCTGTCCGGGCGGGGCACCAGCGCGGCCCGGGCCAGCGGCGTCGACTCGGTCAGATCCATCGGCCGCGCCCGCTTGCTGCCCGCCGACAGCAGGTCCAGGCACACGTTGGTCGCGATCCGGTACAGCCAGGACCGCAGACTGGACCGGCCCTCGAACTTGTCGTGGCTGCGCCAGGCACGCACCAGGGTGTCCTGGACCGCGTCCTCCGCCTCGAACGACGAACCGAGCATGCGGTAGCAGTAGCCGGTCAGCTCGACCCGGTACTTCTCCAGCTCCATGCCGAGATCGGTCGCCGTCGCCGTACCGTCGCCCATTCGTCGTCCACCCGCCCCGTGGCTGTTCCCGTCCCGGACGCGTTGTCGCGCCCGGCACTGCGAAAAGCTAGCGCAGGCCACTGACAACGGCCCCCGCAGCGGACGGATCAGCAGGTCACAGGCAGGGCGCCGGTCACGCGGACACCGGCGTGCGCCGCTGCGCCACGCGCGCCGCCCGGGACCCGAGGACCGTGATCGCCACCACGCCCAGCACCGCCAGCAGCCCCACGCCGACCGTCCCCGACCAGCCCTGGGCGTGGAAGGCGGTCGCGCCGACCGTGCTGCCCACGCTGGAGCCGATGTAGTACGCCGACTGGTACAGGGCGGAGGCCTGCGCGCGGCCGTGCGCCGCCGTCCGGCTCACCGCCGAGGAGGCGACCGCGTGACCGGCGAAGAAGCCCGCCGTGATCAGCACCAGGCCCAGCAGCACCGGCACGACCGAGTCCAGCAGCGACAGCAGCAGCCCCGCCGCCGTCGTCGCGCCCGCCAGGTACAGGGCGCCCCGGCGGCCGACCCGGCCCACCAGCCGCCCCGCCGTCGACGCCGACACCGTGCCCACCAGGTACACCAGGAAGATCGAGCCGATGACGCCCTGCGGCAGCGAGAAGGGCGCCTCGGTCAGCCGGTAGCCGATCACCGTGTAGACGCCGCCGAACACCGTCATGAACAGCGCGCCGATCGCGTACAGGCGGCGCAGCAGCGGGTTCGACAGATGGTCGCGGACCGTGCCGGCCAGCACCCGCGGGCGCAGCGACCCCGGCGTGAAGTGGCGCGGCGCCGGCAGCAGCATCCGGAACGCCACCGCGCACAGCACCGCGACCGCGCCGACCACCCCGACGGCGGCCCGCCAGCCCCACTCCTGCGCCACCCAGCCGGTCATCACCCGGCCGCTCATCCCGCCCACGCTGTTGCCGGCCACGAACAGGCCGATCGCCGTGACCAGGGCCCGGGGCCGGACCTCCTCCGCCAGGTACGCCTGCGCCGAGGCCGGCACCCCCGCCAGCGCGGCGCCCTGCAACGCCCGCAGCACCACCAGCGCGCCCAGCGACGGCGCGAACGGCACCAGCAGCCCGACGGCCACCGCGACCGCCAGCGAGGCCGTCATCACCGTACGGCGGCCGAAACGTTCCGACAGGGCGCTCATCGGCAGCACGAACAGCGCGAGACCGCCGGTCGCCGCCGCCACCGTCCAGCTCGCCTCGCTCGCCGCCACCCCGTACTCGGCGGAGATCAGCGGCAGCAGCGCCTGGGTGGAGTACAGCAGCGCGAAGGTCGCGACCCCGGCGAGGAACAGGGCCAGGCTCATCCGGCGGTAGCCGGGACCGCCCGGCGTCATCCGGGAGTCGGCGGCCCCGCCCGCGGTCGGGTCGGAAGCGGCGGAAGCGTGCGGTGCGGCGCCCACGACAGCGGACGCCCCGGTATCGGCGGGAGACATACGACGACGGTAGGAAGCCGGGCCGTCATCCGTCCAATGCACGGACTCGCCATAATCGTTCCCATGGTGCATCAGCAGAGGTCAGGAGTTCGTCTGTCACCGTCCGGTGACACAGAAGTCATCGTGGACCGCGGCGAGGAGGTCGCCCTGCTGCTCGCGCCGCGCCTCGCGCACTTCGCCGGCGTCGCCCGCACCGAGCACGTCACCCGGGCCGCCCAGGAGATGCGCGTCCCGCAGTCCACCCTGTCGCGCGCCATGGTCCGCCTCGAACAGGATCTCGGCGTCGACCTCTTCGCCCGCCGGGGCCGCACCGTCGCCCTCACCCCCGCCGGCCGCACCTTCCTCGCCTCCGTCGAACGCGCCCTCGCCGAGATCGAGCGCGCCGCCGAGGAGGTGCGCGCGGACGCCGACCCGGCCACCGGCAAGGTCGCCTTCGGCTTCCTGCACACCATGGGCGCCGAGACCGTGCCCGGCCTCATCCACGCCTTCCGCGCCGACCACCCCCGCGTCCGCTTCAGCCTGGTCCAGAACTACGGCGAGGCCATGCTGGAGCGGCTGCGCGCCGGTGAGCTGGACCTCTGCCTCACCTCGCCGGTCCCGGACGCGCCCGACCTGGTGGCGCGCCGCCTGGACGAGCAGAAGCTGCGCCTGGTCGTCCCGGCCGGCCACCGCCTCGCCGCCCGCCGCCGCGTCCGCCTGGCCGAGGCCGCCGACGAGGCGTTCGTGACCCTGGAACCCGGCTACGGGCTGCGCCGGATCACCGACGACCTGTGCCGCGCGGCCGGCTTCACGCCGCGGATCGCCTTCGAGGGCGAGGAGGCCGAGACGCTGCGCGGCCTGGTGGCGGCGGGCCTCGGCGTGGCCCTGCTGCCGCCGCCGGCCGTGCCCCGCCCGGGCGTCGCCGAGCTGACGGTCACCGCGCCGCGCGCGGTGCGCGAGATCGGCGTGGCCTGGCTGGAGGGCCACCCGGACACACCCCCGGTGGCCGCCTTCAAGCGGTTCCTCCTCTCCCGCCGCGGCCGCCTGCTCCCCTGACCCCTCGAACCGCCCGCCTTCCGGGGCCGAGCCGGGTGTCGGCGACCCCGACACCCCTACCAGCTCAGCGACTTCCCGAAGCCCGCCGCCAGCGGCATCCGCAGCCCCAGCGGGGGCGGTGCGGCCAGCGCGTCCTGGACCGGGCGGGAGAACGCCCGCCCGAACAGCGTCCCCATCATGAAGTCGGCGGTGAGCGAGGCGACTTCGTCGCGGTACTGGCGCAGCCCGTGCCCGTCCGCGTGCACCTCGAACCGGCACACCTCCCGGTTGGCCTTCTTCGCCCGCGCCGCGTACCGGAAGGACAGCTCGGGATCGGTGCGGGCGTCGTTCGTGCCGTGCACGACGAGCACCCGGCGCCCGGCGAGCTGCTTCACCGGTTCGGGGGAGGCGGCGACGTCGTCCTCGGGCAGCCAGGGGGCGATCGCCACCACGGAGTTGACGGCCTCGTGACCGCCCGCGCGCAGCGCCGCCCGGCCGCCCATGTCCACACCGGCCAGGCACACCGGGACGTCGCCGTAGCGCCGTACGGTCTCGTCCACCGCCCAGGCGGCGTCGCGGGCGAGGTGCTCCTCGCTGCCGTTCCAGCCGCGGTAGCGGTAGTGCACCACGTGCACGGCCAGCTGCTCGGCGCGGCCGGCCCGCACCAGCCGGCGGCCCAGCGCGCGCACCGAGGCGGCCGCCAGCAGCGGGGACGGTCTTCGGCCGGACTCCTCCTGCCCGCCCGGGAGCAGCAGCACCGCTCCGTTCACCGCCGTCGGCCCCGGGCCGAGCGTCCTCCCCAGCCGGGCCGTGCGAACCGGCGTCGCTTGCTGTGCCATGACAGAACAGTGTCAGAAGCACCGGTGTACGCCACCCGTCCGTGCGGTCACCGTTGCGTATCGACAATTCCGCCGGCCGGAACACGCGGGTGTGAACGGAGTGCTTTCCGCACGGCTCCGGCACGGCGCTTTCTACGCGCGTAGGAGTTAGAGTGCGCGCATGACGAGCCAGACTGCCCCCACGGGAAACACACCGAGCTCGGACCAGATCCTCCGGGCGCCCAAGGTGCTGCTGCACGACCACCTGGACGGCGGCCTCCGCCCGGCCACCGTCGTGGAACTCGCCCGGGCGAACGGGTACTCCGCGCTTCCCGACACCGACCCGGACAAACTCGGCCTGTGGTTCCGCGAGGCCGCCGACTCCGGTTCCCTGGAACGCTATCTGGAGACCTTCTCGCACACCGTCGGCGTGATGCAGTCCCGCGACGCGCTCGTCCGGGTCGCCCGCGAATGCGCCGAGGACCTCGCCGCGGACGGCGTCGTCTACGCCGAGGTGCGCTACGCCCCCGAGCAGCACCTGGAGGGCGGGCTGAGCCTGGAGGAGGTCGTCGAGGCCGTCAACGAGGGCTTCCGGGAGGGCGAGCGGGCCGCCCTCGCCGACGGCCGGCGCGTCCGGATCGGCGCCCTGCTCACCGCGATGCGGCACGCGGCCCGCTCCCTGGAGATCGCCGAACTGGCCGAGCGCCACCGGGACTCGGGCGTCGTCGGCTTCGACATCGCGGGCGCCGAGGCCGGCTACCCGCCCACCCGGCACCTGGACGCCTTCGAGTTCCTGAAGCGGGCCAACAACCACTTCACCATCCACGCCGGGGAGGCGTTCGGACTGCCCTCCATCTGGCAGGCGCTGCAATGGTGCGGCGCCGACCGGCTCGGGCACGGAGTGCGCATCATCGACGACATCACCGTCCACGAGGACGGCACGGTCGAACTCGGGCGGCTCGCCTCCTACGTGCGCGACAAGCGCGTCCCGCTGGAGCTGTGCCCCAGCTCCAACCTCCAGACCGGGGCGGCCGCCTCGTACGCCGAACACCCGATCGGACTGCTGCGCCGACTGCATTTCCGCGCCACCGTGAACACGGACAATCGTCTGATGTCCCACACCAGCATGAGCCGGGAATTCGAGCACCTTGTCGACGCCTTCGGCTACACGCTCGACGACCTGCAATGGTTCACCGTCAACGGAATGAAGTCGGCGTTCATTCCTTTCGATGAACGTCTGGCCATGATCAATGATGTGATCAAGCCCGGGTACGCGGCGCTGAAATCCGAATGGCTGTTTAAGCAGGCCGCGCCCACCAGCGGTTCCTCGCCATTCGGGGGATGACCGCGAAACGGGGGCCGGCCGGCCGTCTTCACCTTCCGTCCGCATTCCGTTGTTTGCGGACGGCGGCGGGCCGTGTCTACGGTCGACAACCGCTCAGTCCCCGTCTTCCAGTCAAGGACGCGTTCTCATGAAGCAGTCTGCCGCCAAGACCCTCGGTGTCGCCGCTCTCGGCGCCGCTTTCGCCGCCGTCGGCGCGGGCGCCGCGAACGCCGCGCCGGCCCTGCCGGACGCCGGCCAGGCGCTGGGCGCCGTCGCCAAGGAGCTGCCGACGGGGAACGTCGCCCAGCTGCCCGGAGCCGGCCGCGCCCTGGACCAGACCCAGCCCGTGCTCGGCTCGGGGCTCTCCGCCGCCCAGCCCGCCGCCGGCGGCCTCCAGAACGGCCCCGTAGAGCCGGTCGGCAAGCTGCTCGGCGGCATGCCGGTGCAGAGCATGCCCACCAACGGCGTGCAGGTGAACGGCTTCCCGATCGGCTGAACCCCCGCCTGACCCCTGCCTGACCCTCGCCCGACCCCCGGCGTCGCCGCCCGAGCCCGCGGCGACGCCGACACGCCGCCGGGGCGCGCCCTTGAACCTCAGGGCGCGCCCCGGCGGCGTACACGGACGGCGGCTACCAGGCCGTGCGGGCGGCCTTGCCCTCGGCGGGCAGCAGGATCCACAGGGCGAGGTAGACCAGGAACTGCGGGCCCGGCAGCAGGCACGAGACCAGGAAGATCACCCGCATCGTCGTCGCGGAGGTGCCGAAGCGCCGAGCCAGCGCGGCGCACACTCCGCCGATCACGCGGCCATGGGTGGGGCGGGCAAGGGCGTTCATCGTGATGCCTCCGTGGCTGTGGTGCGGGGCCTCCCCGTCGGCGCCCCGTCTGACCTCCACGTTACGGAGACGAAGGGGGCAAAACGTCACTCCAGGGAGCGATCCCGACCCTGGGAATCGTCGGGGTCCGACCCTGAGCCGCGTCCTGCCGACGCACCGCGGACCCGTCCGGGTGCCCGTCCAGGCGCCCGGCCCTGCGGCGGAGCCGGGAACGGACGGCCGGGACGGCCGCGAGGTGGACGACGGCGACTCCCAGCGTGTTCAGGAACAGCGTGTCGACGTCCACGACCCGCCCCGGCACACCGGTCTGGAGCAGGGCGATGGCCAGCGAGACCATGGCGCCCGCGGCGACGGTGCGCACCAGCGAGCCGAGGGGGGAGACGTGCAGCCGGCCGTGCGCCAGCGGCAGCAGCACGCCCAGCGGCGCCAGCAGCCCCAGCCCCTCCCCGATCCGCCGGACGGCCTCGGCCCCGCCCAGCGCCAGATCGGCGCGGACGGTGGCGAACGGACGCAGATTGGCGGGCAGCACCCAGGGCACGTCCAGCGGACGCAGCATCAGCCAGGCGACGAACGCGAGATGGGCGACGAGGAGGACACTCCCGGTCACGCGGACGCGGATCGCGGCGCTGCCGCCGACGGAGCCTTGACGCTGCACGCCACCCAAGACGCGCCCACCCGCCCGCGCGGTTCCGGCGCCGCCCGCCCCCCTCGGTGAGGCGCGCGCCACACCGGGCGCCGCCCGCCCCGCTGCGGCGCCTACTCGGCGGTCGCCTCCGACGACGGGGGCCTCGTGGTGCCGGGGCGGGAGCGCAGGTCGTCCGTGCACTCGTAGCGGCGCGGGGCGCTGTCGCCGGGGCCGCCGAGGACCACCGAGCCGTCGCCCTCGGCCGCCGCCGAGTCCGACAGCGTGCAGACGATCTGCGCGAGCGCGTACGCCGACAGGGCGGCCGGGGCGGCGCCCAGCCGCAGCGTGTCCTCGGGGTCCTTGGGGTGCGGACCGGCGACGGTCAGGGCGTGCGGCACGTGCGTCGTGTACCCGGCCGCCCGCTCACTCGCCGAGGGCGGCGCGGCCAGCTGCTCCAGCAGCCCCTGCGCCACGATCACCCGCCGCCGCGCGTCCGCCGTGCCCTCCGGCACCCGCACCACGCGGTCCACGGTCACCAGCGACGAACCGCACAGCAGGAACACCTGGACGGGCACCCCGCGCGAGACCTGGACGGCCCCGTCGGGCTGGGTCAGCGAGCAGGGCACCCGCGAGGGCGCGCCGCCGAAGTCGGTGGGCACCTCGGTGGGGCGGATCCCGCACCCGGCCAGCAGCAGCGCCAGCGCCGGCAGCGCCAGCAGAGCGCGCCCGCGCACCACCGCACCCCGCCCACGCCCGCGTCCGCGCCCCGTCACACGCCCGCCTGCGCGCCCGCGCGCCTCGACGCGTCCGCGCGCCTCGACGCGTCCGCGCACTTCCGCGCGCCCGCGCACCTGCCCGCGCCCGCGCTCGTCCCGTGCCGTCGTCATCGGGCGCCCCCCTTCGACCCCTCGTCCGCGCCGCCGTTCCGCGCCCTGCCACCGCTGCCGCTGCCGTCGCCGTCGCCGTCGGCCTCGGGCGGTTCCTCGGTGAGCGCGGAGGCGTCCCGGGGCAGCCGCAGGGTGAACACCGCGCCGCCCTCGGGCGAGTTGGCGGCGGTGATGTCGCCGCCGTGGATGTGCGCGTTGTTCAGGGCGATGGACAGGCCCAGACCGCTGCCCTCCGAGCGCGGCCGGGACGCGCTCGCCTTGTAGAACCGGTCGAACACGTGCGGCAGCACGTCCTCGGGGATGCCGGGGCCGTGGTCGCGCACCCGGATGACCATCTGCGCCGACTCCGGCGTCTCGCCGCCCTCCTCGCGCACCGAGACCCGTACCGGGGAGCCGCCGTGCTTGAGCGCGTTGCCGATGAGGTTGGCGAGGATGACGTCCAGGCGGCGCGGGTCGATCCGGGCGTGCAGGCCGCGCTCGGCGTCCAGCTCCACCGCGTCCAGCCAGGCCCGGGCGTCGATGCAGGCGGTGATCTGGTCGGCGATGTCCACGTCGTCCAGGACCAGCCGGGCCGTGCCCGCGTCGAAGCGGGTGACCTCCATCAGGTTCTCGACCAGGTCGTTGAGCCGCCGGGTCTCGCTGACGACCAGCCGCACCGCGGGCTCGATCATCGGGTCGAAGCCGCCGCCCTCGAACTCCAGCTCCTCCTCCAGCACCTCTGTCACGGCGGTGATGGCGGTCAGCGGCGTCCGCATCTCATGGCTCATGTCGGCGACGAACCGCCGGGAGGCCTCGTCCCGGGCCGCCATGTCGGCGACCCGTTTCTCCAGCGCCTCGGCCGCGTTGTTGAACGTCCGCGACAGATCGGCCAGTTCGTCGGTGCCGGAGACCCGCAGCCGGGTGTCGAGCCGGCCCTCGCCGAGCCGGCGCGCCGCGATCCCGAGCCGGTGCACCGGCTTGAGCACGGTGGTGGCGGCGGCCTGCGCCAGCAGCGCCGCTCCCACCAGGGCGAGCGCGGTGGCGACCCCCAGCGACCAGGCCAGCGAGTTGAGGTCCTTGGCCTCCGGCTCCAGCGACTTGAGCAGGTAACCGGTCGGCCCGCCGCCGATGATCCGGGTGCCGGCCACCAGGTACGGGGTGCCGTGCTCGGTGACCCGCTGCCAGTACAGGTGGTACGGCGACTTGTTGGACGAGTCGACCGGCTGCGCCTTGTTCACCGCGGTGCGCAGCGACGGGGGCACGTCCTCCAGCGCGAAACCGCTCAGGCCGCCCGAATTCCCGTACACCGCACGGCCGTTCGCGTCCTCGGCCACCAGCAGGACGCTGAACCGCTGGCTGCTGTTGGCCATCTGCCCGGCCGTGCGCTGCAACTGGTCCTGCGTCGGGTGCACCGGCAGCGTGCCCGCCCGGTTGCGCATCTCCTGCTGGAAGTCGCGCAGCACCGCGTCCTGGGTGCGGGTGAGCACCGCCTCGCGGTTGAGCCAGTAGGCGATCCCCGACGCCGACACCGCGGCGGTCAGCGCCACCAGCGCGAAGACGACGACGAGCCGCAGCCGCAGACTGGTGAACCGCAGCCCGGACAGAGCCTTCCCCCGCCCCGCGAACCAGCCGCGGAGCCCCCCTCGCGCCGTCGTCACTGAGGCGCGTCCAGGCGGTAGCCGACCCCGCGCACGGTACGGATCAGCGTCGGGGACGACGGAACGTCCTCGACCTTGGCGCGCAGCCGCTGCACACAGGCGTCCACCAGCCGCGAGTCACCGAGGTAGTCGTGCTCCCACACCAGCCGCAGCAACTGCTGCCGGGACAGCGCCTGACCGGGCCGCCGGCTCAGCTCCAGCAGCAGCCGCAGCTCGGTCGGGGTCAGCTGGAGGTCCTCGCCGTTCTTCGTCACCGTCATCGCCGACCGGTCGATGACCAGGCCGCCGAACGTCGCCGAGTCCGTCGACTCCCGCTCGCCGCGCCGCAGCACGGCCCGGATCCGCGCGTCCAGCACCCGCCCCTGCACCGGCTTGACGACATAGTCGTCCGCACCGGACTCCAGGCCCACCACCACGTCGATGTCGTCGGTGCGCGCGGTCAGCAGGATGATCGGCAGCTGGTCCGTGCGCCGGATGCGCCGGCACACCTCGAAGCCGTCGATGCCGGGCAGCATGACGTCCAGGACGATGAGGTCCGGCCGCTGCTCGCGCAGCAGCTTCAGACCGTCCTCGCCGCTGGCAGCGGTGGCCACCCGGTGTCCCTGGCGCGTCAGCGAGAGCTCCAGGGCCGTCCGGATGGCGTCGTCGTCCTCGATCAGCAACAGGGAAGGCACAGGGCTCATTCTGGCCCATCCGGGCTCGGGGTTTCGACACCCCCACGAGCGCCCCCGCGCACACACCCGGACACACCTCTCCGACCTGGGACGCCCGGGGCCCTGTGACAGGTCTGTGACAGTCGGCGGACACGGCCATGAAGTGGCGGCGTAAGGATTCTCGGCACAGGCAGACAAGCACGACGGACACCGGAACTCCACGACGGGGGGCGCGAGATGAACACGCTGCACGGCAACAGCACCAGCGCGGTGGTCACGCGTCTGCACGACGTGACCCGGGGTCCGGAGAAGTCCGGCGCCGCACTGGGAGTGCGGGGGTGCTCCCGTGGCGCCGGGCGTCAGCACACCACCGCCTACATGACGGTGGTGGACGCGCGCACCGGGGAGACGCCCGGGGGGAGTGCGCACGGGGGAAACGCGTACGGGGAGGCCACGGAGGAGCGCCGCACCCGGTCGGAGGCGGAGTTCACCGCCTACGTCCAGGAGCGCCGCGCCTCCCTGTACGCGACCGCCTACCACCTCACCGGTGACCGCTTCGAGGCCGAGGACCTGCTCCAGAGCGCGCTGTTCTCGACCTACCGGGCGTGGGACCGGATCAGCGACAAGGCGGCCGTCGGCGGATACCTCCGCCGCACCATGACCAACCTGCACATCAGCGCCTGGCGGCGGCGCAAGCTCAACGAGTACCCGACCGAGGAACTGCCGGAGACGCCCGGCGACACGGACGCCATGCGCGGCACCGAGCTGCGCGCCGTCCTGTGGCAGGCGCTGGCCCGGCTGCCCGAACTCCAGCGCACCATGCTGGTCCTGCGCTACTACGAGGGCCGCACGGACCCGGAGATCGCCGACATCCTCGGCATCAGCGTCGGCACGGTGAAGTCCAGCATCTGGCGCTCGCTGCGCCGGCTGCGCGAGGACGAGGTCCTCAGCTTCGGCCGTGACCAGGAGGAGTCCTTCGGCGAGCTCGTCGCCTGAGCGAGCCGGAGGTACGGGGGAAACCCGGGGGGACGGGGGGAACGGGGGAGCGGTACCGGGGGAGCCCACGGGGGAGTGGGGAGCGGTACCGGGGGGATCACGGGGGAAAGTGGGGGAGCACCGAGGAAGCGGGACCGGACGGCTGGGGGGCCGACCGGTCCCGCTTTCGTGTGTGCCGGGCCGCCGTCCGGGACGGCGGCGGTCGTGCGGTGACCGCTCCGGGGTCAGGCGGCCGTGCGGGTCTCGGGGCGGTGGTCCGCCGCCGCGGCCAGGCGGCCCAGCGCCTCGTCCCGGTCGCAGGCGTACGCGCCCAGGGCCACCTGGCGGGCGACGATGGACCGCTCGGCGCGCATCAGCCGCCAGCCCCGGCGCACCAGGAACGGCACCGACTTGCGGCCCTCCCGCAGATCGCGCAGGAACCGCCGGCGGAAGGTGGTGACCGGACCGCGGGCCAGGCACAGCGCGTCGGCCAGCAGGCCCAGCTCACGGCAGCGGCCCACGATCTCGGCGGCGAAGATCCCCTCCGCGATGAACAGCGGCGTACGGCCGATGCGCAGCGTGTCCTCCCCGGTGCGGGCGCTGCGCGCGATGTCGTACACGGGCACGCCCGTGCTGCCCGTCGCGCACAGGCTGCTGATCGCCGCGACCGCGACGTCCGCGTCCCAGGAGGCCGGGTGGTCCCAGTCGATGTCCGAACTCCCCGCCACCAGAGGCAGCGTGGGGTCGTCGCCCTCCTTGTAGAAGTCGTCGAGGCGCAGCACGGGCAGCCCGGAACGGGCGGCGACCAGGGACTTGCCCGAGCCCGAGGGGCCGCACAGCAGCACGACGCGGGCGGGAGACGGGAGATGAAGGCTCACGGAAGACCAGTTTGACGCATCGTGGCGCGCCTGCCGACCCCGCGGGTCGGCTTTGGAGCGTGGGCTGCGTCTCAACTACCCTGTGCGCTGAACTCGTTACCCAGCGCAGCGGAAGGCGGCATCACACATGGCCCGACACGCCTCGACCCCCCACTCCACCGCACGGCACGTCCTGATCGCGGTCGCGGGCGCCGACGG